>SLDA01000395.1 GCA_007125545.1 Thermoflexales bacterium | reverse complement strand
CTGAGCTACACCGAGAAACTGGGGCGGGTGGAGTTAGTGTGGGAGACGCTGCGCGTAGCGCTAAACGCTATCGAACACGTGGCCCCGGTGTGGCGCGAGCGCGTGATACCCGCAGCGTTTGTGGAGACGTATGGTGTGCGGCGTACGACCTGGCAGCTGGCGCCCGGTACGCTGCCGGCTGAAATGGTGCGCGCCGGGCGGGATGGCGTGTGGCTGCTGGCGCAGCTAGAGGGGGACGTGCCCGCCGAGGTGCAGGCGCTGCCGGAGGTGCAGACGTTGCGGACGGTGTGGGCGCAGCAGTTCAGTGAAGTGCCTGACGAGAACGGTGACGGCGGTGTCGCGATCAAGAAGCCGGGCGGGCGAGGTGCGGGTAAGGAGATCATCGTCAGCCCGCACGATCCTGACGCCCGGTGGTTCATGAAGCGCCAGACGATATGGGAAGGGTACAAGTTGCAGGCCACGGAAACCATCGATGAGGAAGCTGCCGTGCAGTTCCTGACGGACATCGAACTGGTGGCGGCGAACGCAGGGGATAGCGAAGCTGTCGCCGGAATCCAACAGCGGTTGATCGCGCGCGACCTGCGTCCCGATGAACACTACGTCGATCAGGGGTATACGAGTGGCACGAATCTGGCAGAGAGTGCGCAACGCGGGATTGAGTTAGTGGGTCCAATAGGGGTCGATACCAGCAAGAAACCCGTCGGCTATCGGCAAGCGGACTTCAAGTTGGACTTTGCAGCGCAGCAGGCCACCTGTCCTGAGGGGCACACAGTGCCCCTATGGCGCACCGGTGATCCCCCGGGCAGTCAGGGGAGCAAGGCAGAGTTCAAAGGGCATTGTGCTAGGTGCCCCGTGCGGCAGTTGTGTGTCTCTGGAACCGGAAGTCGCACCATCAATACGGCTCCCTATTATGAGCACCGTGAAGCACGGCGGGCTGAACAGCAGACGCCGGCCTTCAAAGAGCGGATGAAACGCCGGAGTGCCATTGAAGGCACGATCTCGGAGTTAGTACGGCGGTATAGCGTGCGTCAGGCGCGGTATCGCGGCAAAGCCAAAGTGCGCTTGCAGATGCTGTTTGCCGGAGCGGCGGCCAATCTTCAGCGCTTGGCACGGGCCTTGCGTCTGCGGGCGCTGTCAGTCAGTACATGAGGTGTATCCGAAACCGTAACCAGTGACTCAAATCTCCCGGGAACCTGGGGGCGGGACGCACTAAGGCTTGCGCTACCCTGGGACAAGGTCAGGAACCTGGCTTCGCGCATTGCGGGCACGAAGCCGGGGCGATTTCTCGCTGCCAATCAGCGAGTTTTTCAGCAGAGTCCGCCTGTCCGCGGTCTGCAACTTCATCCATCCCCACACACCCCAGCCTCCCGCGACACAAGGACTGCAACAAACCGACGCGCACCCTGGAGGGGATGGTCCATTGAATGCACTCCAAACCGCATATACAATAAAAGCAAGAAGCAGTTCCGGCAGTCACTGCAGTGCGCCAAGCAGGAGGCAGCGGCGAACAAGCCCTATTACGAAACAAACCCATTTTCACCACTCATCCGTCGCTACAGTGGGGTCAACGTAGATTCATCGCTTCCGGACGATGTCCACGCGGCTGGTGCGCACCCGATATGGGGTCCCTTCTTTTGCACAGGTGACTGAATGGAGTACACTGGGATTCACCGATGCGGGCTGACGAGGCTATGGCCCTGGAAGGCCTCAGAAGAGGCACGCCGACACAGAACCGATCACGGTCGGCCCATTACTATGAACGCCCGAGAGTTCCACACACACTGGAGGTAAGACTATGATACCCAGATACCGTGCCCACCTCATCGACACCAGCCTACCCACGGCAAACTACGCACAGACGGCGCTTGCCGACCTCGACCAAGATGGGCTTCCTGAGTACATTGTCGGTCAGCAGTATGGCGACCTATTCTGGTATGACTATGGAAAGGACGGAGTCTGGACCCGTCATCTGTTAGGGCGCGACTCGCCCTCGGACGTCGGAGCTGTCGCGCTTGATGTCGACGGCGATGGCTGGATCGACCTTGTAACCGGGGGCGCCTGGTACCGGAACAGCCGCGACGCCGGCACCCCCTTCACGCGCCACGCCTTCGACCCGGACCTTGCCGGTGTGCACGACGTGGTAGCTGCAGACATCAATGGCGACGGTAAGGTGGAGATCCTCACGATGTCCGATCAGAACGATCTGCGTTGGTACGCGATCCCCGCCGACCCGACGCAACCCTGGGAGGTGCACCACATCGGCGCGCCCGTCCACGCGGGCGTCTCCACCGGCGACCTCAACGGCAACGGGTACCTTGACGTCGTGCGCACTAATGTGTGGTTCGAGAATGTGCACGGCGACGGCTCCGCGTGGGTCGAGCACCCCATCGGACCGAACACACCCCCGCCCCCCGACTTTCAGCCCTACTTCGCCTTCGACGCGACCTACAGTGTTGTCTGCGATATGAACGGAAACGGCAGTAACGATATCGTCTTCACCGATGCGGAGATTCCCGGCGGCTTGATCTGGTGGATGGAGAACGTCGATGGTAAGGGAACCGTCTGGCGGCGGCACGAGATCTACACGTGGGATGCGGATCAGGAGCCGCGACGGGGCGCGTACCACAGCCTTTACGTCGGCGATCTGGATGGTGACGGCGATCTGGATCTCTTCAGTTGCGAGATGGAAGCCGTCGGCGGTGAAGCGGCGCCACGTTGGTATATTTGGGAGAATCTGGATGGCGTAGGCGGCACCTGGCAGGAGCACATCGTCCTGGACGCTAACCTGGGTGGACACGCCGCCGTCCTCGGCGATGTCACCGGGAACGGACGCGCGGACATCCTCTCGAAGCCCTGGCGCGCCTCTCCGCGCAACCTGCTGGGCGGGAAAACTTACGTCATCTTTCTCGAAGCCTTGAGTGAATCTGAATAGGAGCGGTCTTATGCCATTGCCTGTCGACTATGAAGAGCGTGTGTATGCCGGCGTCCTCGGCACGATCAAGTAAATCCTAGAAGGAGCAGTGTTATGCCATTGCCTGTCGACTACGAAGAGCGTGTGTATGCCGGCGTCCTCGGCAAAATCATCGGTGTTTATCTGGGGCGCCCCTTTGAGGGTTGGTCCTATGATCGGATTATGGGGGAGCTGGGCGAAATTAACTATTACGTGCACGAGAAGCTCGACAAGCCCCTCATCGTGACCGATGATGATATCTCAGGCACCTTCACGTTTATCCGCGCGCTCGATGACTACGGCTACGATCCGGCGATCACCCCTGCACAGATCGGGCAGACCTGGCTCAACTACATCATTGAGCGCCGGTCCATTCTCTGGTGGGGCGGTATGGGCAACTCCACCGAACACACCGCTTATCTCAGGCTCAAGGCAGGCATCGAAGCGCCGTGCAGCGGTGCCATCGAGACGAATGGGCAGGTGGTAGCGGAACAAATCGGCGCGCAGATCTTCATTGATGGTTGGGCTATGGTCGCGCCCGGCGACCCGGAACGCGCTGCGGACCTGGCCCGGCGCGCTGCCAGCGTCAGCCACGACGGCGAGGCGATCTATGGTGCCCAGGTACTGGCAGCGATGGAAGCGCAGGCTTTCGTCGAATCCGATCTCGAGGCACTCCTCGACACCGGTCTTGCCGTCATACCACCCTCGTCGATCATCGCCCGCATGATCGGTGAACTCCGCGACCTGAGGCTCAGGGAAGCGGACTGGCGAGCCGCCCGCCGTTGGCTGGACGAACGCTACGGCTACCACGTTTACGGTGGCGGCGTGCATATGGTTCCCAATCACGGTTTGATGATCCTCAGCCTCCTCTACGGTCAGGACGACTTCCAACGCACGCTGATGATCGTCAACACCTCAGGCTGGGACACAGACTGCAACGCCGGCAACATAGGCTGCCTGATGGGGATCAAGAACGGGCTTGCGGGATTGGCTACCGGTCCCGACTACCGCGGGCCGGTAGCAGATCGCCTCTATATCCCAACAGCAGACGGCGGCCGGGGCATCTCCGACGCTGTCATTGAAACTTACTATCTGGTCAACGCAGGCCGGGCTCTGGTGGGCGAACTGCCTATCAGACCTAAGGAGGGGGCGCGATACCACTTCGATCTGCCGGGCGCCGTGCAGGGCTTCCTGCCGGACGAGGCTATTGACGCACGTGGTACGCTGCAGCTGGAGAACGTCTTGGGCTACAGTGCAATCGGCACGCACAGCCTGGCCTTCCACTACGATGGTGTCGCGACGGGGCGCGCGGCACGCGCCGGAACCGCTACGTTCCTCACCGAAGAGGCGGCCCATATGCCGGGCTACGCCCTCGACTGCTCGCCGACGCTCTATCCGGGCCAGACTGTCCGCGCCCGAATAGTAGCCGCGGCAAGCAATGGAGAGGCGGTCCGCTGCAACCTCTACCTTTATAGCTACGGCGCCAACGAGGCGCGCGTCCTATGGCGCGGGCCGGAGACCCTGCTCCTCCCAAGCCAGGACACCGAGCTGGTGTGGCACCTTGAGCCCGGCAGCGACGCATCGGGCCTGTGGGGCCCAATTGCAGAAGTCGGCCTGGAGATCCGTTCAGACCGGCGAGCCGCGGGCACAGTCTATCTGGACACGCTCACCTGGGACGGCGCGCCCGATACCACCCTCACACAGCCGCCCACCGGTGGTAAGATGTGGGAGCGAGCCTGGGTCAATGGCGCGGACCATTTTTGGCCCGCCGAAGGCCTTAGGGTTAGCCAGGATCGGGATACCGGCCTCGTGATGCAGGGGACACGCGAATGGATCGACTATGAGGTAGAAGCAGACCTGGTTCCCCACATGGCACGGCGCACCGGCTTGGCAGCCCGTGTCCAGGGGCTGACACGCTACTACGCCCTCCTTCTTTGCGAGGATCAGAGGCTCTGTCTCGTCAAGGCGCTTGACGGCGAGACGGTGCTGGCAGAGATCGATTTCCCGTGGGAGTATGATGTGCCCATCACGCTCGCATTGCGTGCATTGGGCACAACCATCACCGGATATGTCAACGGTGAACCCCTGCTCGAGGCTTCCGACCGGGACGTTCCACTAGAAGGCGGAGCCGTGGCCCTCGTCTGCAATGTGGGGCGCATCGATGTTTCGGGGGTTCGCGTCCGACCCGTGACGGTGAGCTAGCCAACCCAGATTCGAGGTGAGACGACAATGAAAGCCGCGATGGTTGAACACCCAAAAAAACTGACTGTGCGGGAGATTCCGCGACCCGTCATTGGAGACTACGACGTCCTGTGCAAGCTGCTCTACGGGGCAACCTGTACCGGTACGGATCAGCATCTGATTGAAGGCCGCTTCCCCTGGCCTGTCACGTATCCCACCGTACTGGGGCACGAGAGTGTCGGCCGGGTTATCGAGGTGGGTGACAGCGTCCGCCACTTCCGCGTCGGCGACCTCGTCTCACGGGTAGGGGCGCCTGCGGACCGGAACGGCAGCTATGGCGTGAATTGGGGAGGCTTCGCCGAGTATGGTGTCGCGCGCGATCACTGGGCTATGCGCGCGGATGGGTTCCCGGCCTCGGACTGGAGCCCGTACCGCATCAATCAGATCATCCCGCCCGATATCGATGCCCGGGCAGCCACGATGATCATCACCTGGCGAGAGACGCTCAGTTACCTTAACCGGATGGGAAAGTGCGCGAACAGCGCCGTTCTGATCGTTGGCTCGGGCGGCAACGGACTGGCCTTTGCTTCGCACGCCGCCGCCGCCGGGGCCGGACAAATTACCGTGCTCGGCAGCCTCAGCCGCCGCGCGGCAGTACACGCATCAGGCGCTCACGCCCACATCGACTATCGCGCCCCTGATGTGGCGGACCAACTCACGAAACTCTGTCCCGATGGTTTCGACACGATCATCGATGCGGTGGGACAGGCGGAGAGTGCCAACCAGGTGCTACCGCACCTCAAGGCTGGGGGCACCCTGGGCATCTACGGTATCGACGACTTCGAGACGTGCCGGCTCCAACCGCACCGCGCGCGCGGAAGCTTCACGGTCTATAGCGGCGGCTACGACGAAGCAGAGACGCACCAAGCCGTCATCGAACGCATACGTGACGGACGCCTCGACGCCGGCATTTGGCTCGATCTCGATCGCGTCTTCCCGCTCAATGAAATACACCGGGCCTTCGAGGCGGTGCGCGAGCGACGCTCTATCAAGGCGCTGGTGAGGCTATAAATGGTTGACATTTGTATCGATTTGTGTTAAAGTTTCTCTAATTTGGGAGCGTAGGAACATCGCGAGCGGAATATGGTTTATATGCGAGAGAGCCGACAGCCTAAGCAGCCTCAGCCGAAGCCACCCTACCCGTGGGGGCGGTTGATGCCGTCTGGATAGTCGGATTCACTATCAAATCAGCCAGCCTACGGCAAGTAGGCTGGCTTTTTCATTATCTATCGCGATGGTGCCGGCGGACAGCTTCGCACGGGAGGTGTAGATCCTGTCGTAGCTCTCTCCCAGGACACACAATCAGTGCAATCTTTATATGGTGCCGGACAAGGATGAAATAGACTAGGGAGGCGAAATTATGTCTGCGAAAGCTGGTGGTGATTCCACAGAAACAACCGTGGCCGGGACAAAAGATACACTGGCCGCAAGGACTTCGGGAAATGGCCCGGACCCGTCAATTCGCGAAGGCCTCGCAGGCGTCGTAATCGCGCAGAGTGAGATCTGCAAGGTAGACGGAGAGCGGGGCACGCTCAGTTTCCGGGGCTACGACATTGGCGAGCTGGCCTGCCACTCAACCTTTGAGGAGACCTCGTACCTGCTTTTCTACGGCGAACTACCGACTGCCGCCGAACTAAAAGCATTCTCCGCACGCCTTATCGGAGAACGAGCCATCGACGACACGATCTGGCGTATTCTATCGGTGCTGCCCGAGACTGTTGAGCCTATGGAAGCGCTGCGCACCTGCGTCTCGGCTCTCTGCAGCATCGATTGCGAGGATGACGACACCTCCGAGGCGAACACCGAGAAGTCTATCCGGCTCGTCGCCAAAGTCCCGACCATCGTCGCCGCTTACTACCGCCACAAGCAGGGTTTGAGCCCCATCGATCCCGATCCCGAGCTTGGCCACGCCGCCAACTTCCTTTACATGCTTTCGGGAGAGCAACCCACGGAGATGCAAGCCGGCAGTATGGACCTGGCCATGCTCCTGATGGCGGAGCACGGCTTCAACGCGTCAACTTTCAGCGCCCGTGTCACCGCTGCCACACTCTCTGACATTTACTCCGCCGTCACCACCGCTATTGGCACGCTAAAAGGACCGCTTCACGGAGGTGCCAACCGTCGCGCAATGCAGATGATGCTCGACATCGGCAGCGTCGACAATGTCGAGCCTTACATCACCGCAGCCCTCGACAGGAAGGAGCGGATAATGGGCTTTGGACACCGGGTCTATAAGACAGCGCCCGATCCTCGATCCGCCTACCTGCGGGGCCGTCTCTATGAACTCTGCGCCGAACTGGGCGACTTCCACTATTATGACCTGGCAACCGCTATCGCTGAGACGGTTGAAGCGCGTAAAGGCCTCTATCCCAATGTTGACTTCTACGCCGGGCCCCTCCTTTATCTCCTGGGTGTTCCCTTGGAGGTGTTCATTCCGGTCTTCGCCATCAGCCGTATCCCGGGATGGACTGCCCACGTTATGGAGCAGTACGCGCGCAACCGGCTCATTCGCCCGCTGGCGACCTATGTGGGCCCCGATAACCGTCCCTATCAAGCCATCGACCAACGTTGAGGCTTCCGGCTTTCCGGTCCAGAACATCAGTCGGTGGAGCGACGGCAGATCGGCACGCGACTGGACAGGACCTAAACCCCGATCTTCGGGCTCTCAATCGCGCAAGGAGTTTCGAATGGCACAAACACTAACCGAGAAGATCATCGCCGACCACCTCGTAGACGGCGAGATGAAGGCAGGGCAGCCGATAGGCATCCGCATCGATCAGACGTTAACCCAGGACGCGACGGGGACGATGGCATGGCTGGAATTCGAAGCTATGAACATCGACCGCGTGCGCGCCGAGACGGCGGTCAGCTACGTCGATCACAACCTGCTCCAAGCCGACTTCCGTAACGCGGACGACCACCGCTATCTACAATCTGTCGCCGCGCGCTATGGCGCTTACTTCTCCCGGCCCGGCAATGGCATCTGCCACCAGGTCCAGTTGGAGCGCTTCAGCGTTCCGGGCAAGACTCTGTTAGGCGCCGATAGCCACACACCCACTTCGGGGGGACTGGGTGCCCTGGCGATCGGAGCCGGCGGGCTCGACGTTGCGGTGGCGATGGGTGGCGGGCCTTTCTATATGACGATGCCCGGCGTGCTCGGGATCAAGCTTCTGGGACAACTACCGCCCTGGGCTGCCGCCAAAGACATCATCCTCGATCTTCTGCGCCGGCTGACGGTGAAGGGCGGGGTTGGCAAAGTGATGGAGTATTTCGGTCCAGGCGTCGACAGCCTTACGGTGACGCAGCGTTCCACCATCGCCAATATGGGTGCCGAATTGGGGGCCACTTCCTCGATATTCCCGAGCGACGAGCAGACGCGCCGTTATCTGATCGCCCAGGGGCGCAAGAGCGGCTGGCGAGCTATGTCCGCCGACCCGAATGCGGAGTACGAGCGCGTCATCGAGCTGGACTTGGCCTCCCTGGAACCCCTGATCGCAAAACCCTCACAGCCCGACAACGTTGTGCCGATTTCAGAGATCGTAGGGCTACCGCTCGCCCAGGTCTGCGTCGGCTCGTGCGTAAACTCCTCCTATCAGGATCTATCAACCGTCGCGGCAATTCTGAAGGGCAAACAGGTGCACCCTGCGGTTAGCTTGACCGTAACACCGGGCAGCAAGCAGGTCTACACAATGATTGCCGAGAGCGGTGAACTCGCCGACTTGATCGCGTCAGGCGCCCGCATCTTGGAGTCTGCCTGCGGTCCCTGCATTGGAATGGGTCAAGCTCCACCAACCGGCGCCGCCTCAATGCGTTCCTTCTGCCGCAACTTCAAGGGGCGAAGTGGCACGGTCGACGACTACGTCTATCTCGCGAGCCCGGAGGCTTGTGCCGTGTCGGCGCTAACGGGCGTCGTCACCGATCCACGGGACTTCGGACCGCCACCCACGGTAGACCAACCGGAGCAGTTCACCACTAACGACAATATGATCGTGCCCCCTCTGGATCCCGAGAAAGCAGTGCAGGTCGAGGTCATTCGAGGGCCCAACATCAAGCCCGTCCCGGTCACAAACCAGCTTCCCGACGAGCTGGAGGGACGCGTCCTGATCAAGGTGGGCGACAACATCACCACCGATCACATTATGCCTGCCGGCGCCGCGATCTTGCCGCTGCGCTCCAATATCCCGGCGATCTCTGAGTACGTCTTCGTCCGCGTCGATGCTGACTTCCCCGCGCGCGCGAAGGAATGGGGTGGCGGCATCCTCGTGGGCGGCACCAACTATGGGCAGGGCTCCAGTCGCGAACATGCGGCGCTGGCGCCGATGTACCTGGGAGTACGTGCCGTGCTGACCAAGTCATTTGCCCGTATCCATCACACCAATCTGATCAATACCGGCATTCTGCCCCTGACCT
>SLDA01000368.1 GCA_007125545.1 Thermoflexales bacterium | reverse complement strand
TCAGGACCGGCATACAATCTGGATGTTGACACCAGTGGACGGCAGTATGCCGGACGGCTCTGTCTATTTCGGACACCAGACTGGCACGACTGCAATCAGCAGCACTATCCTGGGAGGCCTGTAGATGACGAGACAGACGAATGACTGGGAAAATCCACATGTGGTCGGACGCAACAAGGAGCCGGGACGTGCATCCTTTATCCCGTATGCCGATGCTGAGACGGCGCTGGACGGTGAGCGAGAGCAGTCGCCGGCCTTCAAGTTGCTGAACGGCGAATGGCAGTTCCGCTGGCTACCCAACCCTGCCGCTGTGCCTGACGAGTTCTACACCGAGGAGGGGGCAGACGGCGACTGGGACCGGATCGCAGTGCCCAGTAACTGGCAGATGCAGGGCTATGGGACGCCGATGTATACGAACGTCCAATACCCCTTTCCCCCGGACAATATGCCCGAGGTCCCCAAGGACGATAATCCGGTCGGCCTGTACCGGACCACGTTTGACATCCCGGACGAATGGGCCGACCAGCGCATCTTTATCATCTTCGAGGGAGTAGACTCTGCTTTCTATCTCTGGGTGAATGAGCAGGAGATTGGGTACAGTCAGGGCAGCCGCCTGCCCGCGGAGTTCGACCTTACCGGGGTGGTAAAGCCAGGCACCAACACGCTGTCCGCGCAGGTCTTCCGGTGGTGTGATGGTAGCTATCTGGAGGATCAGGACTTCTGGCGCTTGAGCGGTATCTACCGCGACGTCTATCTTGTGGCGCGGCCCCAGGCCTACATCCGCGACTTCAGGGTGCGCACCGACCTCGACGCGGCCTATCGGGACGCCGGGCTGTCGGTGCGGGTCACCGTGTGTAACGCGGGCACAGATGAAACGATGGAGGGCACGGTCACGGCCCTTCTCCACAATGCCGATGGAGAGTTGGTCGTGGAGCTGAACCAGGCCGTAACCGTGCCGGCAGGGGCCGAGACTTCGCTCAATCTCCGGGCGGCTGTTGAGGGTCCTCGCACCTGGTCTGCTGAGCATCCTTACCTTTATCGGCTGGTGCTGATCCTTCGGGACAGCGCGGGCAATACCCTGGAGGCGGCGCCTGCCAATGTCGGTTTCCGCAAGGTCGAGATCGTGGACGGCAAGATCCTGGTGAACGGCGCCCCCGTGCTCTTCAAAGGCGTGAACCGGCACGAGCACGACCCCGATACGGGCCATACCGTCTCCGAAGCCTCCATGATCGAGGATATTCTGCTTATGAAGCGCTTCAATGTTAACGCCGTGCGCACCTGTCACTATCCCGATGATCCGCTGTGGTACGATCTGTGTGACAAGTACGGACTCTATTTGATCGATGAGGCCAATATCGAGTCTCACGGCGTCTGGGATGAGCCGTCGCGGAGTCCCGACTGGCGTACGGCTTTTATGGAGCGGGGCCGGCGGATGGTGGAACGGGACAAGAACAACCCGAGCGTCATTATCTGGTCCCTGGGCAACGAGTCTGGTCATGGCCCCAATCATGCGGCCCTCGCCGACTGGATTCACGAATACGACCCGACCCGCCCCATCCATTACGAATCGGCTGACCACGAGCCTTACGTGGATATCGTCAGCACGATGTATCCCAGCCTGGAGCGCCTGTCACAGATGGCACAGAGACCGGGAGAGACGCGCCCGCTGATTCTGTGCGAGTATGCTCACGCAATGGGCAACAGCCCCGGAAACCTCAAGGAGTACTGGGATCTCTTTGAGCAGTATCCCCGGGTTCGGGGCGCTTTTGTCTGGGACTGGGTCGATCAGGGCCTGCGGCGCACTACGGAGAAGGGCGAGATGTGGTTTGCCTACGGCGGTGACTATGGCGACGTACCCCACGATGGCAGCTTCTGCATCAACGGTCTGATCTTCCCGGATCGCACCATCCATCCGGCGATGTGGGAGATCAAGTATGTCTACTCGCCTGTGCGGGTCGAGCCGGTGGATCTGGCGCGCGGCGAAGTTCGGGTCTGCAATCGCTACGACTTCTCCGACCTCAGCCACCTGGAGATCGCCTGGACGCTGTCCGAGGACGGGCAGGTGATACAGCAGGGCGCCTTCAGCTTGAATACCCCGCCCGGAGCTTGTGAGGCCGTCACGGTTCCGTACGATAAACCGGCTTTGGCCCCGGGTGCGAGATACTGGCTCGACCTCAGCTTCACGCTGGTCGAGGATACCCTCTGGGCGTCTAAGGGCCACGAGGTTGCGGCGGAGCAGTTTGAGATGCCGTTCGAGGTGCCCGACGCTCCGAAGCTCGATCCTGCTGATATGCCGGCCCTTACCTTGACCAGGACTGAAACAGAGACCATCGTTGAGGGTGAGCGCTTCCGCCTGGTCTTCGGGATGCAGTCGGGAACGATGGACTCGCTTGCCTACGACGGACAGGAGATGCTGAAGGCCGGCCCGCGGGCTAACTTCTGGCGCGCGCCCACGGAGAACGACCTCGCCGGCTGGGGAGATGAGCGCGCAGCGAAGCGCTGGCGCGAGATTGGGCTGGATCGTCTGGAGGAGTCGGTGCAGACCGTGAATGCCGAGCAGATCTCGCCCCAGGTCGCCCACATCTCGGTCCAGACCCTCTGCGCGCCTGACGCGGGCTTCGCGGATTTTGAGCCGCCGCCCGAGGGGGACTCGGTGGAACAGTTGACCATGCTGCTTTTCTGGGCTCTGGACGCAGATGCTACCCAGATGTTCTGCCATCATCTTGGTCTCTCCTATGATGACCTCCCTGGCTCCATCCGGCAGGCCAAATTGAAAAACCTGGTGCGGCACTTTGTCGAGAGAGGTGAACTGCACCGGCTGCTGGAAGGCATCTACGGTTATCTTAAGCAGGTGGCCCCGGACAGAATCCCGCCCCAGCTTGTGGCGGCCCTTACCGAGCAGCAGGCGAAGGCGCCGGCCCGTAAGCCCCCGGCGCGATTCGTCTGTGGGTATACCTACACCGTGTATGGCAGCGGAGACATCGTCCTTGAGATGCATATCATCCCTGAGGTAGTCGAGGTGCCGTTCCTGCCCCGTGTCGGCCTCCAGATGACGTTGTTCGGAGAGTACGAGCGCTTCACGTGGTACGGGCGCGGCCCTCACGAGAGCTACTCGGATCGCAAGGCAGGCGCGCGGGTAGGCGTGTACGACGGCACCGTCGATGAGCAGTATGTGCCCTATATCGTCCCTGAGGAAAACGGGAACAAGACAGACGTGATGTGGGTCTCGCTGACAGACGAAGAGGGCGCCGGGCTGTTGGCCGTCGGCGCGCCGGTCCTCGAGGTCAGTGCGCACCATTACACCACAGAGGATCTGACAGTGGCGACGCACACGTACGAGCTGGAGCGGCGAGAGGATATCACGCTGAACCTTGATTACGCCCAGTCCGGGTTGGGAAGCGCGAGCTGTGGCCCCGGTCGGTTGGAGCAGTACCAACTGCGACCCCAGGAACTGCGCTATAGGCTCCGCCTCCGGCCTTTCGGTAAGGGCGACCGCCCGGAGGTACTCGGGACCGCCGCCATGCCCTTGGCCCGTCAGGAGCTGGCGCAGTAGGCTGCAATTGCGTCAGACGATCAGGCCCCCCGGACATTACGTAGCGGGGGGCCTTGCCTTGGGTATGCTATGGCAGTATCAATGACTATTGGCAAGGTCGTGTGGCTTCAGTGCAGACGAGTGCCGGTCCTGGTCTGACTGTTCAGCGTTCGTGCACCTGCTACAATGGACTAGAGCGAATGCAGCAAAAGGGAGGGGTAATGAGCAACCACTTGGCGGGAGAGAGCAGTCGGTATCTGCAGCAGCACGTGGACAACCCGGTGGACTGGTATCCCTGGGGTGAGGAAGCTCTGGAGAAGGCTCGGCAGGAGGACAAGCCGATCTTCCTGAGCATCGGTTATTCTGCCTGCCACTGGTGCCACGTCATGGCCCACGAGTCCTTTGAGGACGAGGCCACCGCGGAACTGCTCAACGAACACTTCGTCAGCATCAAGGTCGATCGCGAGGAGCGCCCTGATCTGGACCGGATCTACATGGACGCTGTGCAGGCCATGACCGGGAGCGGCGGGTGGCCTATGTCGGTGTTCATCACGCCGGATGGGGCACCCTTCTATGGTGGGACCTACTTCCCCGACGAGCCCCGCTACAATATGCCGTCGTTCAAGCAGCTCCTGGCGGCGATCGCTGAGGCTTGGGAGGGGCGGCGTGAGGAGCTGGTGTCACGGGGGCAGCAGGTGGTGGACGCCCTACGCGATAAGCGCGAAACGAAGATGGCTGGAGATGCGGCCTCGCTCGACCCTGGCGTCATCGAGCAGGCGTATCGCGAGCTGGTACAAGCCTTCGATGACCAACACGGTGGATGGGGTGGGGCACCCAAGTTTCCGCAGCCGATGGCGCTGGAGTTCTTGCTGCGTTATCATCATACCACCGGCGACACACGCGCACTCCAGATGGTGACACGGACACTTGACGCGATGGCGCGGGGTGGTATTTACGATCAAATGGGCGGAGGCTTTCACCGGTACGCCGTCGATGCCCATTGGCTGACCCCGCACTTCGAGAAAATGCTTTATGACAACGCCCTATTGGCACGGGTCTATCTGCATGCCTGGCAGGTGACGGGAGAGCCGCTCTTCCGGGCCACGGCCGCCGAAACGCTTGACTACGTAATGCGCGAGATGACCTCCCCGGAGGGCGCTTTCTACGCAACTCAGGATGCCGACACGGAGGGCGAGGAGGGCAAAACCTACGTCTGGACCCCCGACGAGGTCCGCGAAGTGTTAGATGAAGAGGCCGAGCACTTTATGACGCTCTATGGCGTTACCCCTGGTGGTAACTTTGAAGGCCGCAACATCCTGACTTTTACGGGGCCCTATGAAGAGCGTCGACAGCTCGAACGGGCTCGCACCCGGCTTCTTGAGGCTCGCGGTCGGCGTACCTCGCCGGGTCGGGACGAGAAGGTGCTGGCTTCGTGGAATGGATTGATGCTCGCAGCCTTTGCGGAGGCGGCGTGGGCGCTGGATGAAGACCGCTATCGCGAGGTTGCCGAACGCAACGCCGATTTCCTGCTACGAGAACTGCGTACGCCCGAAGGGCGCCTGAGCCACGTCTGGTATGATGGCGAGGCCCGCGTGCAGGGATTGCTGGAGGATTACACGTATCTGGCCGAGGGATTGATTGCGCTTTATCAGACGACATTCGAGCCGCGCTGGATTGCGGCGGCAGAGGACCTGATGGGCGCGGCCTTCAAGCACTTCGGTGCACAATCCGGCGATGGCGGACCGGAGATAGCGTTCTACGACACCCCGGACGATGCGGAGAATCTGGTGCTTCGGCCGCGTGAGACACAGGACAATGCAGTGCCTTCGGGTAACGCGATGGCAGCGACGGTGCTGCAGAAGTTGGCCCGTTTCGGCGCCGATGCAAGCTATGAAGACGCTGCTCTCCACAGCCTCGCAGCGATGCACGCCTATATGGCGCAGTATCCGCTCGGCTTTGGCCAGTGGCTGGTCGCCCTGGATAGTGCACTGGCGGTGCCGGTCGAGGTCGCTATCGTGGGCGATCCTGCGGTAGCGGAGACACGAGCCCTGGTTGAGGTCGCCCGGGACGGGTACACGCCGCATCGCCTGCTAGCGGTGGGGTTCGGATCAGTGCCGGAACTGTTGGCCCACCGTGAGCAGATCGATGACCGGTCCACCGCCTACGTGTGTCGTAGTCGGGTTTGCCGGCAGCCGCTCATCGAGCCGGAGGAGCTCCGCAGGCTGTTATCCTAGCCCGTGCCGGCGCTCAATGAGTGCGACCGCATTGGCCACCCCATCTTCGGCGCGGATTTTCGCACCCAAATCGGCGGCTCGTCGGCGCATGGCCTGATCGTTCTCTGCGATCTCCAGCGCCTGGGCCAGCTTCTTGGCGGTCAGCTTGCTGCGCCGGATTGGAGATGGCCCCACGCCAAGTTCAGCAACACGCCGTCCCCAGAAAGGCTGGTCGCCGTGGAAGGGAACGACGATAGAGGGAACACCCGCCCTCAACCCCGCCGCTGTTGTGCCCGCGCCGCCGTGGTGGACCACCGCCGCCATACGCGGGAACAGCCACGTGTGCGGGGTTGAGTCGACCATGAGCACGGTATCCGGCAGATCGGCCTTCTGCAAACCACCCCAGCCGGAGAACACAATCCCCCGATACCCCTTTTGTTCAAGCGCCTTCAGGACCAGATTCGCGGTATCTTCAGGGTTTCGATTGCTCATACTCCCGAAGCCGACGTAGACCGGTGGCGGACCCATTTCGAGGAACCGCACGAGTGCCGGGGAGGGGCACCACGTCTCCGCAGGCTCGAGAAACCAGAACCCGGTGACGTGGATCTGCGCGGGATCCCAGTCCGTAGGTGGGGCAATGACCGCCGGGCTGAGTCCGTAGAGGATAGGGCTTTGCTGGAGGATGCCGGATCGAAACGGTCCCCAGAATGGAGAGGAAGGCAGGTGGAATACCTGGCGTCGTATGATGCGATCGCTGGGACGCACGGTCTGCCACATGATTTGACGGGTCAGATGGTGGGCCAGCCGATTCGGCGCGCGTCCTAACCACCTGGGGAGCGAAGGGATCAGCGCTCCCGGGAACGCCTGCGTCGGCGTGAAAGGGACGTTGTGCGCCTGAATCATCGGGATGCCCGTTCTCTCTGAGATCGCAGCCGCGACGAACATCCCGCTGAGGCCTCCTATCACCATGTCCGCATCCTGGCAGGCCTCAAGACCTCGCGCTGCCACCTTGATGGCGCTTTCTTTTGCCATCTTCGCCAGCTCCGCCATCTGGGCCAGAAGGTTGCCGCTCTCCAATAGGGCGCGCATACGATCTCCTTCGGCGAGATCCTGCGTGTTCACGTCCACGGGCCAAAATGCCAGGCCATGAGCGTTGACGAGGGCTTCGTAATTGATGTTGGTAACCAGGCGGACCTCATGCCCGGCGTCTTTCAGGCCCTCTCCCAATGCGACGTACGGTTGTACATCGCCTCGACTTCCAGCTGCAATGATGACAATTCGCATGGGATGCTCCTATCAGATGATTTCGTTCCGGCTTTCACAGAGAGATGGCGGAGCTGTCAGACAGTTGCCGGGGCTAGCAGCCGCCGAAGCGTATCCGTCCTGCGATGGGCTGCGGCAGCGATGTCCGCGTCAGACATCTCGTCTCGGTGTGCATAGAACCAGCGGTCTTGCGCATCGTCGACGCCCATCACCAGCAATTGGAGCAGGTCGTCCGGCAGGTCGTCCCGGATCAGTCCCAGGTCCCGCCCCCGCTTCAAGATCTGCGCCATCAGTCCCTCTGCCGAATCGCGCAGATCGGCCAAAGGCCCTTCTAACAGCGAGATCGCCGGAAGCGGTCCACCGGCTTTGGTGATTCCCAACGCCCAGGGACGCTCGTGGTAGCGGGTGAACAGGTATTGGTACAGTGCCGTGACTTCTGACCAGAAGTGGTCAGCCGAGAACCGGTCGATATCGAAGGGCAGCTCGGCCCACAGCGCCTCCAGGTAGTGGTGCAGAGTTGTAGTGTAGAGATCGGCCTTGTCATCGAAGTAGTAATACGCGGCGCCCTTGCTGATCTCGGCCTGTTCCAGGATGCGGTTGAGGGAGGCAGCCTCGTATCCATGTACAGCGAACTCCTTGGCAGCCGCTTCGAGGATGCGCGTCTGCTTCTCTGCCGATAGCTTCTCAAATCGTGGTCGTGGCATGGTGCCCTCTTGGACTGGATGGTTAGACTGGACGGTCTAATCATGCCTGAGAGTGCGGATCTGTCAATGCAATTCCCAGCCGATCACCAGCTTTGGTCGGACTGCCAGACTGCGTTACACTGAGAGGATGAAGATAGATGAGTGGTCTGACCTCCTTTGCGCCTACGTGCCCGCAGCGGCCTTTGGTGCTGCTGTCGAATTGGGGCTCTTCTGGGATCTCGCCGAGGAGCCACAATCGGCAGAGCAAATGGCTGTCCGGTTGGATATTCCGCCCCGCCGCTGTCGCATCTGGCTGGAGTTGCTGGTAGGGCTACAGCTTCTCGATCGTCAGGGCGCCAGATACGCGGTTTCCGGACGTGCGCGTGCGGACATTCTGGAGACCCACAGTCGGGAAAGTTGGCAGTTGATGGCTCAGGAGGCCCGCGAGCGCGATCTGGCAGGGCATAACCTTGCCCTCCACGTCGGGTATCCCGGGTCGGTCTGGGAAGCGCAGGGGCACGCCACGCCGGATTATGTGGCGCAGATGATGGAGGATCCCGAACGAGCGCGGCGGTTCACGCAAATGAATCACGAGCTGAGCCGCCCATTGGCGGATGAACTCGCCCAAGTTCTGGACATTGGGACAGCTCGGCGATTGCTGGACGTGGGTGGGGGTTCGGGCGTTATAGCGCTGGCCTTGCTGCGCCGCTATCCCAACTTAACGGCTACAGTGGTGGATCTTGAACCTGTGTGTACTGCCGGACGGGAGATTGCTGACGGTCTGTCCGAAGGACACCGGCTCTCTTTCCATCCTGCCGACTTTCTACAGGACGACTTGCCCGTAGGATATGATGCGGTCATCGCCTGCAGAGTCGGCGTCTATGGCGCCGGCGTATACCAAAAAGTTGCGCGCTCGCTCACGCCGGGAGGTCGCCTGATCGTTGTGGATAAGTTGGTCCGCGAAGGCATAGGCACGCCGTGGTCGGGCTTGGTCTTCGCATTTCTCAGTTCCCTGCAGGACCCTGACTTCTATCTCATTAGCATCGATGAAGTAACCGACCGGTTGACCGAAGCCGGATTTCAAGTCCTTTCGATTCAGGCGCTCACAACAGGAGAGACCGTCATCGAAACGCAGCTGCAACCATAGCCTCAAAAGCGTCAAGGGAGCTATTCGTCTAGATCCTGCCGCATGGCCTGGAAGAGTGCCTGGCGCGATGGGGGTGTCACCGATAGCAGCGCCTCTCCTGTGTGGTAGAGCCCCGCTAGTTGATTCAGCAGATCCTCCGTCAGATCCGTGGAGACGCCACCATTCCGCTGAAGTTCGGCATCGAGAGCAGCACGGATCCGGAGCAGCCGCCAGCGCCACGAATCCCGTACTACGGCAGGCAGTCGCACCGCCACGCCCTCTACCAGGGCCAGCGTTTTCTCCGCATTCGGCGCCTCAGGTACAGCGTAGAGCCGGAGCCCTTGTAGATCGTCGGGGGTCCGCACATCGTCGGCCCGGATCAGCTCGCTCAGGTTTTCTGCCAAGCGGTGATCCAAGCCCCTCTCCAAGCGATGGACGATCTCGACGACGTGTTCGGCCACAGCCGGAGAGAACTCAGAGGCAGCATACTCCCGCACGATCTCCTCTGCGGAGAGCTCCGGGTTCCAGTTCAATTGCAGGAGCACAACTTTGTTGAGGTCCTCGTAAATGCCTTCAGAGTAAGGATAGATGCCTGACAGCAGCGGTCCGTTCTCCCGTTCGTAGGCTTCCCAGACTGAGGGCCTGGGATTGATGCCGTAGCCTCCCCAGGGAGCGTTGCCCTCCATACTAATCTCCGGGAAGCTCACGACCGGCAGCCCACCTGGGCTGCCCTGCTCCCGGAGGTGCTCCGGGAACGATCCGCCGAAGTCGCCGGCGATCAGGTAGTCGGCCCACGACGGTGCTCCACCTGCAAAAGCTTTCGAT
>SLDA01000010.1 GCA_007125545.1 Thermoflexales bacterium | reverse complement strand
GGACGACACGCTGACCGAAATCCGGAACGATCCGGAGAAGTGGGAGGCGTTGCTGAACCTGGAGCTGGAGGCCTGCGCCGAGGCCGGATCGCTCAACGCCGGCACGCATATCCTGGCGGTTGTCAAAAAGCGCTCATCTGGCATATGACACGATCGTTTCTGACTTGACACACCCCGAAATCGCCCCTATAATAACTGGTAATAACCACTTATAACAGGTGCCCGAATGCTCGACAGAGACTCAGCCATTCCACTTCACACGCAGCTCGCGACGCTCCTGCGCAGCCGTATCCACGAACGGCAGCTCTTGCCGAACATGCAGTTGCCCTCGGAGCGCGAGCTGTGCGACGAGCACGGGGTCAGCCGGATCACCGTTCGCAATGCCCTGAGCGAGCTCCTACACGAGGGACTGGTCTATACCTCCGTCGGCAAGGGCACCTACGTGGCGGAGTCGCCGCTGAACGAGGAGCTGCAGCCCCTCAGCAGCTTCAGCGATGATATGAGGCGGCGCGGGCTCCAGGTCTCCAGCCGCGTGCTTGAGGCCCGCATTGTGGCTGCCGGCTACGAACTGGCGGAACAGCTGCAACTGCCGCCCGGGGCTGAAGTCGTGCGTCTCTATCGCCTGCGCCTGGCTGACGGGGTGCTCATCGCGCTGCAGCTCAGCCACCTACCCCACCACCTCTGCTCGGGTCTCGTCACCTACGACTTCACCACCCGTTCGCTCTTCGAGACGCTGCGCACCGAATATCAGCACCAGCTGGTCCATGCCGATACCACCATCAGCGCCGCACTGCCGCGGGCCGATGAATCGCGCCTGCTCCAGCTTTCACCGCAGACCGCTGTACTTATCAGCGAGCAAACCACGTTTGTGGAGGATGGCAGCATTATCGAGGTCACCCGGTCCGTCTTCCGCGGCGACCGCTACAAGCTGCATATGACCTACTGAACTCTGGTGGATGAAGCTCGGGTCACCGAAGCCGTTCTCGAGAAGAGAGCAGCTTCTGATGTCGCTGCTAATGAAGTCCAAGGAGGTGAGCCAGAAGCTGACACAAGTGTTAAACGCGGTGCCGTTACACATAGGTCCGACGCAGTCCGGTTCCGATCCTTCCCACACAGGTATAGCGCCCGTTCGATCACAGGCCCGAGCGGTCTGTAGAAAGTCGTCATAATCTGCCCATCCGTTTCCGTTAGTCAGGGAGGTAATCTGAGATGACAGAAAAGCGCAGTCCCTTGCACACGCCTTTGAGCCGGCGTCAGTTCCTTCGATTCGCCGGTATGGCAGCCGGCGCCACACTACTCGCCGCTTGTTCGCCCGCGACACCCGACACAACGGACCCCGTCGACGATCCGGTTGACCAGCCAGAGGCACCGGTTGCCTCGGAGCAGGTCACTATCTCCTGGTGGAACGCTTTCTCCACACCGACCTGTCAGGAGGTCTTTCCGCAGGTCATCGAGGCCTTTGAGACCAAGTATCCCAACATCAAGGTCGAGTTCGAGATCAGCGGTGGTCCGCCCGGCGGCGGCGAGTATACCGAAGTACTTCTGGCTCGGATTGCAGCAGGCAACCCGCCCGAGACCGCCACGATATGGTCGCCACCCAGCCAGTACGGCGCTCGTGGCGCCCTCACCGCCATGGATGCTATGATGGAGGGGGCCGAGCTGGCCCGTCCTGACCAGTTCTATGAAAGCGTAATGAAATCCTGCGAGTGGCAGGGCAAGACCTACGGGCTCCCTGCTTCGGCGGGCGCCGGATGCATCTTCTACAACACCACGGCTTTCGAGGAGCGGGGCATCTCCACCAAACGTGAGGACTTCCCCACCACCTGGCGGGAGATCAAGGAACTCTCCGACGAACTGACCGTCTGGGAAGGCGATGAGCTGAAAACCGCTGGTTTCGTCCCCTGGACATCAGGATGGCTGAATCCCGTGTGGGCGCAGCTCAACGGAGGTCAGTTCTTCGATTCCGGAGAACTCAAATACAAGATCGACAGTGACGTAAATATCGAGTGGCTGGAGTACTGGCTCTCCTATCTCGACGATCAATACCAGGGCGATGTTGAGCGATTCAACCTGTTCGGTCAGTTTGGTGATGTATACCCCGAGAGTGCCTTCGCAATGGGCATTAACACCATCGATCAGAGCGGAAGCTGGGCGTGCACAGACGTCGAGCTACCCTTCGAGTGGGAGATCGCCAAGCTGCCGGTAGGTCCCAACGGGACCGTCTCCAAGACCGGATACTGGCCCAACTGGTTTGTCATGCCCAAGGGCTGTCCGCACCCGGAGGAAGCGTTCCTGCTCTGCGAGCACTTCTGTACCGAGGGTTGGGTGATCTGGTACAAACACGTGATGGATACCCCGGCCTGGAGAGGGTTCCCCGACGGGGTCATCACGGAGAAGCTCAGCCAGGTCGTCGGTGAAGTTCGGGCGCATGATATGCACGAGTTCTTCGCGGAATACCTTAACGATGCCGCTGAGATGTGGACGTCGCCCATTGAGGACTTCGCCAACGATACCTTTGCCTCGTCCGTCGATGAGATTATGCACAAGGCCAAGACACCGGCTGTGGCATTGGCCGAAGCCCAGGCGCTCTGCCAGTCGCGGCTGGATGAAACACTCAGACAACTTTAGACCTTTCGCTCGCGACCCTGGCGGTGAGCACCCCCGCCAGGGTCGCAGTTGCGCGCTTGATGCAGCGGGAACCTCACGTTGGTCTGATATGAGTTGAGTACAGGGAGGCACGGATGGGAATGACACCAGAAGCCGGACCCCAGAGCCGAGCGGAGCGCGGTTCGCAGATACGCGTCTCGCGCCTGCGAGTTCGGCTGAGCAAAAGGATGCGCGAGGACCTGCGCGGATACCTCTTTGTCGCACCATGGATCTTGTCGCTCCTCGTCTTCACAGCGTATCCTATGGTGGCTTCGTTCTTCTTCTCCATGACCGACTATAATATCCTGAATCCACCCAGGTGGATTGGGCTGGGAAACTTCACGACCATGTTCACGAGAGACCCGCTCTACTGGAAGTCGGTGGTCAACACGCTCTACTACACAGCTCTCGCCGTCCCGTTGGGGATCGCCACGGGGCTTGTGATGGCGATGCTACTTAATCAGCAGCTTGCGGGCATCGGCTTTTACCGGACCGCCTTCTACCTGCCGGGCCTGATGCCGGCCGTGGCCAGTACCCTGCTCTGGATGGTGTTACTTGATCCCCGCAACGGCTTGGTCAATAGCGCGCTCGGCCTTGTAGGGATCAGTGGTCCCGGCTGGCTCAGGAGTGTGGCGTGGTCGAAACCCGCTCTCATCCTGATGGCACTCTGGGGTAGCAGCGGGGGCTCGATGCTAATCTTCCTCGCTGCTCTAAAGGAAATCCCGCAATCCTTGCTCGAGGCGGCGATGATCGACGGCGCCAACCCCTGGCAGCGCTTCCGCCACGTGACGATCCCGCTCATCACCCCCAGCATCTTCTTCAACCTGATTATGAGCGTGATCGGCTCCTTCCAGGTGTTCGCCAGCGCATTTATTGCCGGCACAGGTGGGGCCGGGCCGCTCAACTCAATTCTGATGTATATGCTCCATCTGTACCGTCAAGCTTTCCGGTACTTTACGATGGGCTATGCATCGGCTATGGCGCTGGTCATGTTCCTCGTGCTGGTCGGCATCACGCTGTTGCTGATTCGCTCCTCCAGCGCTTGGGTCTACTATGAAGGCGCCGAGCGGCGCTAAGGCAAAAAAAGACCAATGAATACTTACGCCAAGACGCTTACAGAGGTTCGGACGCAGAGTAAATCGCTACGCCGGGTACGGAAAGCAGCGACCCGCGTCGGCAGCCATCTTCTCCTGATCGTCGTCGCTGTGCTCTTTGTGGTACCCTTCGCCTGGCTTATCGTGACATCTTTGAAACCGGCCACGCAAGTGTTTACGAGCCCGCCCACATGGATTCCGAGGCCGGTGTTATGGCAGAACTACGTTGACGCGCTTACCAGCCCCGCCTTCCCCTTCTTGCGACTGCTCAGGAACACGGTCTTCTATGCCGTCTCGTCCACGGTGGGCGTCGTGCTCTCCTCCTCGATCATCGCCTACGGCTTCGCCCGGATGCGGTTCCGCGGACGCGACCTGCTGTTCGCGATCACGCTCTCGACGATGATGCTGCCGGGCATCGTGACGCTGATTCCCACCTACATTCTCTTTCGCACCTTGGACTGGGTGGGCAGCTATGCGCCACTCATCGTGCCCTACTTCTTCGGCAGCGCCTTCAACATCTTCCTGCTGCGCCAGTTTATGATGACCATCCCCTGGGATCTGACCGATGCCGCCTATGTCGATGGGGCCAGTGACTTCACCATTCTATGGCGCATTATGTTGCCGTTGGTCAAACCGGCCCTGCTGGTGATCGCCGTGCAGCACTTCATGTGGACCTGGAACGACTTTATGGGTCCGCTGATCTACCTCGACAACATCTCCCAGTACCCGCTGGTGATGGGCCTGTACGCTTTCCAAACCCGCTTTGGCGTGCAGTGGAATCTGTTGATGGCGGCGTCTCTTGCCGTGACGTTCCCGCTAATCGTGCTGTTCTTCTTCGCACAGCGCTACTTCATCGAGGGCGTCACCCTTACCGGGCTCAAGGGAGTCTAGCTCACTCAGACCTACATTCACCCCATAACGCACTTATCCAGCTACTCAAAGGAGACACTGACCCATGAACGCTGCGAAAATCGTCCTGATCGGGGCCGGAAGCCACTCGTTCGGCCTGATGACCCTGCGCGATCTGATGCTCACGCCGGAGCTGCGCGGCAGCGAGGTCGCGCTCGTCGACATCGCGCCCGACAAGCTCGAGCAGATGACGAACCTGGCCTACCGCCTCAACGAGATGTGGGATGCCGATTTCCGCATCAGCGCCACCACCGACCGCCGCGAGGCGCTGCCCGGCGCTACCAGCGTCGTCACCGCCGTGGAGCAGAAGCATTACGAGCTCTGGCAGCTTGATATCGACATCCCCCGCCGCATGGGCACCCAACACCTCTATGGCGAGAACGGCGGTCCTGGCGGTATGTTTCACACATTCCGCCAGGTGCCCTTGCTTATGGACATCGCCGCCGACATCGCCGAGCTCTGCCCCGACGCCTGGCTCCTGAATATGAGCAATCCCGAGAGCCGTCTCTGCCTGGCGCTCAGCCGGTATACACCGGTCAAGAACGTCGGCATATGCCTCGGCGCCTACATCACCCAGAACAACCTGGCGCAGCGCGTCCTCGGGCTGAAGCAGCACGAGATCGACATCAAGGTCGCCGGCATCAACCACTGCCACTGGGTCATGGACATCCGCCGTGTCGGCACCGGCGAGGACCTCTACCCCGAGGTGCGCCGCCGCATGCAGTCTGTCGACCCCAAGTGGGAGCCGCTCTCGCAGGAATGCCTGCGCCGCTTCGGCTTCTTCCCCGGCCCCGCGGACACGCATGTCGGCGAGTATCTGGGTTGGGGTTGGAAGTTTATGCCGGAGGGCTACACCGACTGGATCTTCCGAGGCGCCGAGAGCGAGCAGGAGCGCGGGGCGAAGGTGCACGCCCTGGCGAGTGGAGAGGGCCCGCTGGATGAGGCCGAGACCACAATGCTCAACAGCCTCCTCATTGAGGGTGGGCTCCGCTGGCAGACGGTCGACATCCTGCTTTCGCTGCTCGACAACGGCAACCGTTACATCCTCTCGCTCAATGTCCCCAACGACGGTTACATTGACAACCTGAAGCAGGATGCGATAGTCGAGATCCCGGCCATCGTCGGCGCGGACCGCATCTACGGGATGGGCATGGGAGAGCTGCCACCTGCCATCGCGGCCCTGATGGAGCTGCAACTTGACATTATGGATCTGGTGGTGGAGGCGGCAGTCACGGGCGACCGTCAGGCCGCGCTGGAGGCCCTGATCATCGACCCGACGGTCCCGGACCCGGCAACAGCTGAGAAGATCCTGGACGAGGGGCTGCGCCTGCAGGCCGACTACCTGCCCCAGTTCAGTTAGGGAGGCCACTGTGACCTTTAAGCTCACCCGGCAGCGCCGGCTTTCGCAGGATGATGCCGGCCGCGTACACGGCCTCGCGCTCCGCATCCTGGACGAAATCGGCATTGACGTCCCGGATAGCGGTTCACGCCGCGCGCTCGAGGTGCACGGTTTCCGCACCGCGGGCAGCCGCGTCTTCATCGACCCGACGGTAGCCGACGACTACGTCGAGATGATGCGGGGCTGGATCGGGTCCGGAGGATCGTCGGATAAGTCCGACGATCCTCCGGCGATGACCCTCAGCGTCAGCTCCTACGCGCTGCAGGTCCACGACCTGGAGACCGATGGCGTCGTGCCCATGACGACCGCACGGCTCGTCGAGATGACCAAGCTGGTGGACAGCCTCGCCGGCGAGGGGGTGGTCAACGCCCCGCCCGGCATTCCAACCGAGATCCACCCCGACCTGCAGCCGCTGGCCCAGTACCGCATCGCCACCACGACCGCCCGGCAGGGCGCTTCGCCGACCGATCCCACCTCCGACCTCACGGTCAACTACCTGCTCGATATGGCGGAGGTGATGGGCCGGCCTATGCACGCCCTCCCCATCTACATCCCTACGCCCCTACGATTCGGAGGCGAATCTCTGCGCGTGGTCATGGCCTGCCTGGACCGCCTCGACGAACTCCACATCAGCAGCATGCCCTCGACCGGCGCGAGCGCCCCACTGCAGCCCTTCGGCGGGTTGGCGCTCGGAGCAGCCGAGGTCATGGGCGGCGCCGTGCTGGCGCACGCGCTCACCGGCAAGCGCGCCAAATTCGCTGTCGGCCTCTTTCCCTTCGACCTGCGGGCCGGCGCCATGGTATTCGGCGCGCCCGAATCGCTCCTCTTTCAACTGCTCTGTCAGGACCTCAACACTTTCTACGGGTGGGGTTGGCACCCGGCGCCCGACAACATCCACGTTATGGCGAAGCGTCCGGATGGACAGGCGGCAGCGGAGAAGGCCGCGATCATGGCCCTGGGCGCCGCCCTCGGCGCGCGGCACTTCAGCTGCGCCGGCACGCTCAGCCTGGACGAGATCTTCAGCCCCGTGCAGTTGCTTCTCGATTGCGAGATCCGCGACTGGACCGCGCGCATGGTGCAGGGCGTGACCCTCGGGGCCGGCGATGTCGACGACTGGCTCGGCGAGATTCGACAGGGCGTTCAGCACGGCTTTATGGCGCTCGACAGCACCCTCGACCACTACAAAGAGCACACCTGGTACCCGCAGCGCTTCGAGCGCCGTGCTATCGGGCCGTGGCAGAGCGAAGGCCAGCCGCATCTGTCGGATCGGCTCCGCGACGAAGTCCGCCGCCGTATCGCCCATCACGACTTCGAACTCGACATCCACCGCCGCCGCGAGATCGACCGCATCTACCAAGCCGCCGAAGCCGCCATCCATGCACGCATCACGCATCCCGGCTCATCATTGATAGCCCACTAAGGAGGCCCTATCCCTATGTCCCCCTACATCCTCGGCGTCGACGGCGGAACCACCAAGACCATCGCCCTGGTCGCCGATATGAACGGTAACGTCCTTGGCGCCGCACGCGGCGGCAACAGTAACTGGACCGGCGACGACGTGACCGTGCCGATGGAGGTCGTTGCCGCCACTGCACGCGAGGCACTCCACGCCGCGGGCGCTACACCTAACGACATCCGGGTCGCCGTCTTCGGCCTGGCGGGCGCCGACTGGCCCGAGGACTACGCCCGCCGCCAGGCTGCATTGGAGGCCGCGAACCTGGCTCAGCGTATCGTCGTCCGCAACGACGCCATTGCCGGCTGGCGCGGCGGCACCCGGCAGACCTATGGTGCCGTCATCGCCGCGGGCACCGGATCCAATACCTGCATCCTGACGCCCGACGGGCACGAGTGGTGCTACGGTTACTATGTCTTCTATGGCGGCGCCATCGATGTCGCACAGGACGCACTCCAGGCCGTTCTGCGGGCCGAGGATGGTCGAGGACGGCCAACCACCCTCACCGACAGCGTTCTCCGGCAACTGGGATATGTGAGCACCGAGGCGCTGCTGAAGGGTATGGTGGCCGGGAAGATCAGCCAGGCGGCGCTGCTCTCCCTCTGCCCGCTCACCTTCGAGGTCGCCGCCGAGGGAGACGAGGTCGCCACCGATCTGATCGTCAAGCAGGGCGCCGCTCTCGGCGAGTATGCGGCAGCCGCCATCCGCCGGTTCGATATGCAAGCCCTCACGTTCGATGTCGTGCTCGCCGGCAGCGTCTTCAAAGGCCGCGGTCCGCTGCTCATCGACACCGTGACGCAGGTCATCCACCGCACCGCCCCCGGCGCTGCCATCGTGCGCGCCGCGCTTGAGCCCGCCGCGGGAGCCCTGCTGCTGGCCTACGACGAACTCGGAGTCCCCGTGACAGACGATATCCTTGCCACGATCCGCGAAACGATGCCCGATCCGCAGCTCTTCGCCACCGGAGAAGCGGCCCCTCCCAGCCTCGTGGGTCTCGAGTACCGCAACACCACCTGGACGGCGGAGGCCTAATATGACCAAGCTTTCCCTGATCGGCGCCGGCAGCTCTTACACGCCAGAGCTGATCGACGGACTGATCGCTCATTTCGACCGGCTGCCCTTCTCAGAAGTCCGCCTGCAGGACATCGATGCGGACCGCCTCTCCACGTTGACCGGGCTGACGGAGCGGATGCTGGCCCGTTCCGGGCTACCGGTGAAGGTCAGCAGCACAACCGACCGGCGCTCTGCTCTCGAGGGCGCGGACTTCGTCAATTGCCTCATCCGGGTCGGCGGGATGGCGGCCCGCATCCTCGACGAGCGCATCCCGCTCAACCACGGGCTCATCGGACAGGAGACAACCGGCCCGGGCGGGATGATGAAGGCGCTCCGCACCATCCCGGTGATGCTCGACCTCGCCGCGGATATCGCCGAGGTCTGCCCGCGGGCCTGGCTCATCAACTACACGAACCCCAGCGGCATCATTGCCGAAGCGCTGGGCACCTACGGGCGCGCCCGCTTCGTGGGCCTCTGCAGCGGCCCAGAGGGCTGGAGCGCCGCCATCCTCCGCGCCATGGGCGTGAACCCCGCTCGAGCCACCGTCGACTGGATGGGCCTCAATCACCTGGGCTTTGCCACGCGCGTCTGGGTCGACGGCGAGGACGCCACCGGCCGCGCCATCGAGGCGGTCGCCGGCGATTGGGCGCTCGATGGCGACCTGATCCGCACGCTGGGCGTGATTCCCGCCGGCTACCTGCAATACTACTACCGGCACGACGAACTGGTCGCGGCCGCGCGCCGTCCCGATTACCGCACGCGCGGCGAGCAGGTGAGCGAGATCGAGCGCGCCCTGCTTCACACTTACGCCGATCCGGCGCTTGATGAGAAGCCGGCCCTGCTCCGCGAGCGCGGGGGAGGCGGCTACGCGGAGGTCGCCTTCGCTGCAATGATAGCCATCGCGACCAACAGCGGCAGCCGCCAGATTATCCAGGTCCCCAACCAGGGCGCGCTCGACGATCTGCCGGCGCATGCGTCCGTCGAGGTGCCGTGCCTGGTCGACCAGACAGGCCCGCATCCGCTGCGGATGGGTGCCATCCCGCTACCCGTTCGCGGCCTGGTCCAGGCCGTCAAAGCCTATGAGACGCTCACCGTGGAGGCCGCCGTGCAGCAGTCGAAACAGATCGCGCTGCAGGCCCT
>SLDA01000479.1 GCA_007125545.1 Thermoflexales bacterium | reverse complement strand
TGCCGGTGTGACCATCTGTCAGGTAGAGCACACCGTTCAGAGCCAGAACACCCTGGGGAAAAGCCAATGGAGCGCCGGCATCGGCACTGAGGGACCATTGGTATGCGCCCTCCCTGTCGAACACCAATACGCGACGGTGCAATGCATCCGCAACGTACAGGTTCTCCTCGCCCCAGGCGAGAAAGGGTTTCAGGTCCGGGCTGAAGGTATCCCACGTCGGTATGGTCATCTGCCGCAGCGGAACTCCGTGAGTGTCGAAAATCTGCACCCGCCGATTCCATGTGTCGGCTACCGCAATCAGGCCTCTGCTATCGACATCGATGCCGACCGGCTCCTCCAGTCTTCCGGCGGCAGCTCCGCCACCCCCGAACTCTCTCAGGAAACCACCGTCGGCATCAAAAACCTGGATGCGTTTGTTGCCCGTATCGGCAACATAAACCTCGTCCCCATCCGGACTGAGGGCCAGCGCACGGGGGCCATAGAAGAGGCCTTCGGACCCCGGCACACCGGTCTGGACCACCTGGATGTGCCCGCCCCAACTCGTGACATACTGCCGATCTGCATCGAACTTCTGGATGCGATGGTTCCACGTATCGGCGACGTAGATATTGCCCTCGGCATCGACAGCGACGTCCCAGGGCTCAATAAACTCCCCGGGACCATTTCCGTAGCCGCCAAAGCTATCGATAACGCCTTCGGCTCCCACATGCCAGAGACGGTGACCGGCGGTGTCAGCCACGTAGAAGGTGCCATCCCCGACCGGCGCAAATCCACGTGGGATGGCGCCGGGCAGTGCCACCTCAAAGTTCGATGGTAGGTTCCGGGCACCTGCGGTATATGGATCGGGCGCCGGCGTCTCCACGGGGCGGACAAACCGCACAGTTCCTAACGCAACGCTATCGGGCCAGATTTCCTGCGCGATCTCACTGCGGACGTAGAGTCGGAACTCCTTGCGATGAGGCCAGGTGTGCAACGTGAAAGGCGCAACGGGATTCCGCAGATACGCATAGGCAGCATAGTCACGGTGCCACGCGATATCCCAGAGCGCCGCACGTAGATTCGGATCGGTTGCCGCATTGACGATCCGCTCCCAAGTCATGTCGAAGTAATCCTGAATCGGCCACCACAGATAGAGGTAGTCGAAGTAGATGTACTCATCTCCCAGAATCCCTTCAACGACATCAAACTGTGGTCTTCCTGCAATCACCACCGGATTCTGACGAAGTCGCGTTGCATCCGGCGAGGTGGCATAGAAGTAATTATTGGGATAGTTGACCATATACCAGGTGAAAGGCCAGGAGCCATCCTCACCATAGGCGACCGCCACGTCGCGAGGACTGCCCGTCGTCCGCCACGAGACGTCCTCAATCTGCCGCAGGGCCACTTTGATATCCGGTGTGCCGTGCGCATAGACGAGGAACTCGGTCGCCAGGTCGTAGTTGATGTAGTTTGCCTGTACCATCGTGCGTACGGTCAGCAGGCTGAGCACGAGCACGCCGAGAAGCGCCGCCAACTGGAGGCCGCCGCGCGCGCCCAGGCGGCGGACGGCCCAGCCAAGGGCAGCACCAAAGACAAGTAGTCCCAAGGCACCACCCAGGATCTGTCCCTGTGACTGCACCTGCGCCGCCGTGGGGCCCGCCGGCGATGGACCACCTGCAGAGGCTGCCTGCAGGGCGCTCGCACCTCCAACCAGGACCACAAATGCCCCGACCGCCAACGGCAGCGCTATCAGAAAGAGCCAGCCGCGTCGCGCGAACAATGGACGCCACGCGACAGCGTCGAGGAACCGTCCCAGCCCCCATCCGCCGAGGAAGGCACTGGGCAGGGCTATATGCGTGACCAACCAGGGCATCCGCTCACCCGCCCAACTGTAAGCAATCCAGGAGAGCACGGTCCAGCCCAGCAAGAAGAGCGGCAGGATGCGATGCCAGTCCCACTCAAGTACCTGTTGCTCCCCGGACTCCACAGCCTCAGGATCGGTACGGCGGGAGAAACGCGAGAAGCCGACAAAGAGAGCGGCGATACCGCCGCCAATGGAGAGCAGAATAGGGAGGTATTCATAGAGAGAACCGATGAACACGTAGTAATAGCCGGGCTGATTTCCCCGCTGGACGCCGTGCTGGGCCATCCAGTAGGCCAGGCCCCCAATGAGACCCGAGAGCGCGCCAAACCCCCACGTGAAGATGGTGGTATAGAGCACGATGAAAATCGTATAATGCACCAACGCGATGAGCGGCCAGCGGCGTTTGTTCCACCATAGGCCAAAGGCAGCGGAGACCAGGAGCGTGGCCACGGTGGTCGCGAAGATGGCGAAGACCGTGGAACCGGGCACCGCAGCGAAATTGCCGGTTCTGACCGCATTGTAGACCACGAGCATGTCCACACCTGCGGAAAATCTGATCAGAAAAGCCGTGCCCAACGGCAGGGTGAGGGTGCCCAGCACCATGAGGAGGTCGAAGAGTCGCATGCGGCGCATCGTCGCTTCGCCCACGCCGTAGAAGAGGACCACCACAGCGGCGCCCAGTGCCACCAGCGTCAGCGTGGCGCTGATCTGTCCCCAGATAGGAACCGCAATTTCAGACATTGACATCAGCCCCGCATCATCCAGCGGCGCCTCGATCCGGGGCGCGGTCGCCATCGAGAGCGCAAAAACTGATGCCAACACTACCGCAGCGACCAGCAGCCCCACAAAAGGCCGGTAGAGGCGCGGATTGTGCCACGAGGCGCTGACAACCTGGATGACGAACGGCAGGAAGAAGAGCACACCGAAGATAGCCGTGTACATATAGGAGTTTTCCTTGGTGGTGTACATCACGCTGAAGCTTGCGGCTAACCATACAAGCCACCGGGGCCGGCCTGTCTCCAGGTATTGCAGGCTGGTCCAGAGCACGAACACCGCCGTAGTCATGACCAACACGTCGTGGCGGATGTACCGCGAATAGTACGATATGGAGGGTGAGATTAGCAGCAGCGCTGACACCGCCAGTGCGCCAGACTTGCCCAGCCACCGGCGGAAGAGCAGCGGAGTCATAACCAGCACAACGCCCACCAGGGCTGTGAAGATACGGGCGGTAAAGTCGTTCACTCCAAAAAGGTGATAGGTCAGTGCTGTCGCCTCAAACAACAGCACTCCATGCATCATAGGATTGTGCTGAAAACCATCACCGTTGTACAGATTCCAAGAGAACCTGGTATGGATGCTCTCGTCATGGCTGATAGCCCGATCCCCCAGAATATAGAATCGGCTGAAGAGCGCCACAACGAGAATGACTACATAAAGAATCCGCTCCCAACGGGTCAACGAACCAATCATCGTCACTCCTTCAGATCAGTGCAGGTCGGCAAGTCGCGATTCGGAGAACGCTAACTAAGCCTCTAGCCTTGCCAGTTCTTCCTCGACAACGCTATCGTCGAGTTTCTTGAAAAGTGGTTCCGGTTTCTGGAGAGCGCGACCGCTCGGCAAAGTTTCGAAAGTCCACTGCCCACCAGCTTGCGAATCGTCATAGCGGAGGGCCTTATGCGTCCTTCCTTCCGACTCGATGGTCTCAATGCGCTGTGCACCGAAGAGCGGCTGCTCATATCCAAGCGAGCTGTGAAGCGCCTGGGACGAGAAAGGCAGAAAGGGCGCCAGCAGAACTTTGAGCGCATTGATCGCCTGCAACACAACGTAGAGGCTGGTGGCGGCAGCAGCGCGATCGGCCTTGATCTGCGTCCAGGGTGACTTGACCTCAAGATAGCGATTCGCTTCGCGCGCCAGCGCCAGCGCCTCGCCAAGTCCGCTGCGGAAACGGCGCGCACGCAAATGCTCGCCCACGGTCTCGAACGCGGCCTTGCTGCGTTCCAGGAGCTCGACATCCACCTCTGACAACTCTCCAGGCTCGGGCACCTCGCCGAAGTGGCGGTGGGTGAAGGAGAGCACGCGGTGCGCCAGATTGCCCCAGACTGCCACCAACTCGCCGTTGTTGCGCTGCACGAAGTCATCCCAGAAGAAATCACTGTCGCTGGTCTCCGGCATAACAACCGTCACATAGTAACGGATCGCGTCCGCATCGTACCGCGAGAGCAGATCAGGAAGCGAGATCATATGTCCCCGGCTCTTTGAGAATTGTGCGCCTGCCAGATTCATGAACTCGTTGGCGGGCACATCTGTAGGGAGGTTAAGACGTTGATCCGGATCCTGGGCATAGAGATTTTCTACCCCAATGAGTTCCGCAGGCCACATCACGGTGTGGAATACGATATTGTCCTTGCCGATGAAGTAATATGTCTCGGCGGCGGGCTCATACCACCAGGCCTTCCAGCTCTCAGGATCGCCCCGCAGGGCAGCCTCCTCGATGCTTGCGGACAGATATCCAATCACGGCCTCGAACCAGACGTAGAGCCGCTTATCCTCATAGCCGGGCACGGGAACAGGAATACCCCAGTCGATATCGCGCGTAATTGGCCGCCCCTTCAGTCCCCCTTTCACGTAGTTGCGTGAGAACTTGAGAACAGCAGGCCGCCAGTCCTCCTTATTGTCCTCAAGGTAGGCCTCAACAAAGGGCTGCAACTTTGCCAAATCGATGAAAAAGTGCTCGGTCTCACGGATCACCGGAACAGACCCGTCGATCTTGGTCCGTGGATTGCCCAAATCCAGCGCGTCGAGAATCTTCCCGCAGTTGTCACACTGGTCGCCCCGCGCCTCTTCGTAGCCGCAGAAGGGACAGACACCCTCGACATACCGGTCCGGCAGGAATCGGCCCAGCGTCTCGGAGTAGAACTGCTGCTGCGACTCCTTATACAGATAGCCGTTGTTCAGCAGCGCCAGAAACATATCCTGTGACACCCGATGGTGATTTGGAGTGTCCGTGTGCGTGAATAGATTGTAGGAGATCCCGATCTCACGCTGACTCTCCAGGAACCGGTGATGGTAACGCTCGAAGAGCTCGCGGGGACTCACCCCCTCCTGGTCGGCAGCCAGGTTGACAGGCGTGCCATGCGTATCAGACCCTGAAACCATCAGCACATCATTGCCCACCAGCCGGTGATAGCGAGCGAAAATATCGGCAGGCAGGTACGCACCGGCAAGGTGCCCGACATGAAGATCGCCATTCGCATAAGGCCATGCAACAGACACAAGAATCTTCTTACCATTGGACATCGTCTTCCTCCTCTTTCTGCACGTCACAAGTATACCAAAGGTTCACGAAAAAGAACCCGCCAGCGAGGCTGGCGGGTTCTCATTCGATCCGTGAGCGTCACGGCCGTCGCGCTAGGGGCGCCTCGCATCCCCGCGCGATTGCGCGATACACATCATCACAGATAGAACCATCCACTTGTTCATCTGAGGTAATCTTTCAAATCCCGACTACGACTTGGATGACGCAATCGGCGTAGCGCCTGACCTTCGATCTGGCGAATCCGTTCTCGGGTCAGTCCGAACTTCTGACCCACCTCTTCCAGTGTATAGCTGCGACCATTATGCAGCCCAAATCGCATCCGGAGAATACGCACTTCACGAGGATTGAGAGTGGCCAGCACCTCCTCAATACGGTCACGCAACATACCGTCGTAGGCCGTATCGGTAGGGGTCGGCGTCTGCTCGTCTTCGATAAAGTTGCTCAGCTCACTGTCCTCGTCCTCACCGACGGGACGCTCCAAGCTCAAAGGTTGCCAGGAGACGCGCATCATCCACTGCACCTTGCGTGGCTCCAGCCCCATCTCGGCGGCCAATTCCTCCGCCGTGGGTCGGGTGCCGCGTTCCTGCTCGATCTCCTGCGCGCGCCGGTAGAGCCGGCGAATACGATCACTCATGTGGACGGGCACTCGAATCGTACGTCCCTGATCCGCGATAGCCCGCGTGATGGTCTGTCGAATCCACCAGGTTGCATAAGTGCTAAACCGGTAGCCTCGCTGATACTCGAATTTCTCGACCGCCTTCATCAGACCCAGATTGCCTTCCTGGATCAAATCAAGAAAAGGAACGTTCCGGCCGATGTACTTCTTGGCAATGCTCACAACGAGGCGCGTATTGGCCCGAATCAGATGATCGCGCGCCTCAAGCCCTTCGTTCACGAGTTGCTCAAGGCACCCTTTTTCCTCCGCTGTATGACCACGCTCCTGCAAGAGATGTTCAGCTTCGTGGCCTCGCTCAATCGCCTTCGCGAGCCTGACTTCCTCTTCAGTCGTCAGAAGGGGTACCCGTGCCATTTCGCGGAGATAAAGTGCGACGGTATCATCAACCCCGATGCCGTCCAGATTATAAACGTCCTCATCCCAGTCCAGATCCTCTTCCTCTATGACATCAACTAACTCGATATCTTCTTCCTCTTCTGCCTCCTCATCTGCAGCCATCTCCACGCCGGCCTGCCTGAGCTCTGCAAGAACGTTCTCGAGGGACTCCTGTCCATTCAAAGACGCTAGAGCCTCTAGCACCTCATCAACAGTAAGAAATCCTTGAGCCTCCGCCTTATCCAGCAGCTCTGCGACTATGTCCATAGGCCTCCTTGGACTATGAAATCATCACAGATCGCTCACCATATCGCCCGCGAACAATCCGTGGGTGCTCCTCAGCTCTTAGAAACAATCAAGGTTCGTCAGACTCGTCTTTCAGCTTTCGCAATGCCTCCCATCGAGGATCAATGTTCTCAACCTCTTCGCACGTGCACTCCCCCAGATTGCGGTTCCCGCCACATTCCGGGCAGATACCCCCACACTCAGGGGAGCACAAGGGACTTACCGGCAGTCCTAGCCAGGCGTACTCACGCAGGAGCGGCGCAAAATCTATCCATCCCGCTTCATCAACGCGTACGGGACGCTCCGGCGTCAGCTCCGACCCAGGCAAGCCAATAGTATCTTCCAGTTCTATGGTAATCGGCTCAAAATAGGGGGTCAGACATCGGGTGCATTCCGTCCTCGCTTCCGCGTGGACCTCTCCCTGGACGAGCACCCCATCTGCAACACGAACGAACTCAAGCTCACCTCGGAGATGGATCAACTCCATGTCACCGACAACGACATGGTCAACGTTGAGGTCAACCGACTCCTGTTTGCCAACTCTAGCGTGCGTTAGAGTAGAAAGGTCAAGCCTAATCATTGCACGGACTACCTCCGTGTGCTGCTAACATTGTAATTATAACACAGCCGAACCGCGGCGTCAAGGATATTCCAAAGTATCCTTTTCTTTATTACGACGCTTTTAGTATGTATTTCGCCGGCATAGTAAAGAGGCCACCGATAAACGGTGGCCTCAAAGATGCCACACTTCTGTATGATGAATGCTAGCCTTGCATCTTGGTCTCGACGTAAGTAACAGCCTGCTGCACCGTCATAATGCTGCGAGCGTCCTCATCCGAGATTCGTCCAGAGAACTCGTCCTCAAATGCCATGATCAACTCAACGAGATCCAGAGAATCGGCCCCGAGGTCCTCACGGAAGCTCGCCTCAGGCGTCACATCGTCCTCTTCTACAGCCAACGTATCGACGATAATGCTTTTGACCTTCTCATAAACTGCGTCGCTCATCGCTCTCCTCCTCGGTCAGACGGTGAATGCTTCAACAAGTGGGCGGTGCCGCGCAACCGCGGTCACAAATATGAGAACCATTCTAACCATGCCAGGGCAAATGTCAAGCATAAAAAACAGCGGCGCTTGACGCCTCAGGTTGTCAGAGTATAGTCGGAGGTGAGGGCAAAACCTCCTGATAGAGGGTCTATGGAACCAACGGGGACCGAATCGCGAAAAGCAGATCACGTCCGTATTGTGCTGGAAGAAGATGTTTCCTTTCTCCAGACTGAGACGGGCTTCGACGGATATCGTCTTGTTCACTGCGCATTGCCGGAAGTGGACCTCGAAGCCGTTGAGACCGAGACGCACTTCTTCGGGCACCGACTCGCCTTTCCCCTGCTTATCGCCTCGATGACAGGAGGAACACCTGAGACCGGGCGCATCAATCAGATCCTGGCAGAAGCTGCCCAGGCAACCGGAATTGGCATGGGGCTCGGTTCGGCCCGCGTCCTGCTCGAACAGCCCGAGGTCGCGCCCTCTTTCCAGGTACGCAATGTCGCCCCCGACATCCTGCTCTTTGCCAATCTGGGAGCCGTACAACTCAACTACGGTTATGATGTCCAGGCCTGTCGCCGTCTTATGGACCTAACGGAAGCCGATGCTCTCTACCTTCATCTCAACCCGCTCCAGGAAGCCCTGCAACGGGAGGGCGACACCCGGTTCTCCGGCCTTCTCAAGCAGATCGAAGCGGTGTGCCACAGCTTGGATGCACCGGTTGTCGTCAAAGAGGTTGGGTGGGGCCTCTCGACAACCGTAGCCAGACAGCTCATCGATGCCGGCGTCGCCGCGCTTGACGTTGCCGGTGCCGGCGGCACCTCCTGGAGCCAGGTAGAATTCTACCGGCTGGGCTCTCCCGCCGAGCAAGAGATCGCCGCCAGCTTCCGCGAGTGGGGGATTCCGACGGCGATGTCGCTCAGAATGGTACGTAACGCCGACGCCGAGATTCCGCTCATCTCCAGTGGAGGCGTCCATTCAGGCATCGACATCGCCAAGAGTCTCGCTCTCGGAGCCGACATCGCAACGATGGCGGGTCCTTTACTGCACGCAGCAGCTACCTCTTCTGAAGCCCTGTACCAGCGTCTCGACATACTGCACCGCCAATTCAGGATCGCTATGTTTGCCACCGGCTCTCCCGACGTGGCCGTCCTGCAGACTGCCGAGATCATCCGCCTATAAACCGGAGACAACCGTGAAGCCGACTGATCGTTACACATCCGCTCTTGAGGCCGAGCTTCGACGCCGAGTGCCGGCCTCGCCGTCCGGACCCGCATTGCTCTACAGTATGCTACACTACCATCTAGGCTGGGTCGACCGTGACTTCCGCGCTGTCAACGTCGACGGCGGCAAGCGCATCCGGCCCACGATTCTGCTGCTTGCGACAGAGGCGCAAGGCGGTGTCTGGGAGAAAGCGCTGCCCGCCGCCGCCGCCGTCGAGCTACTACACAACTTCACGCTGATCCATGACGACATTGAGGATCGCGACGAGTTCCGCCGTGGACGGCCTACCCTCTGGACGATCTGGGGCGTTGCTCAGGCCATCAACGCGGGCGATGCCCTCTATAGCCTCTCCTATCAAAGCCTCCTGACGCTACACGAACAAGGCCTCCCCCCCAACGCCATCGTAACCGCCGTGAGCCATTACACGGATGCGGTCCTGCGCATCACCGAAGGGCAATGCCGGGATCTCTCCTTCGAGACCGAACCTGCGGTCGCTGAAGCGGATTATCTGACGATGATCGAGGGCAAGACCTCCGCTTTGCTCGGCATGGCGGCGGAGTTGGGAGCCATCATCGCCGGCGCGCCCGAAGAGAACAGTACAGCTTTGCGGGAGTTTGGAGAGGCGCTGGGCAAAGCATTCCAGATGTACGACGATCTGCTGGGCCTCTGGGGAGACCCGCAGGTCACAGGAAAGCCCGCGGGTTCCGACTTACTGAAAGGCAAGAAAACATTGCCCATTCTCCACGGGCTGCAGCACAGCTCCGCGGTGCGGGACTTGCTGCTGGATCCCGCGTTCGGCGCCACCCAGGTACCTCTGGCCCTCTCTATGCTAGAGACGGTGGGCAGCCGTGCACACACAGAAGCGTGCGCTCAGGTTTTCCATCGCCAGGCCCTGGATGCACTGGAGAGGTCGGGCGCCAAAAAGACCTGGGACGCGGCGACTGAAGCACAGCGGATCAGCGAGGCCCAGGCAGCGC
>SLDA01000217.1 GCA_007125545.1 Thermoflexales bacterium | reverse complement strand
GTGGGCGTTGCACATGCGCTTAGGAGCATACTCAGTACGAGAACTGCCCCGAGCAGAGCGCTCAGTTTCTTAACCATGCTTTCTCCTCCTTCAAAAGGATTGGGTTTGAATCTGACTGATGCAAGAACTACTACTGAAGATACGGGTGATTCGTGAATTATTCCTTGCGGCGCACCACCTCCTTCCATATAGTGTTCATCAGATAAGAACCGACCAAGACATGCGCAGCCCTAGCTTATCGCTCCGGCTTTTCCAATTCTGTCAATTCTAAGGATAAAGGTTCAAATGTCAAGCAAGCCAAGGCCAAAGGTCACTCAGCAGTGTGCGCCGGTTCGATGCGAGGAAAGACCTCGCCCGAAGCACCGCAATCAATGATGTCGCCATTCGATACTACCAATACGCGCTCCATAGCCTGCAACGCGGAGGAATACCGGCTTGCTACAACAACCGCAGTCTCTCCCGAAACCTTGCTCGCCAGAACGCCAGTAACTTCTTGCCAGACAGTGGGTGCCAGATGATGGAAAACATCATCCAACAGTATCACCTTGGGCCGCCGCTGAGCCGCATAAGCTAGCGCCAGTCGCACCCGAGCGAGGCCTGACAACGCGCTAACTTTCAGGTCCAACGCGGCCGGCGTGAGACCAGCTTCTACCAAGTGTACCTCTGACTCGACAAGCTGTCGTACCATAAGATTCTGCTCGAAAAGTACGTAGGGGTTCTCCCAAATCAGGATCACACTTTCACGCAGAGCACGGCTCATCAGCCACCTAGGTCTCCGCGTGACATTTACCCCATTCCACCAAATCCGCCCCGCTGCCGACACTTCCAAGCGAGCCAAGGTGCGTAATAGCCGTCCACGTCCACTGCCGCGCTCTCCCAGAATCCCAATGCGCTCTCCCGGTTCGACTGTCAGGTTAATCGGTTGATTCCCAATATTGCGCAGGCGCAGCCCCTCCGCGGCGAGCAAAAAGCCGTCAGCAGCATCCACGCCCCATCACCGTCTCACTCGAGTCCTCGTGAAACTCGACATATCACGAAGAAAGCCGCAGGTCGAGCACTTGCTTTCCTATCACGCCCGGGAAAGACGAGGGCAGACATCGCCCATCAGGCGCCAGGCACACAAGAGAACTGGTTGAGGGAGGATAAGCCGTTTCGTACCCGTGGACCCAGGAGGCAACTCTGTGCCAGAGTGGCATTCTCCAGGCCGGAACCCGCCCCAAGAGTCTTGGAGGCAGCACCTTTCCTATCCAACGACTCCAAAATCCGCCGGCATCCGCGACTGCCTCCGATGCATCCGGCTGGAGTTGCAGTTGAAGTGAATCGGATGTTAGGGCATCCGCAATGCGTGGCCAAATATCGTCGGGCGGAGTCGCTTGCGCCACAGACTGCAGCGCATCCCGAAACATAGTATCCAGCAACTGGTCAGAATCAGGTAAATTCATAGGTCATCTCAGGAACGGGACGTTGACGGCGCGTCAGCATCTCGCGCAACCGCCCCCGGGCATAGTGAAGCCGCGACTTCACGGTGCCCACAGGTAGATCAAGAACATTCGCGATCTCTTCAAGAGACAAGTTCTCCATATAAAAAAGAACAACCACGGCACGATGAAGAGGCGGCAACTCAGCCACTACCTCCCGAACCATCCGCGTTGTCTCCTGTTCCTCGGCCCTGCGGTCGGGAGCCGGAAAAGAACCGGCCAGGCCAGAAATCCATTCCAGAATATCGTCCAAGGGCCTGACGTGCCGCTGCGACGACCAATCATACGAAAGGTTAACAGTCACGCGATACAGCCAAGGTCGGAGCGGACGTCCTGGATCCACCGAAGCTGCATAAGTATAGAGGCGTATGAAACACTCCTGAACCACGTCTTCGGCCACCCGTTCGTCTCGCGTAATCGCGAAAGCAGTGCGATAGACCAGCACCTTGTGCATCTCGAAGAGCTGACCAAGTGCCGCCATCTCCCCCTGCTGTATGCGGATAATCAATCCCGACTCGCCGCCGGGCTCATTCGCGGATCCTGCATCACTATCTCTACTCATTAATACTTCATTAGCATTCATAAGGTTCACTCAAATCGCGCCGGATCTCGTCCAGGATCTGTCGATCCTCTGCCGTCATCTCTAGGCGCCCCAACAAGTCCGGTCTTCGCTCCATTGTACGACGCAATGCCATCTTCCGTTGCCAGCGTGCAATAGCAGCATGATCTCCGGAGCGGAGCACTTCGGGCACGTCCATATTCTGATAGACGGCGGGCCGCGTATATTGCGGCCCCTCTAGCAATCCTGAAGCATAGGAATCTTGCTCAGCACCCTCGGCGGCACCCAGCACACCTGGAAGATAGCGGGCAACAGCATCCACAATCACCATCGCCGGTAACTCCCCTCCGGTGAGAACAAAGTCGCCGATCGAAATCTCATCGGTAACCAAGTGCTCACGCACACGCTCGTCGACTCCTTCATAGTGGCCGCAGATCAAGGCGATGCGCGGTTTCACAGCCAGTTCACGGGCCACATCTTGTGTGAAGCTACGTCCCTGAGGAGAGAGCAGGATCACTGGGACTGCGTCGGTTCTCAGACCCACCCCCAAAATGGTTCGCACCGCACGGAAAATGGGCTCCGGTTTCATCACCATACCCTGCCCTCCACCATAGGGCACGTCGTCAGTCATCTGGTGACGATCAAACGCATAATCACGGATCTGATGGAGGAAGAGGGTGAGTATGCCGCGTTCCTGCGCGCGTTTCAGAATACTCTCCTGAAACGGACTCAAGAACATCGATGGGAAGAGTGTGAAGATGTCGATCCGCATTTCATGATATTCTAGCATGCTTCGTATAAGAAACAACCATGGTAGCAAGCCGGGGCCGAGTTCGGCGGAAAGCTACCAGTGTGCCAGGTTTACCGGCTGCGAAGGAAATCCCAGGCAACCCTTACAACGGTCCAGTCCCCAGACTTACCCGGCACGTGCCCACAGGTCCCGCGCCAACTCCCGGGCTCGTGCTTTGATCGCAAGCTCATCTAGTGTGAGGAGCCGGCGATTCCACATCAGCACCTTTCCGGCACTGATGGTTGCTGTGATGGCCGATGCTTCGTACCCGAAGATCATATGCCAGGGCAAGTTGCCGGCAGTGAGCGGTGTCGGCGGTAGGTAGTCCAGCAACACCAGATCAGCCTCAGCGCCCGGCGTCAGCACGCCCAACTGCTGCTGGGGCCAGAATAGGCGCGCGAGTTCCGCGTTGGCGTCGAACGCCAGTCCGAGAACCACATTCGCGGGCATAGCACGTGGATCGCGCCGGACGAGTTTGTGTCCGAGATAGGCCGCCTTCATCTCGGCAAACATGTTGTTGGAGAACCCATCATTGCCTAAGGCGACCTTCACGCCGTGGTCCAGCAACTTCTCAACAGGGCTAAAGCCTACTGCGTTGTTCATATTGGAACGCGGCTGGTGCGTGACCCAAGTTCCGGTCTGCGCCAGCACCTCCATCTCGTGGCTATCGACGTGGACGGCATGCGCCAGAATGGTCCGTGGTCCCAGAACACCGGCCTTGTGCAGCCGTTCCACCACGCGCAGCCCCGACTTTGCCAGGCTATCTTCGACATCCTCGACGCCCTCAGCCCCGTGAAGATGAAAGCCGGTGTTGAGGTCAGCCCCCGCTGCAACGGCATCTTCTAGCGTCGCATCACTCAACGTCAGGGAAGCGTGTAGTCCGAAGGAAGCCCCCAGCTGGGGGTGCGGATCGCGCTGCAGCCGTCGCAGGAAACGGCTGTTCTCCATAAGTCCGGCGCGCGCGCGCTCCGGCCCTCCACGATCCGTAACTTCATAAGCCAGCGCCGCCCGAACGCCAGCGGCTTTCACCGCTTCCGCGATCACATCAAGCGATCCGTCAATGGCATTGGGGCTGGCATGATGATCGATAAGCGTAGTCGTACCGTGACGTATTGCGTCTACGAGACAGACGAGAGCCGAGTACCGCACATCTTCCAGGGTGAGGTGCGTGTCAAGTCGCCACCAGAGGCGCTCCAGCACCTCACTGAAGCGCGATGCAGCCGGTCCCGGATATGACCAGCCCTGTGCGAGGGCGCCATAGAAGTGGGTGTGTGCGCAAAGGAGTGCCGGCAGCGCAAGCTGTCCCTCTGCGTCCAGGCGCCGCTCCTCCGGATGTGCGGCTATCAGCGCCGCGGTCGTGTCGATAGCGTCAATATGGCGGTCTCGGATCAGAATCGCTCCATCTTCAATCAGACGAGGATCTGCGCCTAACGTTGCGACCCTTGCATTTGTGATCAGCATATACCCCTCTCCCACTCGCTCATTATCAGGACCGAAAACGTGGGTCCTCTTTCAGAATGCGCTCCAGTCCCTCACGAAGCGTTACTTCCGGCCGATATCTCAATACCCGGTCTGAAAGGGAAAGATCAGCTTGCAGGCGCAAAACTCCACATCCCCCGACCGGACTGTAGATTGTATTGCTGGTCGATCCAGTCTGCGCCAATACCTCACGAGCAAGCTCGTTGATAGCGGTCGCGATGCCGGACCCCACATTAAAGGTGAGGGGACCGGGCCCCTCGACCTCAAGCGCGCACAACAGGGCCTGCACGACATCGGTGACGTAGACAAAGTCACGTGTCTGCTCACCGTTCCCGAAGATCACGAGCGACCCTCCGCCCAGCGCCTGGCTAATTAGCCGCGGGATTACCGGGGAGTGAGAGGGCAGGAGCGGTTGGCCCGGCCCATACGCGTTGAAGATCCGCAAAATTACCGTTCGCGTGCCCCAAAGATTGCCGATCGTGCGCACGTAATGCTCAGCTGAAAGCTTACTGACAGCATAGGGAGATAACGGATGCGGGGGTGTGCACTCCTTGATTGGCTGGTCGGCTTGATCCCCATAGATGGCACCCGAGGATGTGAAGATCAGACGCGGAATCCCTACATCGCGCATCGCCTCGAGAAGCGCAACTGTCCCGCTCACGTTGACCTCATTGTATTCACGGGGATAGAGCAGCGACTCTGCAACAAGTACGCGCGCCGCCAGGTGGTAGACACAATCAACGCCCTGAAGCAGTGTCCAAAGCTTTGGGCGGTTCGTAATACTGCCGCGTTGGAAGAGCACGCCACTGTTCAGTCGATTGGGATCTCCCGCGCTCAAGTCGTCGAGCACCAACACCTCGTGCCCCTGAGCTATCAGGGCATTGGCAAGCGCGCTGCCGATGAAACCGGCACCACCGGTGATGAGTATCCTCACAATGCCTCCGTGCAAAAAGAAGGTGGACTGAAGCCAAGTGCCAAGCAAACTCAGTATGGTACGCTTCCTTATGCAGTCGCACATGCAGATGCAGATGCACCACATCCCTCGTATTCTAGCAGAACTCCTGCTAAACGATATCTGGTCCGGAGACGGTTACCTGGGGCGCGCGTTGGGGGTCCCAGGCGTGGTACCCCCAACTCTGCACTCAGGCAAGGACTCCTCTGATGACGCATGACGCACACTGGGCGAGACGGAGATTGACTTTGGCATTGGCAGCACCTTGCTCATGCACCTATTTCGCGATATGATCATATTTGCAGCAGACGTATAAGGTAAGCTATAAGGAGGAGAATGAGTTCACGCAAGTCAATCAGGGAAACGATCAGCCCTCCCGAGAAAGCGTATCTCGTGGCGGTCGAGTGGAAGGAGATACCCCACGGACGGTATGTGCCCGAGGACTGGCCTGTCGAGGAATCGCTAGCCGAGCTAGACCGGCTAGCGGATACGGCGGGGCTTGAGGTAACCGGATATGCGACCCAGAAGCTGGACCGCCCAAATCCCGCGACATTTGTGGGCGCCGGAAAAGCCGATGAGATCGCCTCTGAAGCACACGAGCGAGGCGCGGATGTCGTCATCTTTGATGATGAGCTGGCGCCCCGCCACCAACGCCAACTGGAAGAAGTCTTCGGTAAGGACGTGAAAGTCCTCGATCGCACGGGCTTGATCCTGGACATCTTTGCCCAACACGCACATACGCGTGAGGGCGCACTGCAAGTGGAGTTGGCGCAATACGAGTACCGGCTTCCCAGGCTCACCCAAACCTGGACCGATCGCGCTATGACGCGCCAGGCAGGTGGGCGTGCGGGCGGCAGCTCCGGGGGTGTGGGCTTGCGGGGCCCGGGTGAGACCAAACTAGAAATTGACCGGTTTGTGATCCGCCAGCGGATCTCCCAGATCAAGCGTGAACTTGAGATGGTGCGTGCCTCGCGAGCGCGCCAGCGCCAACAGCGACGGCGCGAGGGCTTTCCGACGGTAGCCCTGGTCGGATACACTAACTCTGGTAAGTCGACTTTGTTGAACAAGTTGAGCGGGTCAAGCGTCTATGCCGCCGACCAACTCTTCGCGACACTGGACCCAACCACGCGGCGTATCACACTGCCCGGCGGTACGGTGGTGCTGGTGACAGATACCGTCGGATTCATCCAGAAGCTGCCGACCAACCTAATTGCCGCCTTCCGCGCCACCCTTGAAGAGGTTCTGGAGGCCGATCTGCTGGTGCATCTCATCGACGTAAGTCATCCCAACTCATTGGACCAGGCGCGGTCGGTTTACGCTACCTTGAAGGAGATTGGGGCCGGTGAGCTACCCATCATCAACGCTCTCAACAAGATCGACCGCTTCCAGGATCCGGAGGCTGCGTGTGCATCTCTCGGTGATCTCGATGATACCGTCGCTATATCGGCGCTGACAGGGCAAGGATTTGACGACCTTTTGGGATCTATCGAAGAAGTGCTCGAGGCCGAAATGCCCCGGATCAAGGTGGTCATCCCGTTTGAGCGTGGTGATCTGGTCAGCTTGTTCCACGAGCGTGGATTGATCGAAAAGGAAACGCACAGCGTCGAGGGCACCTACATCGTGGGTCAGCTTCCGGAGCACCTCACGGATTTGCTGTCGGAGTTCGAGGTCAGGGGCGCACCCCAGCCGGACAGTGCAAGCTACTCCGCAGCTGGATCGGACGAACCAGTACAATGAGCCACTGGCGGAAGCAACAGCAACAGGATCGCTATTTCCAGCAGGCTAAGCAAGAAGGGTATCGCGCGCGATCGGCCTATAAGCTGCTACAAATTCAGGAGAAGTTCCACCTCATTCGTAAGGGCGATCTCGTCGTGGATCTGGGCGCGGCACCGGGATCCTGGTCGCAGGTCCTGGTCAAACTCGTCGGTGACCGGGGGCGTGTAATCGCAGTGGATCTCCAACCGATCGAGCCCATTCCCGGCGTCGAAACCGTTGAGGGAGATATGACGGACCCTGAGGTGCAGCTGCGGATCAAAGAGCTTGCCGGACGCAAGGTTAATGTCGTGGTCAGCGATGCTGCTCCCTCCACAACTGGTGTCAAACTTCGCGATCACGTGCTCTCCATTGAATTGGCGCGGTCAGCACTCAACACCGCCAAGGAGCTTCTCGTGCCCAAGGGCAACTTGGTCCTGAAGGTATTCCAGGGTGAGGATCTTCCGGCACTTATCCGCGATGTCAAGCTGGCTTTCCACCCCGTTAAGGTCTTCACCCCAGCCGCCACCCGAAACGAAAGCTGGGAATCTTTCATCGTCGCACGGGGCCTGAAAGCCACGTCTCGGCCTGGCAATTGAACGTCAACCTTCAAGGTAGCTGACATCGACCTATGATTCCTGAATCGCTTCATCTACGCAACTTTCTGTCACATCGGGAGACCGATCTGGATCTCCGGGGCATTCACCTCGCCAGCCTCGTCGGTGAAAACGGAGCCGGGAAATCCGCGCTTCTCGACGCGATTACATGGGCAGTCTGGGGACGGTCACGAGCGCCCTACGGACGGGACGAGGACCTCATCTACCACGGGGAATCCGACTTGGAGGTCGAGTTTATCTTCCGAATGCCTTACCAAAGCGGTAATGAGCACCGATGCCGTATATTGCGACGCAGGGAACAACGCAGCCGGCGCTCGGTGAGTTCGCTCCTCGACTTCGAAGTGGAGACCGAACAGGGATGGCGTACTTTGACTGCGGATAGTATACGGGAAACGCAACAGGATATTATCCAGCACCTCGGTCTCGACTACGATACTTTCATCAATTCTGCCTACCTGCGCCAGGGGCACGCCGATGAGTTCACAATCCAGACAGCTTCGCAACGCAAGCAGGTGCTGGGCACTATTCTGGGCCTCGACCGGTGGGCCGGCTACCAGGAACGAGCTCGCACCGAGTTGGCAACAAGCCAGGGGAGAATAAAGGAAGTCGATCGCCGCCTTGAGGAAACAGAGGCGGAGCTGGGACGACGACCGGTGTATGAAGCGACGCTTCAAGAGGCTGAGTCTCAGGCTGCGGCAGCCGAGTCCAGGTTAGTCGGGATTCAAACGCGCGTGGATGAGCTCAATCGGGTACGAGAGCAAACACTGAGCCTCCGGCGGCAGATTCAAGATCTCGTTCGACGCCAGAGCGAGATTCGCATAGAGCAAACACGAATCCAGGAGGCAACTCTGCAACACCGGGAGCGGCTGCACTATTATCAGTCTCTCGTTGATCAGTCCGATGCCATTGAAGCACGCCATCGGGAATATCAGCGTTGCCTGACAGTAGAGCGGTCGTGGAGTCAGAAGCTGAGTCAAGCAGCGAAACTTCAGGAAGAAAAAGCGCGATGTGAAGCCGAGATTGCTGCAGCCCGCGAAGAAGTCGGCCAGAAGCTGCGCTCCACGGAGCTGGAAGAGATGCGCCTTAACCGCGTCATCAGCGATGCTCGGGCACAATCGATCCATGAACTGGGCGATCTGAAAACTCAGAAGCTCCTCCTGACCGAGCGGTTCCCCGATGTGCGACTACGAACCAATCTGCAAGCAGCTAAAGAGGCTATTGCGGAGCTCGAACGCGTGGCACAGCTTCAGGAAGAAGCGCGGACGCATCTGCAGGAACTCGAGGTCGAGCAGAGCCGGCGAGAAGAGCGAAACCGGCAGTTGCGCGAGTTAATGGAAGAGACGAAGGTCCGGCTCGACACCCTGGCGAATGCAGAAGCCGACTGCCCATTGTGCAGGCAGGCGCTATCCCCAGAGCATCACAAACGCGTCTTGAGCGAAGTCGAGGCACAGGGCACGGCTATGGGCGATGAGTATCGTGCTAATCGCAGGCGCCAGGCCGAAATGGGGGAGAAACAAGAGATATTGCGCAGGTCAGTTCAAGAGCACGAACGACAACTACGGGCTCGACCAGCCAAGGAACAGGAGGTGGCTCGGCTGCAACAGCAGATCGAGCAGGGCGAGGAAGCTCAAGCTCGCGCCGCTCTCCTGGACAAAGAGATTGTAGTGCGCACGGCACGCGTGGAAGCTCAGGAGTATGCCCGAGCTGAGCAGAAGGCATTGGCCGAGATCACCCGTCGTAAGGCCGGCTATGAAGCGCAATTGGCCGCGCAGAATTACGCAACGGCGGCGCAAACCGCTCTGGCCAAAATCCTGAGCGATCTCGCGGAGGTCGGCTATGATGCCGCAGCCCATACCGCGCTCCAACAGCAGATGCGGCGTCTCGAACGCGCCGAAGATGACTACCGCGAGCTGGAGAAGGCGCGGGTGGGCGTAGCAGCGGAAAACCAGGCCTTACAGGCCTTGATCGATCAGGCAACCGGTGAGGCCTCGCGTCTCCAGTTGATTGCAGAGCAGCTGGGGGTACAAGAGCGCGAACTCACAGGTTTGGAGCCGCGGCTGGCAGAGGCTCCACAGCTCGCACAGCAACTAGACGACCTTCGCCAACTGGCTATGACAGCGCGACAGAGGGTCGGCGC
>SLDA01000118.1 GCA_007125545.1 Thermoflexales bacterium | reverse complement strand
GGCGTATCTGAATCAGCGGGATATCCGGCGGCAGCATATCCGCGACGCTGTAGATACGCGTGACCTCCAGCGACTCCTCCAGTGTGAGCGCAGGCAGGATGCCGGGGACTGCCCGTGCCATTAAAGTCTTGCCTGCGCCCGGTGGCCCTACCAGCAGAAGATTATGACCTCCTCCGGACGCTACCTCGAACGCCCGCTTGGCATGCTCCTGCCCCTGAACCTCTGCGAAATCGGTCGAGAGGGAGGGCGGCAGTGACCGCACGAGATCCACAGACGGATCGATCGGCGTGAGCGGGGCGAGAGCCTGCAGGTGGGCGACCAGGTCGCCCAGTGACGCCACCGGATAGACTGTCAGTCCGGGAATAAGCGCAGCCTCCAGAGCGTCGGCGGCGGGAACGTAGACCGTTTCAACACCTTGGTGACGAGCCATATCGGCGACGGAGAGTGCTCCACGGATGTGGCGCACCGTGCCGTCGAGCGAAAGCTCGCCCAGGATCAGCGCGTCCTCCACGCACCCTGGCGGCACCTGCCCGGTGGCAGCCAGCACGCCCACCGCAATGGGCAGATCATACGCCGGTCCTTCTTTGCGCAGATCCGCCGGGGCCAGATTGACGGTGATACGCCTGTCGTAAGGGAAACGGTACCCGCTGTTACGAATCGCGGACTGTACCCGCTCACTGCTCTCGCGCACCGCCGCGTCCGGCAACCCCACCAAGAAGAGCTTGGCCATACCCGACCCAATATCAACCTCAACATCAACCGGTTCTGCGTCGAGCCCAATAACGGCGGCGCTGTGGATCTTCGCGAGCACTAGGTCACCTCCGGGTACACCTGCTGGTATTCCCGCTCCAGGCGGATCAAGCGGCTGGGCGAGCGTGTGTCTCCGTGGAGCACACGATGATAGGGGTCCTTTCCGTAGCGGTCGAACCACCAGAAAATCAGGGCGTAGAACAACATCGGCACAAGGCCCCGTGCGAGGATCAGCAGCACGCTTGCAACCATAGCACAGCCCCCTTGGTTCCTTGGGTAACTAATGAAGGGCTTCGGCGGCAGCGAAGCCGGCTCCGCTGCCGCGGCACAAAACTTCGGACTGTTCTTCTAGCGGCGCGGAGAAAGGCGGTGGCGCAATGCTGCACCGGCGCCCAGCACCGCAGCACCACCTGCCATCACGCCCAGGCCCTGCATCACCGTCTTCGCCTCAACGCTTGGCAAGACCGCGCCTGCCATCCCGTCCTCGGCGCCATAGTTCAGGAAGAGCTCACCCCACGGGGTCGCCAGCGCAGCCTCAACCCGCCGGCGTCCCACAACTGGGTACCAATAGACGTTATGGTAGAAATTGCTGGCGAAGTAGGACCAGGGCACGATCGGGCTGCGCAGTAGCAGCTCCTCGAAGGGCTTAAGCGCCCCATGATAGATCGTCTTCTGTCCGCGACTGGCGAAAGTATCGTCGTGAACAAAACTCCACCGTTCCGCGGCAGCGTCGACATCACCCACGAACTCGATCTCCCGTGGATCCGCGACCCCCAACCCCAACTCGTGCGCAATCCGCAGGAAAGGGATCGATAGCGGGTCGAAACCCTGAAGCATCGCGGACGCAGCATCGATCGCAACCTGATCCGCCGAGGCCAGGAGTATGTTCTTCTCGTGCCAGTGCATGGCACGAGGACCGGGTCCATCTCCAGCGAAAGTGCCATCCATCACGGCGAAGAGACCGGGATGAATCGCCCGTTGGATCATCAGCAGGTCGACCAGGGTCTCGTGGATGACGCCGTGGGTCCAGTGGCGCTTGCGGCCCAGGAGACCGCCAAACGCATTCTTCATCGCCCCCGTGATCGTCGTGAAGACGTGTGTCTTGACGGTAGGCAGGTGTACGATATTGCTGCCGATCAGCGGTTCGGGGATGTAGACACCCTCGGGATAGACCTCGCCCAGCACCAGGAAGGGATGCTCAGGCTCGTGGCGCACCCAGTTGACCTCGGGCTTGTAGATGTAGATACAGGGCACATCATACTTGTCGGTCACGTAGCGCTGCTTATTGTTCGCCTCGCCATCCGCGGTGTCCACCACCACAGTATCATTATGGACGCCCACCAAGTCGTAGCCGTCACGTTGCAGCGTGCGAATCACACCTTCAAGTTGCCAGGGTGTCGTCGAGCAGGCCGGATACCACGTCTGCCAGGAGATATTGATTTTCAGCAGTGTCGTCCGATCCTTCGGCAGGGCCTCACGGTAACCGGCAACCTCCATCAGCCGCGCATAGTCTTCCAGGACCGTGTGTGGCGCGGTGCGAACAATCGCGACCTTGCCGCGTCCCGGGAATTCAGTTGGCTTCATATCGTATCACACCTCTCTTGAAATAGCAGTCCCGCGTGCATGGCGGGACCCTTCACAACTATGGAAGTATAAGAGGTTTCACATCATAAGTCCAGCGATCAAAAGGGGGCGGTGGCTCACATCATTTCATCATCGCGAGCGACTAGATGAATAATCGGGGATGGGTTCGAGATCCAGAAAGCTTCAAACCCGTCAGACAGAGGCTCGATATCCTCGCATCGTCAGCTTTGCCGGCCCCCACAGGCATGCTAAGATGAACTACGTCCTGTCCGTACACGTTATCTGCATATCCCTACACGCGCATGCACGCGAGAAAGACCTTGTTATGAATACCCAACCTAACCTGATCTTCCTGATGCCCGACCAACTCCGCGCTGATTTCCTGGGCTGCTACGGCGCCGACTTTCTGGAGACGCCTAACATTGACCGACTTAGTGCGGAGGGCCACTGCTACACCCAGTGCTACTCCGAACACCCGATCTGCGTGCCTGCCCGGACGGCGCTCCTAACCGGTCTCCACGGATTCAAGACCGGCGTGCTGGATAACGGGCAGTTTCTGCGCCCCGACTACCGGGATATGGGCCTGCAGACCTGGCCCGAGATGCTCAACGCAGCCGGATACTTTACTGCCGCTATCGGCAAGATGCACTTCTACCCCTGGGATGCGCGTATGGGCTTCCAATTCCGGTCGATCGCCGAGGACAAGCGCTGGATCCACATCCGCGATGATTATTACCATCACTTGCGCGAGCATGGCCACCGCAAGTATCACGGCAACGAGCATCCCGGCTATTTCGAGGACAAGGGAGCTGTGATCAATTTGCTGCCCTGGGAGCACACCATCGACCGCTTCGTGGGTCGTGAAGCATGCCACTTCATCGATCGCTACGGTAGCGACGGCCCCTTCGCGATGATGGTCGGCTTCCCCGGCCCGCACTGTCCCTACGACCCGACACCCGAGTTCTTGGACAATCTCGATCCGGAGGCTATGCCACCGGCAGTTTCAGCGACCGCGGCTGGAGAAACGCTGCGTCAACAGAATGTTGACGGCAATCGGCGCCCCTGGAACGGGGTCGATTACGGTGAGTTCGACCCCGATCAAGTACGCAGGGTGCGCACTCACTACGCGGGCTCGGTTCAGCAGATCGACTACGAGATCGGCCAAATTCTGGCGACGCTCGAACGGCGGGGCCTCCTGGATAACACCGTCATTATCTTCTCTGCCGACCACGGTGACTACCTGGGCGACCACGGCATGATCGGCAAAGGCACCTTCTTCGAGAGCAGCATTCACGTGCCTATGATTGTGCGTATCCCGGGTAAGGCAGGCGAGACCGTCCACGATGACCTCGTCACTCTGACCGATGTGACGTCCACACTGCTGGCACTGGGAGGTTGCGACGTACCCGCGTACATGGACTCCCGCCCGCTGCCAGGGCTGGGATTGACGGAAAAGAGACTCCAACATGCAGGCCGCCAACAGATTGTGGGCGCGACACAGGGAGGCTGGTGGGTCGATGACGGTCAGTGGCGGCTCTGCAAATATAGCACAGGCGACACCTTCCTCTTCAACCGCTCTGAGGACCCCGATGAGCAGGACAACCGTTACGGGGATCCTCGCTGCCAGTCCGTACGCGAGCGCCTGGATACCGTCCTGACCCAAACTGTCATGGACTACACCGTCGAAGCGCACTTCGACCACCGGGTCTACATCTCCGACCTGTCGCAACAGCCGGATTTTGGCCGCGAAGGTTGGCAGCGACCCTTCCCGCGTCTCATTGATGATGTGCAGGCCCGAGACCAACGCATAAAATAGCCGCGGAACTATGGCAAAACACGCAACCCGTGGTAAAGTGAGCCCGATATACTGAAGAGTCCAGTCGAAGAGGAGGGCGGTGGTATGCGAATTCTGCTCACAGGTCACAAGGGCCAGTTGGGTCGCGCCTTGCTGGCGCGGCTCGAAGTAGACCATATCATACGCGGCATCGACCTTCCTGAAGAGGACATCACCGACCGAGACGCAATGGTAACGCTGGTCCGGGCGTTCGAACCTGAGCTCATCATCAATTCGGCAGCGATGACCCACGTCGATGGCTGTGCGCGCGATCCGGAGCTGGCCTACCGAGTCAATGGTATGGGAGTTCAAAATCTGGCGCTGTCAGCCGCGGCGATTGGTGCAGAGATGATGCAAATCAGTACCAATGAGGTCTTCGACGGCGCAGCGCAAGCACCCTATGATGAATGGGCCGAGCGGCAGCCCATCAACGCCTACGGGCGCTCGAAATTGGCGGGCGAGTGGTATGTGCAAAACCTGCTCACCCGCTTCTATGTTGTGCGCACCGCCTGGCTCTATGCCGCTGAGGGCAAGAACTTCCCCCATCGGATCCTCGAACTGGCAGCCGAGCGTGATAGGTTGCAGGTCGTCACCGACGAGGTCAGTAATCCCACTTACGTACCCGATCTAGTAGAGGCCCTGGTAAAGCTGATCGATACCCATGCGTATGGGAACTATCACCTGGTCAACGAAGGGGGGGCATCTCGCTTCGATTTCGCGCGAGCTCTAGTGGGAGACAGCACAACTGTCGAGCCGATTACGTCAGCAGCTTTCAATCGGGAGAGCACGCCGCCCCCCTATGCGCCGCTCGCGAACACCGCAGCCGCCGCCTTAAACATCCGATTGCGCCCCTGGAAGGAAGCCGTGGACGCATTCATTGCCGAGGCGGGAACCCGTATATGAGCAGGAGTCTCGCGGCTGAGGGCATGCCACACACCGCACTCGCGCGCATCTCAGTCATCATCCCCAACTGGAACGGTGCGCACCATCTCCCGGTCTGTCTCGACAGCCTACGCCGTCAGGATTACCGGGACTTCGAGATCTTGGTCGTCGACAATGCTTCCAGCGACAACTCGGTAGAGGTGCTGGCCCAGTATCCGGAATTTCGGGTGCTGGTGCAGAGACGCAACCTGGGATTCACCGGTGCCTGCAACGCCGGGCTGAAGGCCGCCCAAGGCGCTATCCGCGTGCTGCTCAACAACGACACAGAAACCCACCCTCAATGGCTGACAACGATTGCGACAGCCTTCGGGGACCATCCTGAAGTTGGGATCGTCGCCTCCAAAATGCTACTCTTCGACCAACGCGAGATCTTGCACACGGCCGGGGACTACGTGAGTCCTGACGGAATGGCCCACAACCGCGGCATCTGGTGTCCGGATGCTGGACAGTACAATCGCCGGGCCTACGTCTTCAGCGCGTGCGGGGGCAGCGCAGCATACCGCACCACTATGCTTGACGAGATCGGCCTACTGGACGATGATTTCTTCTTTTCCTTTGAAGATATCGACCTGGCCTGGCGCGCACAACTCGCAGGTTGGCGCTGTCTCTTTGTACCCGAAGCCATCGTCTACCATAAACTCAAAGCTTCAGGCGGCGGCAAAACGGCATCCTTCTACGACGGGCGCAACCGGATCTACACGCTGATCAAGAACTATCCTGACGATATGTGGCGCGATCACCGGCGGGAGGTCATTCAGGCACAGCTGAAAGTGGTGTCCGAGGCTTTGAAAGCGTGGCGCGGAGTCGAAGCGCGCGCAACTCTCCGAGGTGTTGCCGCGAGCCTCCTGGGCGCCATTAAGATGCTGCGCAAGCGCCGGGCCGTGCAGGCCACCCGCAAGGTGGATCGCCTGTACCTGGAGCGCCTTATGCATCCCCCCTACGAGATCCCGCTTGAGGGAAAGAAGAAGCCACATCCGCGCGGCCAGGCCTCACCATCACCTGCCACCTACACCCAGCTCAACTAGCCGGATGGTAAATAGAGCTCACCAGGCGCGCAACGTCGCTTGGTCTCAAGCGCGTCCTGCATCGCACGACAGCGGTCGAGCCAACAAACTGTGTACTTCTCCGTAGAGATCACGCGGGCTTCAAGATCGTGAATCGTGTAGACGCCAACATCCCGGCACCAGGCTACGCAGATGCGATAGGCATCCCAATCCATCTCATCCTCGTCCCAGACGACACGCAATTCGTTGAAGCCAACACGGTGCGCGGCAAAGGCGCGATGATGTAGGATGCGACCTCGGCAGGCGCCACCTGTTGCGACTGATTCGTTTACGCTATCCGGGTCAGAGGCCTGGTCACCGATACAGCCGTCAGTGCCACCATAAGAAGTGTCAGAATCATCTTCCACATACCCAACTCCACCGGCATAGGAACGCGGGGGCTCTACTGGGCCTCATGCTCTTTCACCAGTTGCACTCTAGCTTCAACCCCCCAGTAGCGCACTACTGTTTCGACAGTCTCCTGCAAGGCGCGTGCCTCATAGCGCTCGACCGCGGCAGCCCAGTCCGGGACCGAGTCATACTCGCTCGACTCCATCTGCCGCACCAGCGACTCCAGCTCCTCGACGGGCACCCGCATACGTTGCGCGAAGACCATCAGAGTCTGAATCGCCGCCGGGTTTGTAAGCTGCTGCACCAGCCAGTCGCGCCATGAGAGCAGCGCCCCGTCCTCGGCAAAGGGCAGCCATCGGTGCGGCACGACAGCGCGCAGCGAGGATCGCAGTGAAGCGCGCTCTTGCAGGGCAGCATAGGCCCGCCGGTCCAAGAGGACACGCAGCGCGTTGTGATGCAGGAAATATGCGGCTCGTTCTTGCCAGTGAGGGGCATCCTGATACAACGGAATAAAGAGGTCCCGCGCCCACACTTCATCCCAAACGAGGTGCACCAGATAGCCGGTGACAAACGCGGCGTGCGCCGGCGATAGATTCTGCGGAGACCCGAGGTGCGGATGTGCCGTCAACAGCGTATCCACCGCAGACCGAATGCCAATATCGGCGAGGTTGTAGAAGTGGGTCTCGATACGGGATTGGGCCGTTATCACCTGCACATCCCCGGCTGTGCTTCCCAACAGGAAAGGGCCCCAAGCGTTGAGAAGCCGCCGCTGAATGGACAGCGGCAGATCCGGATGGCGAACCACGAGCTCCGCGTAAGCGAGATGCTGAAATGGTGTTGGCACAGGAGAAGATTCTACCGCCTTACGGATCGAGAGACAAGCGGCGTCATATTAAAGGACGAGCTTTTTTCCCAGTTCCTTATTCACACCAAGGAGGCTATTATGAGGATCGGACGTTGGAGTTGGCTGATGGTGCTTGGATTGCCTAGCACGACGCCCCTGGTATCGAGCCATGTGCACGGATTGGGGTAGATCGTGATGGCTTGACTCTCGAGCTGTGAAAGGAGATGACAATGGACGAGGAACTCAAGAAAGTCGCAGACGCGATGGGTGTCAGCGTTGACGACGCTCGATACATCTTCGATTCGGTCGAGCCGCTCGATGCGGTTGAGATCGTGAGAGGCCTGTCGCTCGACCGCGAGACCGAACAGAACATTGAAGAGGCTGCGCGTACTAACAAGGAATGGTGGCTAGAAGTCGAGTAACCGGACTAGTACCCGATAGACATCGCACAGCCAAAAAGGACGTTTGGTTGACTGGTCTCCCGAATCGCTCGCCGAGCCGGCCGGTATCTAGGGACGCCGTGGTCCCAGGGCGCCCCTAGATACCTTATACGACTAGCCCAGAGGGCCAACCTTCGTGCCGCGGCGCACGCGTGCTTTCGTACGCCTGCCAATGGCCTTTACTTCGGGAACCGGCTGATGATCTCGATCGCAACCGGGAGATTGACACGGTCACCCATTTCAAGGTCAGGCTGCGGCTTTGGCGCGCGCCGCGGCGTGGGGAGAATGGACAGAGCCGTCCCCACCTTCTTCACGCTTTCGCGGACATATGCCTGCCCCACCAGGTAGCCCTCCGTGTCCAGACTGCAACTTGTCACGCGCCCGACAACCCGACCCCTAGCATCAATCACGGGATCGAGCAGCTGTGGCATAGGCTGCCCCTTTTCCGCCACGTGGAAGCGGACCACAATCGAGTCGCGCTTAAGCTCCTGCTCGATGTACGCTTCGCGTCCGACGAAGAAGGGCTTATACCACTTGGGATACGTGCCGAACCCTGCCTCGCCCATCGTAAGATTGAGAGGGCCCGCCATCTCGTGGCCGTAAAGCGGCAACCCGGCTTCGATACGCAGGCTATCTCGCGAGGCCAGGCCGCAAGGCTTGATGCCGAAAGGAGCGCCGGTATCCAACAATGCATCCCATAGTGCCACGATGCGATCGGGATGCACAAACAGTTCATAGGCCACCCGCTCGCCGGTGTATCCCGTGCGGCTGATCCAGAGGTCAAACCCGCCAAGTGTGGCACGTGTAATCCCTGTCCAAGAGAGCGAACGGACCCGGGCAAGGTCTCCAGCTTCACCTCCAAGAGCCAGGAGAATGTCCTTCGACTTCTGACCCTGGATCGCCAACTGATGGCGCATATCCGCGCCCGCCTCAGGTTTGCGTAAGTCGCGCACCACTACACCATTCTCAGCAGTCTTCCAGCGTACCCAGGGACGGTTGGGATCGATCATAACCTCGCCCCGCAGTACACCGTTCATCCAGGCCCAGTCTTTGTCATTGTTGGCCGCGTTCACGACGAGGAGATAATGTGCCTCCCCGATCTGATAGACGAGCAGATCATCGAGGGGATTACCGTCTGTTGCGAAGAAGGCAGTGTACTGGGATTCGCCAACCTTCAGCAGGTTAATGTCGTTGACCAGGATCAAGTTGAGGAACGTGGCAGCCTCGGGCCCCTGGACGTCCCAGCAACCCATATGGCTGACGTCAAAGAGCCCTGCGGCCTCGCGCACCGCCTGATGCTCTTCGCGGCTGCTGGTGTACCAGACCGGCATATCCCAACCTCCGAAGGGCACCATGCGGGCGTCCAACTCACGATGCGTCGCATGAAGCCTTGTCGTGAGCAGTGGGGCATCGTCAGAGGACTCCCACGCGAATTCCGGAAGGGCCTCTCCAGCCGGCTCCCGCGTCGACCACGCCCCCACGAAATAAGGCTTGTCGTAGGGTCCTTCGTCCGCCCTCAGTTCTTGCGAGGGTGCGGGCGCCTCACCCAGATCGCGAACAGCGTCAAGGTAGGTGAGCCTTCCGTATACATCGTCGGTCGCTGCATACCCATCGACCAGCGCTCGCAACCACGTCATTACCCTCGCGGCAGCCTTCACCGGTACGTCGAGTGTATAGGTCGTGGCATTAACCCGAGTGAGCAAGCCCGCGGACATCACGCGTCCGTCTGCCTCCAGCAGCGTGACGACGCGTGACTCACCGTCTGTCATCATCGAGGTATCGGAAGGGGTCAGCCAGTCCACGAATACCTTGATCAGCCGGCCTTCCAAAGAGAGTCGCTCGTAGGCACCTTCGCCCTTAGGTTCGTCACCAAGACCGTAGAAGTGTGGGTATCCGCTGGTCTGGTTGACATTATATGGATCAGCTGCCTTCTGCGCCAGAACGGCGATCCGCGCCTTGGCCTCCTCCAACACATCGAAGTC
>SLDA01000447.1 GCA_007125545.1 Thermoflexales bacterium | reverse complement strand
TGGCCATCGCCGACGTCAACGAGTACCTGATCGAGGGTGCACCTCGCACCCTGCGCGAAGCGGTCGAGTTCCTTGCGTGGTTCCAGTGCGTCGACCGGATGTGGGCCCTGGGTGGTGCCCTGGGACAGCTCGACGAGCTTCTGCGCCCCTTCTACGAAGCCGATATCGCCGCAGGTCGGGAGACCGACGAATCAGTCATCTGGCATCTCTGCAGTTTCTTCTTCAATGATCCGCACTATTCACAGATCGGCGGGCAGGCGCCCAATGGCCACGACTTGACAAGTAAGATGTCGTTCCTGATCCTGGAGGCGATGCACCGCATTCGTATCCCCACCAACATCGCGCTCCGCGTCCACGAAGACATGGATCAGGCGCTGCTCAAGCAAGCGCTTGTTTATATGGTGGAAGACGGGACCGGCGTCGACTTCGCGCTATCCAAAGGGCTGGACGAGGGCTTTGCGCGGAATGGCTTCCCGATCGGGCTGGCACGGATGCGCGCCAAAGTTGGCTGTAACTGGACGGCACTGCCCGGCATCGAATACTCCATTCAAGATGGCACGCGGCTGTGCCTCGTGACCCCCCTACTCCTCGGTCTCGATGAGTTCAAGACGGATTCTGCGCTGCCGCGGACGATGGACGAGCTCTGGGGACGTTACGCTCATCATCTGAGCGTGGTCGTGGATGCCGTTAAGGAAGGTAAGGACATCCACATGGAGCGTCAAGCCGACAACTACGTTGAGGTCGTGCTCAACCTCTTCTGCCACGGTCCGATCGAGCGCGGACTTGACTGCTCCGCCGGTGGTGTGGACATCGTCGATCTCGCCTTTGACGGCATTGGCCTGGCAACCGTGGCGGATTCCTTCGCCGCGATCGAGCAGCGCGTCGTCGAAGAGGGGCGCCTCACCTGGGATGAGCTGATGACGCATCTGGAGAACGACTATGCCGGTGCCGAACACGTACGGTTGATGCTTAACAGCATTCCCCGTTACGGGGTTGGTGGTACGCGCGCCGACTGGTGGGCGGAGCGGATCGCCGATCTCTGGACGAGCTTGGTACGCGACACCCCGACGCCCAGAGGACGCTACGTCTGCGTACCCGGACTCTTCTCCCACGGCGGTACCAACAGCTATGGAAAACGCGTCCCGGCGACACCGAACGGTCGCCACGCCGGCGCACCGGTCTCCCACAGTGCAGACCCGGACCCCGGCTTCTTGCCCGGCGGCGCCGTTGCACTGACCGCCAAAGCCAACGCTGTGGCGGCAACCCAGTCAGGTTGGGGCAACACCACGCCCCTGCAAGTGGAGCTGGATGACAAGCTAGTCCAAAGCATGGGCGGTTACGACGCCGTCGCCGCTTTCATTATGGCTCACAACCGCCAAGGCGGCACCCTGATCAATATGAACGTGCTCTCCAAAGAGCACGTCTTGGAGGCGCATGAGGATCCCGCAACACATCCCGATCTGATGATACGGGTAACGGGCTATAGCGCCTATTTCAACTCGCTCTCGCGCGAGTATCGGCAACCCATCGTTGACCGCATCCTGGCGAACGACTAGAGCCCTATGATACAAGGCGTTATCACAGACATCCAGCACTTCTCGATACACGACGGTCCGGGGATACGAACGACGGTCTTTTTCAAGGGGTGTAGCCAGCGCTGCTTCTGGTGTCACAATCCGGAGACGCTGGCTACACAGCCGCAGCTTCAGCTCTATCTCGACCGCTGCATCGGTTGCGGCGCGTGCTTCGAGGTATGTCCGGAGGGCGCGCACCAGATGACCGATGGCGAGCGGAGCTTCGACCGGGACGCCTGTACCGGCTGTGGAGCCTGCGCGGATACTTGCTATGCGCGAGCCCTGGTCCTCGTTGGCGAGACTAAATCCGCGGACGAGATCGTTGAAACCGTACTCCGCGACCGCGCCTTCTACGAAACCTCGGGCGGCGGCGTGACGCTATCCGGTGGCGAGCCGTTGCTGCAATTGGACTTTGCCGAAGCCATCCTCAGTCGTTGCAGGCAAGAAGGGATCCATACAGCCGTTGAGACCGCAGCGAATATGCCCTGGGAGCAGCTCGCTCATATCCTGCCCGTCACCGACTTGCTGATGATGGATATCAAAGTTATGGATTCTGAGAAGCACCGGGCGGTGACCGGCGTCCCGAATGCACGTATTCTCGAAAACGCCCGGCGACTGGGCGAAACCAAAATCCCGCTCATTGTGCGAACGCCCATTGTGCCGGGCGTGAACGATGACGAAGCGTCGGTATCGGCTATTGCTGCTTTCGTCGCTGAACTGCCTAACGTCGTCTACTACGAGCTCCTACGCTTCCACGGCATGGCCGAAAGCAAATACGCCAGCTTGGAGATGGACCATCGCGCGCGCGATCTGGTGGCGCCCGCCAAGGCGCAGATGGAAGCGCTTAGCGAGACCGCTCGGGGTTTCGAACTCGAGGTGCGGCATTCGTAGCCGGATTCCACAACGCTCATCTATCCTCACGAGAAACGTCAACGATACCTAACCACTCCAACGGAGGCATAACAATGTTCAACGTGCGCAACTTTGGCGCAGTTGGTGACGGACAGACACTGGACACCGCGGCGCTCCAAGATGCACTTGACGCTTGCCGGGACGCAGGCGGTGGCGAGGTGACTGTGCCTGCCGGCCACTTCCTCACCGGCACGCTCCGCATTCACAGCTACACGACCCTGAACCTCACGCCAGGCGCGACCCTGCTCGGCAGCACGCGCATTGAGGATTACACACTAGACACTCGTGGTAAGGACGGCGATCAGACCGGCTATCACCTCCTTCGCATCGCCGATGCCACCCGAGTACGGATTACCGGCGGCGGGACCATTGACGGACAGGGGCCTGCGTACTGGGACTCGCCCGAAGCGCCGCGAGACGGGGAACAGCCTTGGCGCGGATACCGTCTTGCACTCTCGCCCCATGACCGGCGTCCCAGTCCTATGGTCGACATTGCGGACTCGGACAACATTCGCGTGGAGGACGTGACCCTCACCAACTCCGCGGGCTGGGCGCTCAATATGCGCCTCTCTCGCTGGGTATGGGTCCGTGGCGTCCATATCCTCAACCCACTGGATGGTCCGAACTCCGATGGCATCGACATCAACGCCTGCCGGGACGTGCTCATCAGCGACTGCCACATCGAAAACGGGGATGACGCTATCGTAGCGTTCACCCTGCCCGGCACCGGTCCCTGCGAGCGCATCACGGTGAGTAACTGCATCCTCTCGACGCGCTGCGCCGCGATCAAGTTCTACACCAGTTGCGGTTACCCCTTCCGCCAGATCACGATCAACAACTGCATCGTCTACGACAGCGAGCGCGCCTTTGCCATATACCTGGGAAACGGCGCCGCCATCGAGGACATTGTATGTGCAAATATCGTGATGGAAGGTGGCACTCACCCGCCGAATTTCGGCGTGCGCCCCATCCACATCGACGTTCGCAATCCACACCACAAGAGACGGCGAATCCATGGGATCGAATCGGAAACTGATACTGGGGCGGATTACCTCCCCCAGACACCGGGTAGCGTACGGGGCTTGACGTTCTCCAACTGGGTCATCCGCTCTACCGGACGCATCATCGCCGGCGGCTGGGCGGATGTACCTATCGAGAATCTGCGCTTGAGCAACATCCTGATGCAGGTCAGCGGGCCGCAGGATTTGGAGAGCTTCGTCAACCCGACCCCCAGCACCGGGCAGTGGAACCGTGACCTTCCCCACCTTCGCACGATCCCGGCGCACGTTATTGTTCATGGCGTCAAGGGCCTGACTATGCGCGATATCGAGGTCGTGAATGCCTCACCGGAGCCGCTGCCGGGTATGCACGGTCTCTGGCTGGAGCACGTAACGGATAAGCAAATTGAAGGTTTCCGCACCTACCCGCTCCAAGACGAATACGTGGGCTTGGTCAGGAAGGATTCAGAATAGCTCAGAACGAGTCAGTAAACTGAAAGGGGAGTCTTTATGACTGCGGAAGTATTAGGCATTTCTGGAAGTCCGGTAAAGAACAGCAATACGGACCGCCTTGTTAATGCTGTGCTCGGTGCGACCGGGCTTGAGTTCGAGTTTATAAAGCTGAGCAGACTTTACGTCAGACCCTGTCTAGCGTGTAAACAATGTGTTCGCGACAACATCTGCAAAATCGAAGATGATTTCCAGAACTTGGCTGACAAGATCAAGAGCGCCAAGGCCTTAGTAATCGGTGCCTACACGCCTTATGGACAGATTGATGCTTTTACGAAAGCGCTGCTCGAACGATTCTGGTCGTTCAGACATGTGAATAACCTGCTTGAGGGCAAGCTGTGCGTCACCATCTTGACGGGCCTCAATCCTACAGTGATGGACACCGTCAATCGATCATTAGCTGCGGAAATCAGGAATTATGAGCACATGGACCTAGTGGCGCAGTTGTCGGTGCACGGAAATCTACCTTGTCTCACCTGTGGCGAGGGGGATACGTGCAAGATGAGCGCAGTCACCTCGATGCACGGTCCGGATGCCATAACGTCAGACTGCATGTATTCACGAGTCGAAGAGCAAAACGATGTATGGGAAGAAGCGATTCGAGTCGGTCGGCGGGTCGGTGAACGTGTACGGACAACCGCGAAGGGGTAAACGTCCGAATTTCGTGCTCATATCATCGAATAACACGCCACAGCCCGGAAGCTGCCCCAAGAGAGGAAACTACATCCATGTATGACATATGCGACTACGGCGCTGTGGAAGACGGCGAGACACTGAACACGACGGCGATTCAGGCAGCCATCGATGCGGCGACCGCCGAGGGAGGTGGCACTGTCTTGGTGCCACCGGGCAGTTACGTCACAGGTACAGTCTATCTGAAAGACTACGTAACCCTGCACCTTCAGCCTGGCGCCACACTTCTGGGCTCCCAGGATTTAGCGGACTATCCCCCGATGTCGATCAGGAGGCAAGACGATCGACAGAGCCGGCATTTAATCGTCGCCAAGGGCGCCCACGATATCGCGATCCGCGGGCAGGGCACGATCGATGGGCAGGGGGAGGCATTTTGGGAGCCCCAGAACGATCCGAATCGATGGATTCGTGCACAGAAGGAGCGACCCAGTCCTATGGTGCAGATCGTGGGCTGTCACGACGTCCTTATTGAGGACATCCGCTTGACCAATCCCGCAGGCTGGACGCTGCATCTCCAGGATAGCGAACGCGCCACCGTCCACAACATCACCATCGACAATGATCTGCGAACCCCCAACTCCGATGGTATCGACATAACCGGCTGTCGCGATGTGCGGATCAGCGACTGCTACATCAGCACATGCGATGACGGGATCGTGCTCAAAAGCGACAGCGGGCCTGTGGAACGGATCACAGTCACGAACTGTGTGATTCGGACAATGTGCGCCGCCCTGAAGCTCGGCACCAATGGCACCTTTCACGACATCCGGCAGGTCACCTTCAGCAACTGCTCGATCTTCCAATCCCACCGGGGCGTTGCGATCTACACCATCGAAGGCGGCACGATGGAGGACATCGTGGTCAGTAACATTGTCTTCGATAGCAACGTGCCCGTAATCCTGCCTCTGCCGATTCACCTGGACTGCCGCCGGCGCAACGATGGCTCCAAGCTTGGCAAGATCCGGAACGTTTCGATCAGCAACTTTATCGCGCGCACACAGGGTCGGATTCTGATGACGGCAGAGGACGGCTCTATGCTGGAGAACGTTACGTTGCGTGACGTCCAACTCGTCTACCCTTACATCGAGAGCCCGGGTCCCATCGCCGCAGACGCCCGTAGTGGCCAATTCTCGAATCGCAGCCCGGAGGCGCGCGTCGCCGAGGCTGCAATCGTGGCCGAGAATGTACTCAACCTCTCACTGGATGGCCTGCACATCACCTGGCCCGGCGACGAGGTGCCCGAATCCTGGCAGATAGAGATCAAGCGCGAAAACGGTAACTTCGAACGACTGCACCACCCCACCTACGACGAACCCAGTCCCGTGGCGTTTTCTGTGGTGTGGGGACGTAACCTACAAGGCGGGCGGCTACATGCTCCGCTGGCAGAGTCCTCGGCTGATAACGTGGAGCGCTACGTTTTGGCGGAGAGCGACCTTGTTGTTGAGAAATGAAGACGGCAGATCCGGTTTAGGTAAACCGTTCACTCAAGTTACTCTATAGACCGCGTCGACCAGGTTGAAGGCTTCTATATAGCGGTCTATGGCGTCCGCGATGCGGTCGACGATGTACTGATGCGGATCGGGTAACACGAGGCTCGTGTTGGCATAGAGCGTCTTGCGAGCTGCCAGGACAGCGGGGGTGGTCCAGACATAGCGCGCCCCGGTCTGCGTCAGCCAGGCACGCCGATCACCGGCGAGGTCGTAGAAATCGAGCCCCTCCTCACCAGGCTGGAGCCACTTGCGCCAGCGACCGGAGGATTCGACAGCTTCTTCCAGAACACGACGGAAGCCAGACGAGGGGAGAGTCCTGTCACGGCAGAGCTTCGCTTCTTTCAGCGCCAGTTCGACCAGGGCCTCGTATTCTACGGCGGTAAACTCGGGGCCGACATTCGCGCCGCCCATGCCCGAGGTGGGATAGGCTGCCGGGTCCCCAACCCAATCCGTATAGTGTCCCTTGATAACCGACCCATAGGGGCTGACGAGATCTCGCAGTTGCGCCGCTGTCGCCGCGTCAAAGGTCGTGGTGTGCAAATCCGTGCCCACTTTGGCCACGATAAAGACGGGCCAGGCCTCCAGCAGGCTCCGATCCGCCAGCTCGCGGCGCAGCCGTGTCACGAAGTGTTCGAAGGCCGTGAAGTCCACCAGCCCGCCGTGCACCTCCTCTGTGCCCACCTCGTAATCTACCGGGGGCAAGCGCAACCTCTGGCGCTCAGACTCGGCGTGGGCCAACAGCTCAACCGTCCGGTCCACCACCGTGTCGATGGCCACGGCACAGCCATCAGGCAGGGACCGGTCCACCGTGGGATCGATGTGGAGGAGCTGGAAGCCCGCCTCGAGAGATGCTGTCAGCGAATCCTTGACCGCCTCCATGCTCTCCGCCAGGCTAAGGCCATCCCTGGCGTGGGCGTCCTTGAGCCACGGACCGCCGTGGTCCAGACACGGGTAGAGGGGACCCGACCACGCAAGCTCAGCCGCACACTTCCGCATAGCCGCCACAAAGCTCTGCTGCGTCCAACCGGTGTAGCCGCCATCCAGATCTACTTGATTGAGGGTAGCGGCAAAGAGCATCGGAGCACGGTTCCGGGATGCTGACAGCACGGCAGCGTCCAAGACCGCCTGCGAGTTGGGACAGACAGCCAGGAGGGTGATCGGGAGACCACCCTCCTCTCCGATCGCCAGAATGCGACCGACCACCTCCCGTAGAGGCTTCGTCATTGCGGATAGACTTGATACCACTCAGACGAGATCTCAACCGGCGAGAGCAGGTCCGTCCATGGACGGGCAAGCGCATCGCACAGTGATGTGATGCGCGCCATCCGGGGATAGGCAATCTCCTTGAGAAAGGACAGGCGCTCCTCGCCGGTCAAGGCTGTTACCTCCTGCCAGATAGCGCGACCCGCGGCCACGCCCGAGGCCCCAGACTGGCACGCGACCACAGTTTGTCTCAGGTAAGTCTCGTAGTCGACACCCGCGGACAGCAGAATCCAGGGAATGACACTCGCGCCGGATAACTCAGCGCAAGCTTCCGCCCAGGTGGCCCCACCGGGATCCGCCTTCGCCTCCACAGGGAACTCGGTCTTCAGTACGTCGGCGCCCAATGGTGTGAGCTGAGCGGCGGTTTCGATCACCACCCGTCGCAGTTCATCGCCCCGCGGCTTCGGTGTCGTGGGATCGAGCGAATAGGAGAGCGTTTCCAGGAAGAAGGCGATATCGTGGTGGTCGCACGCCTCCGCGACCTGCCTGACCAGCTCCTGTATGGCGCCGGCTGTCGGCGAGTTGGGATGATAGTAGACCAGTAACTTCACCGCGCTTGCGCCCATGCGCTTGGCCTGCGCCACACTCCAGCCCGGCAGGACTTGGCTGTCTCGCGCAGCGGGAGTCCCGGTATAGCCTGATGCCTCCAGGGCTACCGTGAGGCCAACCTCACGCGGCAGCGCACCCGCCGCAACTACCTGTGCGGCACCGTAGATGGGATCGAGGAGCAACGCCGTGGCTGCCGGTCCCACGATCTCGACGATCTGACGCTTCAATGCTGTGATGATTGTGCCCGTTTCGGGGGCGGAGGCATCCAGCTTCAGAGCCTTATGCAGGCTGTTACGATGGTCAAGCGCCAGCACAGCCAGCGCCCCACGGGACGTCGCGCACTGCTGCAGCCCCCGGTATTTGCCAATGGACAGCGATCTCATCACCTGATCTCCTCTCGTAGAAATTAGCGCCACACATCTATCTATGAGCCCTATGATCTGCCGGCGGCGAGGCCAGAGTTCGCTGCCTGGCTCGCGCGATCTTAGCTCAAGCGTGGACTCACCGCTCCTGGGCTAGCCAAAGAATTGCGGCAGATATTCGCGGTGCGTCTCCAAGATAGCGTCGAGCACGGCTTCAGCCTCCGCCTCCGTCTTCACCGTCTCACCGGCGATCAGCGCCTGGAGTGCCAGCTTGCGGTCTGCCTTGAGCGAGGCCTCCACGGTGAGCTCCTGCGCCCCGATGATGCGCTGGAGAATGGCGGTGAGACCCTGCGGCACGTCGCCAAAGGCGAGCGGCTCGAATCCCATCCCGCTGATCAATGTCGTCGCCTCCAGCACGGCCCCCTCGGGCAGGTTGGTGGCAGTCCCATGGTTGGGCAAGTTGACAGTACGGAGGATCTCGTCCTCACCCATCGCAGCGCTGAGGACATCGATGAACAGGTCCTCATCCTTGAAGGTCTCGCCGGCATGCTCCTCATCGGTAGCCTTCGTCATCGGCACGCGTCCGTACGCCTGATCCGCCATATCATCAAACACCTTGTCGAAGCCTGCGGCATATTCCTCGAAGCCGTGACCCGCGTCGATGCCGAAGGTGCGGCCATAGTAAGCCCCCTTCCCCTGCCAGCCCGGCACGAACTCGCAGATGTGGCCGTCGCCCACACAGGGGAAAGCATCGAACGTGCGGAACAATTCCCACGTGTAGCGGTTGTGGTCCGCCTCCGGCGTGCCTTCCCTTTCCTGCATTTTCTGGCGCACCAGGGGCCACGCGTCCCGACCTTCATGCTGGAACTCCGTGATCCAGGTGAAGTGGTTGACACCGATGGCGCGACAGCGAACCTCCTCCCATGGCACGCCGATCAACTTGGCCAGGTAGTGCTCGTAGAAGGTGACGCCGTAGCAAAGTCCGGCGGTCTTCAAGGAAGTTGTCTTGGCGACAGCGCGGCAGTTGACCGTCATGGGATTGGTGAAGTTGATGAACAGCGCATTCGGGGCAAGGAGCTCGATGTCTTTGGCCACCTCCACCAGCACCGGAATCGTCCGCAAGGCACGGGAGATACCGCCGGCGCCGTAGGTATCGCCGGTCGACTGGAAGATGTCAAACTGGCGGAAGATGGTCACGTCCTTCTCCCAGGCGCGCCGCCCTCCGACACCAATCGTCGAGACGACAGCGTCAGCACCCGCCAGCACATCCTGCCGATTTAGGGAGCCGGTGATCGTCACCGGCGCCTCATAGAGATCGACCAGCCGCTGCGTGAGCAGAGTCGCGATCTCCAAGCACTCTTCGTCGATGTCGACAAGTCTGACATCCCATTCGCCGCCCTTGGCGATAAGGCTCTCTACAATAC
>SLDA01000573.1 GCA_007125545.1 Thermoflexales bacterium | reverse complement strand
TAAACCCGGAGGTTGAGATGGCAGAGGACGCGTATATTGCCGCACTCGATCAAGGCACGACCGGAACACGGTGCATCCTCTTCGATCACGCCGGACAGCCCGTCATCTGGTCCTACGAAGAACATGAACAGAAATACCCAAGACCGGGATGGGTCGAACACGATCCTCTGGAGATCTGGGCCAAGACGCAGAAGGTGATCCGGCAAACCCTGACCCAGGGCAACATCCAAAGCGGCAGAATCGCTGCCATCGGCATCACCAACCAACGCGAGACCACCGTGGTCTGGGATCGCCACACCGGCCAGCCCCTTTACAACGCCATCGTCTGGCAGGATACACGCACCAAAGGCATCTGCGATACGCTGGCGCAAGACGGGGGACAGGACCGTTTCCGTGAGAAGGTGGGCCTGCCCCTGACGACCTACTTCGCGGGTCCCAAGCTGGCCTGGCTGTTGCAAAACGTCTCGACCGTGCGCCAGGCAGCCGGAAAAGGCGACGCGCTCTTCGGCACCATTGATACCTGGCTTATCTGGTGGCTGACCGGCGGCCCCCAGGGCGGCGCCCACATCACGGACGTGACGAATGCCAGTCGCACGATGTTGATGGATCTGCACACGCTGGACTGGGATGAAGAGATTCTCAATACGTTGGGCATTCCTACGTCTATGCTGCCGGATATCCGCCCTTCCAGCGCAGCCCGCGCCTATGGCTTCACGCGCAGCGACGGCCCTTTTGGCGAGAGTATACCGGTTACCGGAGCGCTTGGGGACCAGCAAGCAGCACTGGTTGGACAAACATGCTTCGATCCGGGCGAGGGCAAGAACACCTACGGAACCGGCTGTTTCATGCTGCTGAATACCGGAACCGAGATCGTGCCATCGGCAAGCGGACTGCTGACTACTCTCGGCTACAAACTGGGAGATGCGCCCGCAGTCTACGCACTGGAAGGCTCCATTGCGATCACCGGCGCGCTGGTGCAGTGGCTGCGAGATAACCTGGGCTTCTTCACACGCGCACCGCAGATCGAGGATCTTGCCCGTGAGGTTGAGGATGCCGGCGGTATCTACATCGTCCCGGCTTTTTCGGGCCTCTTCGCACCTTACTGGCGCAGCGATGCACGCGGCGTGATGGTGGGTATGACCCGCTACATCACGAAGCAGCACATCTGTCGCGCAGCGCTCGAGGCAACCGCCTACCAAACGCGTGACGTGGTCGAAGCTATGGAGCAGGATTCGGGCGTACCGCTGGCAACGCTCAAGGTCGATGGTGGCATGGTCGCAAATGAGCTCCTGATGCAATTCCAGGCCGACGTGCTGGGCGTTCCGGTCGTGCGCCCTAACGTGACAGAGACCACAGCCCTGGGCGCAAGCTACGCTGCGGGGCTCGCGGTGGGATATTGGGAGGATCTTGATACGCTCCGGCGAAACTGGCAAATCGATCGTACATTCGAGCCACAGATGGCAGCTAGCCAACGGGACAAGCTCTACGCCGGATGGAAAAAAGCGGTTGAGCGCACCTTCAACTGGGCAGAGGCATGAAGATGGATCGAAGTCGGGAGATTGGAGCCGTTATCCTGGACCTCGATGGTGTCATCACCGATACTGCCGAATACCACTTTCACGCATGGCAACGCGTCGCGGAAGAAGAGGGTATTACCTTTACACGCGAAGATAACGAGGCCCTGCGCGGCGTATCAAGGCGGCAGTCCCTGGAACTACTCTTGGGTGAGCACATAGAGAGGTATGGCGAAGACACGCTCGAAGAGATTATGGACCGTAAGAACCGCTACTACCGCAATTCGCTGGAACAGATCACGCCTGCGGACTTCCTCGAAGGTGCGCCGGCGCTGCTAGCGGCAATCCGGTCGCGTGGGTTGAAAATGGCGATCGGCTCTGCCAGCAAGAATACACGTATAGTGCTGCAGCGGTTGGGCATCATCGAGGCCTTCGACGTGATTGCTGACGGCTACAGTGTTGAACGCACGAAGCCGGCCCCCGATCTTTTCCTCTATGCGGCGGAGCAGATGGGGGTTCGACCGGGGCAATGCATCGTTATAGAAGATGCGGCTTCCGGCGTCACGGCAGCCCTAGCGGCAGAGATGGTCGCAGTGGGGGTCGGCCCGGAAGAGCGCGTCGGCCATGCACACTACCGCTATGATACGATTGCCGCCGTCGATCTGGATGAGATTCTAGACGATCTCGCCCAATAGCAGGTTGCGAACTGATGGGCTAGAGAGCGAAAGAGGAGACCATGCACGAAACACCGGGCTCTCCCCGCGAGCCGGCACCTAGCACCTACGATATCATCATTGTCGGAGCGGGCATTGTGGGAGCGATGGTCGCGCGATATCTGTCGCGCTATCAGCTGAAGATTCTCTGGATTGAGAAAGAGGCCGACATCTGTATGGGCGCTTCCGCGGCGAATTCAGCCATCGTCCACGGAGGTTATGCCGTCGAACCCGGCACCTTGAAAGCAGAGTTGAATGTCAGAGGCAACGCGATGTGGGATCAACTCGCGGAGGAGCTGCACTTCAGCTTTGAGCGCTGTGGAACCTATGCGGTTGCCATCGGCAGTGAAGAACAGGAGGCACTGCGCGCGGAAGAAGCCCGCGCCCGCGCCAACGGCGTTCCCTATCAGCTAATCTCTGGGGAGGAGATGCGGCGTCGTGAACCGCAGATCAGTCCCGAGACCAGCGGCGCCCTCTTCTGCCCGGTCGGTGGGGTCTGCGACCCGTGGGGTGCCACCATCGCGGCAGGCGAGAACGCAGTCACCAATGGCGTCACGCTCAAACGGAGCACCGCTTTCCTCGACTTTATCTGGGAAGCTGACACGAATAAGCCACCTCAAATCGCCGGTATCGTAACCGATCGGGGCGAGTTCCGGGCGCGCTGGGTGATCAATGCGGCAGGCCTGTACGCCGACGAAGTGATGCATCGTGCCGGCGTACGGGAGGAGTTCACAATTACGCCACGGCGCGGCGAGTATGTCGTCCTCGATCGCAATCACTTTCAGCTCGATAACGTCCTTTTTCCTATGCCGTCCAGGATCAGCAAAGGCATCCTGGTGACAACGACCGTGCACGGCAACACCATCGTCGGACCTAACGCCGAGGAGGTGGGCGATAGGGAGGACGCAGCCGTTACGACGCAGGGACTCGAGGAAATCTGGGAGGGCGCGCTGAAGCTGGTGCCCAACCTCGACCGGCACGCCATCATCGCTGTCTTCGCGGGTCTGCGCCCCGGCAGCAATGCACCTACTCCGGATCCCAAGATCGACTACCATAAGGACTTCGTTATAGAGATTCCCGAAAGCATCCGGGGGCTCGTCAATCTAGGTGGCATCGAGAGCCCCGGGCTCACGGCAGCGCCAGCTATCGCTCTGCGCGTGATCGAACTGCTCAAGCAAGCGGGAGAAGTCCTTTACGAGAAACCGAACTGGAATCCAATTCGGCCAGGCCGTCCAGTCTTCCGCCACCTCTCGCACGCCGAGCAAGCCGAACTCGTCCGGAAGGATTCACGCTACGGGCGTGTGATCTGCCGGTGCGAGGCTGTCACGGAAGGCGAGATCGTCGCGGAAATCCACGCACCAGTGCCGGCAGACACCTACGACGCCATCAAGCGCCGTACCTGGCTTGGGACGGGGCGCTGTCAAGGCGCCTTCGATATGCCCCGCGTTGTGGAACTCCTTGCACAAGAGTTAGGACTCAACCCGCTCGAGATCACCAAACGTGGCGGGCCCTCCAAACTCCTCGCCCGCAGGACCAAGATGCGTGACTAAAGGAGGTCCAACATCATGAAGGAGCACTATGACGTGGTCGTGATTGGAAGCGGGCCCGGTGGTCTCGCGGCGGCGCTGGCGGCGAAGCGAGCGGGTGCGGATGATGTGCTGATCATTGAACGCGATCAGGAGCTGGGAGGGATTCTGCTGCAGTGCATCCACAATGGATTCGGCGTCGAGATCTTCGGCGAAGATCTGCCAGGGCCTAGCTATGCTCAGCGCTTTATCAACGAGGTGCACGATCTGGGCATCGAGACGCTGCTCGATGCAATGGTGCTCGAGATCACACGCGAGCGCACAATTTATGCAACTAGCGCCCAAACCGGCTTCTCAAAACTCCAAGCCAAGGCTATCGTGCTGGCAATGGGCTGTCGCGAGCGCACGCGGGCTCAGATTCGCATCCCCGGCATGAGACCTTCCGGCGTCTATACCGCGGGTACCGCCCAACGTTGGGTCAATGTCGAAGGCTACATGCCGGGCAAGCAAATCGTGATCCTCGGTTCAGGCGATATCGGCATGATTATGGCACGTAGGCTGACCTTCGAAGGCGCCAAAGTGGAGCGTGTTCTGGAGGTCATGCCCTACCTGAGCGGACTAAGCCGGAACTACGTCCAATGCTTGCTGGACTTCGATATTCCCCTGCAGCTTCGTCACACCGTCAAGCGCATAATCGGACGGGAACGGGTAGAGGCGGTTGAAGCCGTGGCTGTAGATGAACAATGGATCCCGGTGCCCGGTACAGAAGCGATCATCCCATGCGACACATTACTCCTCTCTGTTGGGCTCATTCCTGAGAATGAACTGTCACAACAAGCCGGCGTTCGCCTGGATCCCGTGACGGGCGGCCCCTTCGTAGATGAGGGCTACCATACCAATATTCCCGGGATCTTTGCCGCCGGCAACGTCGTTCACGTCTACGATCTGGTCGACTGGGTGACCGAAGCGGGGTTCGCAGCAGGAGAGAGCGCAGCGCGTTACGCCATGTGCGGCGCTGAGACGGCTCGCATCCCGCCGATTCCCACGACGGCGGGCGAGAACGTGCGCTATGTCGTGCCGCATCTCGTGAATCCAGAACGTCTCTCCCAGGCCGAAGTACGTTTGCAGATGCGCGTTCGCCAGCCTCTTGAGCAACCTGTCTGGATCCAGGTGCACGACCGAGAGACGCTGGTCACGCGCCGCGCGGCGCGCTACGCCCGCCCCGGCGAGATGGTCAATGTCACGCTACGCGAACGTGATTACGATAAAGTGCGGCAGAGCAAGGAACTACGTGTCAGCATCGTGCCCCATTAATCTGTGCGAAGAGGATCGTGAATGTATGCCAGAGACAACCGATGAGATGATCTGCATTACCTGCCCTGTAGGTTGCACACTCCAGGTAACTCACAACGGCGAGACCTTATTGCATGTCGACGGAAATACGTGCAGCCGCGGCCTTGGCTATGTCGAGCGCGAACTGACCGATCCGCGACGCATGGTTGCGACGACGGTTCGCGTCAGGGGTGGGCTTCATCCGCTCGTGCCGGTGTGTACCGTCGAGCCTTTCCCCAAGCCGCGCATCTTTGAACTACTTGGGGCCCTACGCCACATTGAAATCGAGGCGCCTGTCAAGATGAATCAGGTCGTACTTGAGGACGCCCTAGGAACCGGTGTCGACGTCGTAGCCAGCCGTGACATGCCCGGTACTGGGTCATGACCGCACCGAATCTTTCGCGTTATGCAACCAGGAGATAGAGATATGCCCCATGAAAACTCTCAGAAACTGACCGGACCGGAGTATGAGGACACGCGTGCCCGGAGCGTACGACATTCGGCGACACCAGAACAGCCCTATAATATCCTCATCATTAACTCTGACACCTACAGATACGACAATCTTCTCGATCGCGCCGATACTATGCCCGTGGCGACCCCCTGCCTCGACGCCTTCGCGCAGCGCGCGGTGAGTATGAGTCACTTCTACGCAGGCAGCTTCCCGACCATTCCCGAGCGCACAGACCTGATTTCGGGAAGGTACGCTTGGCCGTGGCATCCGTGGCAACCTCTGGCCGCGAACAACAAAATGCCCCTGCTCCTGAACCAACATGGATACGTTACGCAGCTCATCTGCGACTGCCCGCACCTCTTCAACGCCGGGTTCAACCAGGCCTTTAATGCAGCCTATCAGATACGCGGGCAAGAGGCTGATTTACCCTTCCTGCACCTGAACGATGCGATTGAAAATGTGATGCCGCGCGAAAAAACGCGCACAGGTCATCACTTTCAGGATCGGAATCTTGTGGACCTACATCGCTGGACCAACCGCTACTGGTGCTGCGAGGAGGAGACCTTCCCACCACGCACAGCCGCACAAGCCGTCCGCTGGCTCGAGGAGAACGATAGCTATCGCCCCTTCTTGCTCTGGGTCGATTTCTTCGATCCCCATGAGCCTTGGGATGCGCCCGAGTATATGGTACGCAAATATGATCCCGATTACGCCGGCGTCCCGATGATGCATCCCAACTATGGAAAGGCAAGCGATTACACGCCGGAGGAACTCCACAACCTACGTGCCCATTACTGCGCCGAAGCCGAACTCGTTGACCGCTGGGTCGGACGCATCTTCCAAAAGCTCGACGACCTGAACCTTTGGGAGAGCACGATCGTCATCTTCACCACCGATCATGGTATGAGCCTTGGGGAGCATAACCGCACCGGCAAGAGCAACATCAACGATCAGGACGAGCGTTTGTGGCCCCTCTATCCCGAGGTAGCGCACATCCCCTTTCTTATCGCGGCACCCGGGGTCCAGGGCGGGACAACCGTTGACCTTCTTGCCCAGCCTGCCGACATCCTGCCCACGCTGATCGAGCTCAACGGGATTCAGGTAGAACCGCCCGACCCGTTCCACGGTGTGTCTTTCGCCGCAAGCCTGAAAGGCGCACCGCAGGCCCCCATCCACGATGTCGCCATCTGTGGCTGCTACCTGCGCCAAAAGGATGGTCAGCTGCCGTCCACCAGCGTCACCCCCATCGCCTATACGCACCAGTGGGCCTATGCGCCCTTCGGGCCCGACGGCACGCCGGAACTCTTCGATCTCCAGACCAATCCCGAGGCGACGGAGAACGTCATTGCCGACCATCCCGATGTCGCCAAGGATATGCACAGACGGTTCATCGGGTGGTTTGAGGAGATCGGCGCGCCGGCTGATGCATTGGACGTATACCGATAAGGAACCGTAGCCAGCATTGGTGTAGATTCACGAAAGAGAGGAAATCAACATGTTGCCGCTATCCTTCACAACATTGGGTTGCCCGGATTGGACCTTGCGCGAGATTGCGGAAAACGCCGCAACGATGGGATATGATGCCGTCGATCTGCGCGGCTTACTGGATGCGCTGGACGTCACAATGCGTCCTGAGTTTACCACGGGACTTGCCGACACTATTCGACTCTTCTCAGACCACGGCATTGCTTTTTCGGGAATCGCCACCTCAGCGCGCTATGCCGTTGTGGATGAGGACGAGCTTTATACCAATTTCGATGAAACTCGAAGGAACATGGAACTGGCGGCAAGGCTCGAAGCACCCGTTCTGCGTGTCTATGGAGGCAGCGTTCCCGACGGCTATACGGTGGAAAGCATCATGCCCATCGTCGTCCAGAACCTGCTCACCATAGGAGAGGAAGCCGAAAGCTACGGCGTTACGCTGGCGCTTGAAACACACGACGACTGGACTGACTCTGCCGTGTTCGCCCGGCTGATGAAGGAGGTTAATCATCCTCGAGTCAGGGTGTTATGGGACCTGCATCATCCTTATCGCACAAATGGCGAAGCCGCGGAAGCGACCTACAAGAACCTCGCCCCCTACACCGTCAGCACCCATGTCAAGGACTCTATACCGACAGCGGATGAAGAACACCAGTACGTCCTACTCGGCGAGGGCGATGTCCCGCTAAAGAAGATGCTCGACTTGCTGGTCGAAGGAGGCTACGAGGGATACGCCATCCTAGAATGGGAGAAGCGCTGGATCCCGAACCTACCCGGACCGGAGGTTGCCTTTCCGCAGTACGTGAGACAAATGCGCGCCTGGCTGGGAGAATGACGGTGAACGTCATCCTGCTGGTCAACGACACATTTCGCCGAGATTATCTGGGCTGCTATGGCAACGACTGGATCGCGACCCCGAACCTGGATGCCTTTGCCGAGCGGGCCGCAATCTTCGACCAGTACTACATCGCCTCTTACCCAACTGTACCCAACCGCTGGGATATGGCGGTGGGCCGTTACGGGTTTCCGACGCGTGGATGGGAACCCCTGCGCCGCGAGGATGTCACACTGGCTCAACGGCTGTCGCGCAACGGGGTACACACCCAGATGATCTGGGACACACCAATGCTGAACATGAATGACTACAACTATACGCGAGGGTTCGCGGGCATTGAGTTCGTTCACGGACAGAAAGGGGATCCCTGGATCACCGATCCCAGCCTGCCGGTTCGGCACTCGGCGCAACCCCACAAGATCAAGTCGTTGAAGAGCCTCGACGGCTATCTCCGTAATCACTTTCAACGGCGACACGAACGCCAGTTCCCGGTTGCCCGCACCATGATCCAGGCCCTGGAATGGTTGGAGACAAACCACAACCACCCGGACGGCTTCTTCCTCTACGTCGATATGTGGGATCCGCACGAACCCTTCGACTGTCCCTGGTACGACTACGAGCTATACGCCGATCCGTCTTACCAAGGTGATCAAATCACGTATCCCCAATACGGACGCACCACGTATATGACAGAGGCCGAGCACCGCAACGTCAAGGCCCTCTATGCTGGTCTCGTAACCCTCACAGATCGCTGGGTAGGCGTCTTCTTGGATGTAGCCGAGCGTCTCGGTCTCTTCGAAGACACGCTCATCATCTGGACGACAGACCACGGGCATCTCTTCGGAGAGCACGACCTGCACGGGAAACCGGGTGCCGAGATGGGACGGCTCTACGAAGAGACGACCCGAATTCCGCTACTTGTCCACCATCCTGAGGAACTGGGCGCCGGAGAGCACATCTCGGGCATCGTACAACCACCAGATCTGCTGCCCTCCATCATGGAGTATATGGGGCTGGATACAACTGATACAATTGAGGGTCGCTCCTTCTGGCCTTTGGTGCGCGGCGAAACGATCGAGGGGCACCGCTATGCGTTCTCCAACCGCTATCCACAGGGTGGCAGCCAAACAGGCGCCGCCTTCGATGGATGGGTGGGATCCGACCGCACCGTAGAACCGGGCACCGTGACCGATGACGAGTGGACGTACATCTGCATGCCCGGAGGACTTCCTTCCGAGCTCTATAATCTACGCGATGACCCGACTCAGAAACACGATGTTATCGACCGGCATCCGGACGTTGCTGCAGAGATGAAGGAAGCGTGGATCGGATTCTTGAGAGAACACGATGCCGTGCCGTCACGTATCGATCCCTTCCTCGGAGAGCTGACGGAGCTTCACGCCATCAGCGACGGCAAACTCTATGCCTTCCGCGACGACCTCGGGCAGTGGATTGCCTTTCCAACCGAACGGCAGGCACAGGAGGCAGCTTATCAGGAGAACGCACCCGGACCGGAGCGTGCCATTGAGCCCATCACCTTTGGGCAGCTTCTTGCGGATAATCCCCATAACCTGGTACACTTGTTCGACCAGTATTATTGGGCCGAGGATCTAGCATAGCCAAGTACTTCTTGCCAATCCAATGGTTGACACCTGGGTCGTTTCGTGTATACTAAGCGCTGCTTACGGGACAGGGAAATCTTGACCCAATGGTCGGTTGTGCTATAATCGCATTACGCCGACGTAGCTCAATCGGCGGAGCATCCGCCTTGTAAGCGGAGGGATGTGGGTTCGATTCCCACCGTCGGCTTTTTTTTCGGGCAGTTGATCCGAGCGGCAAAGGAGGCGGACTGTAAATCCGCTGGCGTACGCCTTCGGGGGTTCGAGTCCCTCACTGCCCACCAGGTTTGCCCATGTAGCTCAGTCGGTAGAGCACTTTCTTGGTAAGAAAGGGGTCATCAGTTCAAATCTGATCATGGGCTCAAGGCGGCAGGGTAGCGCCTTTAGACGAGTCAGTATAGGCGAGTAGCTCAATTGGCAGAGCAACGGTCTCCAAAACCGTAGGTTGCGGGTTCAATTCCTGCCTCGCCTGCCTTGAAGACAAGACACCGCCCGATAAGGCGGTGTCTTGAAGTGTTAGCAGACTTTACATGTTATGTGCAAAGTAAGCCGTACAGATGCTGTACGCGGAGGTGCTTGTGAGCAGGACGAAGGTCGCAAAGGAAAATGCCATAGTCGCGTATATCCGTTCAACTCGAGCGGAAGTTCGTAAGGTGCGTTGGCCTACCCTTGAACAGGGATGGGCAATGACTCAGATCGTCCTTGCGGTAACTGTTGTGATGGCAATATTCCTCGGAGTGCTAGACTTCGGCTTCGGTTGGCTACTGGGACAAGTCATCGCCGGTAACGTGATCTTCATGATTGTGGGCGCGGTGGTATCAGCCGTATTGATTGGCGCGGTCTACTTGCTGGGCCAAGCTAAAGAGGTATAGAGCGTTTTGGCACCTGAAGAACGTTCCAAAGTAGAAGACGATATGTACGACGAATTCGATGAGGACGTACGCGAGCGCGAGGGTAACGAACTCGAAGAAGATGCTTCGAGCGAACTCGAAGAGACTGCTTCGAGCGAACTCGAAGAGACTACTTTGGGCGAACCCGAAGGGGCTGCTTCGGCGGAAATCGACGAAGAATACGAAGACGATGCTGTTGCAGAAGCTGAAGGCGAGCTCGATCTGGATTTAGATGACGAGGACGTCGATGAGGATGCGGACGGCACCATAAGTGCTTTGCCGAACCTTGAGATATCTCCCGATGCGATCTTTGAGCGATTCGGGCTCGAAGTGATGGAGGAGACAGCAGAAGAAAAGCCGGAAGAGAAAGCTCAACAGTTACCCGAGCTCTCCTTTGATGATGAAGCGGAGGTCGGGGTGTTACCCGATCCCTTCGCAAACGAAGAGGAAAAAGTCCGTCCTGATGAGCGCGCCTGGTTTATCATCCACTGCTACTCTGGCTATGAGCACAAAGTGCGCCATAATCTGGAGCAGCGGATCGAGTCGATGGGAATGCAGGACTTCATCTTCCAGGTCGTCGTGCCGACCGTCGAGGAGATCGAGCTGAAGGATGGCCGGCGGCGCACAGTTGAGCGGTGTCTCTATCCTGGCTATCTGATGGTACAGATGCGCCTGACGGATGATTCGTGGTACGTGGTGCGAAACACCCCAGGTGTGACAGGATTCGTCGGTATGGGTAACAACCCCACGCCTCTGCGGTCCGAGGCCGTCCAGCGGATTCTGCGACGGATGGAATCCACGGCACCGGAGGTGCGCGCCACCTTCAAACGTTCGCAGAAGGTACGCATTGTTGAGGGACCGTTTGCGGACTTTATTGGCGTGGTCGATGATATTGATGAAGAACGTACGAAGGTGCGTGTGCTCGTTTCCTTTTTTGGACGCGAGACGCCGGTAGAGTTGGACTTTTTGCAGGTTGAGAGAGCTTAGGCAATTCCGCAGGTTGGCCGCCCGAAAGGGACTCGCGAAAATGTTGCGGCAAGACCCTGGGCATCTGATCTAGCCCAGACTGAGGGAGTATTGAGAAATGGCAAAGAAAAAGATAAAGGCAGTTGTCAAATTGCAGCTTCATGCCGGCAAGGCAAATCCGGCGCCGCCCATTGGCCCGGCTCTGGCGCAGCATGGCATCAACTTGATGGCCTTCTGCAAGGAATATAACGCCAAGACCGCGCACCTGGCTGGCAGCATCATTCCGGCCGCGATCACCATCTTCGCGGACTCGTCCTTCTCTTTCGAGCTGAAGACGCCACCCACGGCAGATCTCCTGCGCAAGGCAGCCGGAGTTGCAAAAGGATCGGGTGAGCCCAATCAGGAAAAGGTAGGAACGGTCACCAGGCGGCAGTTGCGGGAGATCGCCGAAACCAAGATGCGTGATCTCAATGCGAACGACATCGAGGCGGCCGAATTGCAGGTTGCCGGCACAGCTCGTAGCATGGGGATTCGCATCCAGGACTGATCTGAATGTAGTATCGGGGCCGACACCGTGGCTATGCATCACAAGGCTGAGGTCGGCACCCGGGAACGGATCTTAGACGGTGGGAGGGGGTAACCCGTTAGGACCACAAGGAGTTCACTATGGGGAAAAACGGCAAAAAGTATCTTGAGGCGGCCGCCAAAGTAGATCGAGAACGAATCTACAGCGTAGAAGAGGCGGTCAGACTGGCCAAAGAGACCAGCTACAGTAACTTTGACGGCACGATGGAGTTGCATTTGCGGACAACGTTGGACCCACGTCGTGCGGACCAGGCGATCCGTGGTGTGGTGCGCTTACCGAATGGCTTGGGTAAATCCGTGCGCGTACTCGTCTTCGCCGCCGGTGAAGCGGCTCGTATTGCCGAGGCCGCGGGTGCCGACTTCATCGTGAGTGACGATGAAGGTGTTCAGAAAATCTTGGGCGGTTGGACAGACTTTGACGTTGCCATCGCAGTTCCGGATATGATGCGCTTCGTCGGTCGCTTGGGCCGTGTACTGGGTCCCCGCGGCTTGATGCCCACACCCAAGACCGGTACGGTGGTTCCTGAGGATGACCTGGAACGTGTTGTGGATGAAGTTAAGGCGGGTCGGGTCGAATACCGTCTGGACCGCTCTGGCAATATTCACTGCCCCATTGGCAAGACAAGCTTCGAGGAAGAGAAGCTGATCGAGAACCTGGCAGCGGTGATGAGCACTATTCGCCGCGCGCGCCCGCCGGCTGCTCGGGGTATGTTCGTCCGACGCGTGACGCTCGCCGCCACGATGGGGCCAGGCGTTAAGGTAGATCCGGTCGAAGCTCTGGCACTGGAGACGGCGTAATCGTAGTAGTTTAACAAGTTAGCGTTTTACCTGTCCGCCGAAGACAGCAGGCGGCGAGACCAGTTGGCAGTTTCAACCAGCAAACTGGTCGAGCCTTAATCGTGCCCGCCGAGGTAGGAACTGGGGAAAAGGGAGTCCGGGTATACCGGCGATGCGGGTCTTGGTTTGACCGGCAAAAGCGGCCAGCCCGCGTTTATTCCTGAATACCTGAGTCCCTGCGCCGGTTGGCGCAGGGACTTTTTTGTTCCCGAACACACTGAGCTATCTGGAATTGGTGGCAGGGATCCTGAGTAAGGAGGTGAGAAAGGTTGGCTATTTCACGTACCCGTAAAGAGGAGTTGCTGGAGGCGTATCGCCAGCAAATGGCAGAAAGCAGCGGGTTCATTATGGCCGAATATCATGCATTGTCCGTACCACAGATGCAGGACATTCGCCGTCGAACCCGCGAGCAGGGCGGAGAGGTGTTTGTAATCAAGAACACACTTTTCGAGATCGTTCTGCAGGAAGCGGATGTCACTGCGACTGAAGAGCTGATGACCGGCCCGATAGTCGTGGCGTTCGCTCACACGGACGTTCCGTCACTCGCGAAGCTGTTCCGAGATGTTGCTCAGAACCTGGAAGAAAACCGGTTCACCATTAAAGGTGGTATGCTGGAAGGGAGTTTCTTTGACGCACGAGAGGCAGCGGCTGTGGCCGACTTGCCGACGCGCGAGGAGTTGCTCGCCCAGGTGCTGCGCACGATAAACGCACCGGCAACGCAGACAGTTGGGGTAGTTGCAGGTGGCATTCGCCAGGTGTTGAACGTCGTCAAGGCCTACGCTGACAAGCTAGGAGAGGCTGCAGGCGGCGGCGAGACGGCAGAGGTTGCGGCCTAGTCGTTCATTCTGAATCTATCGTGAGCGCTCTGAGAATCAGGGCCCAATTCGTCACGAGATATAAACGGAGGTTATTCGAAAATGGCAGAACTAGATAAGCTTGTAGAGGAAATCAGCGCTCTTACGTTAATGGAAGCATCGGAACTTGTCAAGATGCTTGAGGATAAGCTGGGCGTGAGTGCCGCAGCTCCGGTTGCGATGATGGGCGCGATGCCCGGCGCAGCCGCTGAGGAAGAGGTCGAGGAACAGACCGAGTTCAACGTCGTGCTCTCCGACATCGGCGCCAAGAAGATCAACGTCATCAAGGTGGTCCGCCAGCTCACCAGCTTGGGCCTGAAAGAGGCCAAGGACTTGGTCGAGAGCGCGCCCGCGAACATCCTCGAAGCAGTCGGCAAGGATGTTGCCGAAGATGCCAAGGCCAAGCTCGAAGAGGCTGGGGCGAAGGCAGAGCTGAAGTAGTCAGTCCCCTACTCACAGATTTACAGCCCTCGGGGGCCGGGAATATCCCGGCCCCCGAGGCACGTTTTTGGATGGAGCCAGCCACCATTCGCTATTGTTCTGGCCTTCTCCCTGTGTTATACTCCACCTATGTGCATAAAAACTATACTGCTGTTCGTTACACAACCACCTGACAGTGACGGGGTCGTGTCTGTCATGAACTGGTGCATCTGTAGAAATGGGCAAGTAACCAGAGTCAGGCTTTAGTTGAGGAGACTATGGAAAGATCGGCGTACGAACCACTCCAAGAATCGGTCCTCAAAGAATCGGGCCTCATAAGACAACTGCAGGACTCCATGGCCGGACTGATGATCGTTGAAGAAATAACCGTATTGGATAACAAGGACCGCCCTGCGGTCCGCTTTGCCGGGCGATTGACGGGTCATGATGGGAAAGAGGAAGCCTTCGAGGCCCTGGTGCAGCGCCTGGAGCGTTTCCATTATACGCCCTTGCTTACGGAGGAGGACGGCCTTCACGTTATCCATACTCTCCCGGTTGTCGCAAGCAAGAAAACCGGCAAGCCATGGGTGAACGCCCTGCTTTTTGTTCTCACGGTGGTGTCGGTTTTATTTCTGGGCGCGATGCGTGAGGATGTTAACATCTTCGCTGACCCGCTCCAACTCTGGAGAGGATGGCCCTTTGCCGTCAGTATTCTAGGCATTCTCACAGCCCACGAACTGAGCCACTATTTCGTAGGGCGGCGCCATGGCTCGCCGATCAGCCTGCCTTACTTTATCCCGCTACCCCTCAGCATCTTGGGTACGATGGGCGCAGTGATCGTGCAGCGCGGGCCGATGCGCAGCCGCAAAGCGCTCTTCGATATCGGAGTTGCCGGACCCATCGGCGGGTTGATCGTCGCGATTCCCCTGCTTTTTATCGGCTTAGCCACCTCCTACGTGGGTACGCCTCACGAGTTTATGGACGTTCCAAGGGGACAGGAAATCCCCGTCCTGCAAGAAGGGAATTCGCTACTTTACATAGGCGCTAAAGCCCTCATTCACGGTCAGATACTACCCAACACTGAAACGGGCGCTGACGTGTGGCTTTCTCCTCCCAGTCCCGGTGGCTCGGTCGCCTTTGCCGCGTGGGCGGGATTGCTTGTCACGGCACTTAACCTCTTTCCAATCGGGCAGTTCGATGGCGGGCACGTCGCCTATGCGCTCTGGGGCCGTAACGCCTGGAAGCTGGCACGCACGTTCGTCACCCTGATTTTCGTCTGGGGTGCGGCGCTGATGCTTCTGGGCAATCAAGCTGGTGTGACCTGGCTGGTCTGGGGCGGACTGGGTATGTTTATGGGCCCACGGCACCCCCCACCCCTCAACGACGTGACTCCCTTGGACCCGAAGCGCCGACTGCTAGGCTGGGTGATGGTCGTGGTTTTCATCTTGATTCTCACGCCCATACCACTTGTGCAGACTGTGATACGGTAACGGGTACAACTGCAGACACCGCAGCAGAGAGGCGAACGTGAGAGTAGGCCCCGCTGTCATCGGAATTGACGCCAGCCGGGCGGTCAGCAGCGCTCCGACGGGGACGGAGGCTTACTCCTATCACCTAATCCGCGCACTGGTGCCCCGGCTACGCGACATCTACCGGCTCCGGCTCTATTACCGGGAGCCACCTCCTCCGGATGCCGAACCATTGAAATGCGCCGCGGATGGGGAGGCGCGGGTCATCCCGTTTCCCCGTCTGTGGACGCACAGCCGGCTATCGTGGGAGATGCTGCGACTACCGCCCGATCTCCTTTTTGTGCCGGCCCACGTACTGCCCCTGGTACGCCCGGCGCGGACACTGGTCACCGTCCACGACTTGGGATATCGGAGCTTTCCCGACGCTCATCCCCCTGCGCAACGTCGTTATCTGGAGCTAAGCACGCGCTGGAATGTTCGGGTTGCGACCCATGTATTGGCAGATTCCACCGCGACCCGAGATGCCATCATCGAAGCCTTTGATATCCCACACGAGAAGGTGAGCATCGTGCATCCCGGCTACATTCCCGATCTGGGACCTGAGCCGGATCAGGCACGAATCGAGCAGGTCAAACGGCGCTATGGAATCGTCGGAGACTATCTGCTCTTTATCGGACGCATACAGCCTCGGAAGAACCTCCCCCGCCTGATCGCGGCCTTTGCTCAGATTGCGCCCCGCTATCCCGGCCTGAACCTCGTACTCGCCGGTCCCATGGGGTGGCAAACCGGTATCATCACAGAGCAGGTACGTGAATCGCACGTGAACTCCCGAGTCTGTTTTCCAGGCTACATTGCGGCCGAGGATAAGGGCGCGCTCATCTCGGGGGCGTGTGGCTTCGCCTACCCCTCCCTCTATGAGGGTTTCGGCTTTCCGGTGCTTGAAGCACAGGCGTGCGGCACCCCTCTCCTAGCGAGCACTACGTCAAGCCTGCCTGAGGTCGTGGGGCAGGGAGGCCTTCTGGTGGACCCGGAGGACACGGATGCCATCGCAGTCGGGCTCTCACGGCTGCTGGAGGATTCGCAATTGCGCCAGACGCTCATTCAGCGTGGCTTCGACAATTTATCGCGTTTCTCATGGGATGAAGCGGCAGAGCGGGTCGCGACCATCATCGAAGCCGTGCTCGCGACTCCCTAATCCGGAGAGGTCCGGCTACGCATCAGCACCCCTTAACCCGACGGCGAGAAGAAGGTAGTCTAGCCCAATATGTGAGGAGGCTTGGCAAACTAAAACACATGCTCCGTGCGGTCGACGATCGCCTGCTTAAGTGCCGGAGAGAGACTGTTGAAATAAGCTGAGAACCCGCCTACCCTCACGATAAGATCCTCGTGCTGTTCTGGCTCGCGGATCGCAGCTTCCAGGACCTCGCGGTCCACAACGGAAAGCTGTATCTGCATGCCACCCAATTCGAAGTAAGTCATGATCAGGTCGCGGACCGCCCGTCGCCCATCTTTCGAGGCAAACAACGCTTTACCGAAACGAATGTTCAATACGGGCGTGCCCAAAGCCAACTGCAAAGGCAGACGTGTAACACTGCGCAGCATGGCTGTGGGGCCGTGATGGTCGCGTCCGGCTACAGGGCCGATGGAATCTGCCAAGGGCTTGCCCGCCCGGCGCCCATCTGGCGTGGCCCCGATCCGCGAGCCTTCCGCCGCATAGGTGGTGAACATAATACACGCGGGCAAAAAGCGCCCACCGCGCCAGGCTTTGTAGCCTCTGAAACCCCGGAAGACGTGCTCCGCGATCCCCGCCGCCAACATATCGACTTCCCGGTGATCGTTGCCGAAACGCGGACAGCGCCGCAATCGCTGTCGTAGCGGCTCCATGCTGTCGAAGTTACAGGCTAATGCCGACGCCAACGAGTCCCCTGACTGCTCCTGCTTCTCAAAGACAACTTCTCGCACGGCGGCAAGTGAATCGACAACATTCGCGAGACCTGCCACATTGACGACACTCCAATTGTAGCGGGCACCCCCGGCGTTAAAGTCGACCCCGCGCTCGATGCAGTCATCGATGAGCAGACTTCGCATGGGTTGGGGTGTCAGCGCCGCCCTCGCGGCTTGCAGCCGATTCACCCCGGAGATGATCTCGTAGATCACGCCATCAACATCGGTCATAAACCGCTGGAGCAGCGCCTCGAAGGTCGGCACCGTAGGTAAGTGCTGTCGCAGGGTCGCTTCCAGAATAAGAGGCAGATGAATGCCGGCGTCCAACGAGCCGACATTCGAACACCCATGGATCATCGTCTCGGTGCAGCCTCCGCCGTTCCACAAGACCACATCAGCTTCGGATAGTCCCAGCTCAGCCTCGCGGAGCCCGTCCACATAAGCGTTCTCATTGTAAAATGCTGGTTGACCACATCCCGTCGCCACAGCGTCCAAGGCTACCGACCAGAGCGCGTCCGGCATATCCTTCCGCACGCCCAGCTCATAGGAGGGACGGTGGCGCTGGTGCACCGCTTCCAAGCAGAGACGGGTTACCTCGTTGTAGGCGGGCGAGCCATCACTGTATGAGCCGCCGATCGCCGCGCTCCAAGCATCATTCGCGGCGACGTTGTCCGTGAAGGTGCGCAGCAGGGTTAGCGCGCGCTCACGTGTCAGAGTCCCGACATCGAGATCGCGCTCGTAGTAGGGGGCCAACTCGCGATCCAGGCGCCCGGGATTGTCACAATCGTCGAGGTAAAAGGTGAAATTGTAAGCAACGACGGCCTCGTAGAAAGAGCGCGCCGGCCCGAAGGGTACCTGCCGCAGCGCCCTCAGCAGCAAATCGCGGGCCTCAAGATCAGCTGCAGTTGCGGGCTGCCGAGCGCAAAGCATATCCAGGATACGCCGGTGCCAGGCACGAATGCCCTCAAGCACGTCTAGCAGACCCAGATAAAAGGTGGTCTTTGCTCCATCTCCCGCATCTTGGGCGGCATCAAGCCCCACTGCGATCCGCCTGCCGTGGGCATCCAGTCCCTCGCGCAGCACTCGCCCGTAGTTAGGAATGCTGTGCGTATAACCGCATCCACCGACGGTGTGGGGCGAGCTCCAGACTACCGTGCGCTGCAGAAGGTCGCTCATGACTTGCCCGAGGCTCTGGAGCACATCGACCTGCTCCGGAGCAGCGGTCGCCACCGCGGCACGCAATGCCTCCTGGTTAAACGTCCAGGTGAAAGAGTAGGAGGGCTCCACAATCCGGCTCGCGGGGGCATCCTCGCGCGGGATCGAGCCCGTCGGGTAGAGCCAGCCTCCTTCGTAGGGAGCTAGCTTGCGATGCTCGAAACGGCGGCGAACAGCCCGGGACCAGCGGCGCATAGGGCCGGCTTCGGGCTCTTCAAAGTATCCGGCGGCGAACCAAGCGCCGAGATCGCCCAATGCTTTGCTATCGACTTGCGCTACACTCGGAGCATCCACGCGCAATCTCCCCCACTAACGCCGGCTCAACGACTCGTAGACATCCTGGTAGTAGAGAACGGCATCGACCGGCGTGTTGGACGGAATATGGTTTCCGACGGCCAGAAAGTATCCGGGACACTGCTTGCCGATTGCCATGCAACGCTCAACCTCGGCCCGAATCTCCGCTTTATTGTTGCGCAGCAGGATGCGAGTGTCGGCATTCCCGATGAAGGCGTGTGTCTGACCGTAGCGATCGGCGATAGCCTGCATATCGGTCCACGGCTCGAGCACAAAGCCGTGCACGCCACAACCGGCAATGTCATCGATGAACCGCGTGTAGTCGCCATCCGATGTATAAATCACCTTCTTCCCACTTTCCAGCAATGGGGAAAACAGTTTCTTGTAGTTGGGAAAGACGTACTCTCGATACCAGCGGGGCGAGATAAACGGCCCGGAACTCCATACGATATCATCATGGACCATCACGACGGGGACGTCGGCTTTGCCCAATGCGGTGTAGTACTGCTGAATCCAGGAGGCATACCGGTTTGTCAGCTCTCCGAACCCTTTCGGGTCCACACCGGCTGCCAACAAGAGCATCTCCCAGCCAAAGATCGCGATGAGACCGGAGACGACCGTAATATACACACCTGTCATGGTCACCATGTCGGGCGTTTCCTCACATTGGCTCCGGTAACTCGCTTCGAAGCGCCGAATCAACTCCGCCTCATCCCGCGCGCCGTAGACCGCCCAGGGATCGAAGGCCAACACCTGTTCAGGCGATTCAAAGGGGCAATGAACTGTGTCGCGCCGATCGACGCCGCCCGCCGCATACTCCGCATGGCCCATATCCGTAGAGCACTCGGCTAACTCGCCGTCACTAATCAGGGTCGACCATCGAAAATCAAAATCCCATGCCTTCATCAGCGCGAGCGAACCCTGATGACGAAGGGCCCGCGGGCTATCGGGTCGGAGTTCCAGCCCGGTTACAGCATTAATCACGCCCCAGTGTTCGGTAACCGAGTACTCGGTATGAGGCACTCGAGGCGGCATCTCGAGATTGAGTGCGGCCCACCCGTCCTGGAATGACATAGATCATCTCCTCCACACTGCTACTGCGCCGGTAACGTCCTGTTCACCGGTCATGTGAGAGCGAAGCACACCCGCTACGTCTCCACTTTCACAAGAAATGTGTGAATACGTAGGGAACTACTCTCCACTCTGTACTACACGATCAAGATGGCGATAGTGAAACTCTTCGACAGCATCGATGCCACAGGCGATCACGGGATCGGAGGGCACCAGGGAAGCTGAACCAGCGACAATCTCGGGGAAACAAGCCTCGATGTTATTACCGTCCAGCCAGAGTCGCGTTACCGAGGGTGCGACGTAGATCCCGGCACCGGTCTCACCGGGTATGCCGACGATCGCATTCGCCTCCAGGGCCAGATCGTGTGCGTCCCCAAGGATCGCTACCTGGCCCATCCCGCCAGCGCGAGCATTGTCCTGGATCCGGCACCCGCGAACCCGGCAGTGTGACATCTCAACGGGGCGGCGTGTCTCACGGAAGAGGAGCCCCGCACCCCCATTCCCATGAATGTGACAGCCTTCGATCAAGTTATCGCTATCACGCGTGCCGACTGAGATTCCAGGGCCGGCATTGTCTGCAAACGTGCAATTCCGAACGCTAATGTGGTTGGCCCGTACGCAGAAGAAAAAACCCGCAGCCCCGTTCATCTCCGCGATGCAGTTCTCAAAGCTCACAGCGGTACTCCCTGCACCGGGGTGATATCCGTTGCCGGTGTTGTGAGTGAAGTGACAATCGCGGATGTAGACCTCGCTGCACATCTGAAATCCCAGGCCCTCTCCAGCGAAATCCCTCTCCACGACATCGGCCACTGTCACGCGATGGCTGTGCAGAAAATAGACCGCGGCACCACGGCAAGCGCCGATCCCGGCGGGCTGGGCATCCAAGTTCCCGTCCAGCGTCAACCCCTGCACCCTGACATTCTGTGAGCGGTGTGCGTAGATCAGCGGGAATGCCGTCAGCAGGACGGGGTTCACTTCAGCATGGTAATCGGAATGCAGTCCCTGATCGAGACCCACCCAACCATCCTCTACCCAAGTGATGCGGGCAAACGTCTCGTAGAATCCGCCGTGAAGGTCATCACGGACTGCTACGGTCATGCCAGGCATTAGCCCATCCGTGAACATAAGAGGTACATCGAGCATACCGTAGTTGTGGTAGCCGGAGAGCGGGTACACCTGCCCGGGGGCCTTCCTAAGGACCGTGTCACGACCCTGCCCCTGCAGTATGACGTTGGACCGTAGTTCGATACCCCGATCCAACTCCAGTTCGAAAGCCGGCAGCATGACACGTCCGCCATCCGGGCCCAGAGCATCGATTGCCTGCTGAATATCCGCGGCACAGGTCACTTGTGCTCTGCTCAACTGAATTTCAGTCTTAATCCCTACCATTCCAATCCGCCTCATCCGATCTGGGCAACGAATCATCCCGCACCACTACTCGCTCCGGCTGCGTGAAATCCACGAGTTCGTGCCACGCCTCATCATCCCGCCAGCGCTCTGCCTCTTCTTGCAGCGAGGTCACAATCAAATGCCGGGTATCCTCCGTGTCGGCAACTCCGGAGCCCCCGGCATATCGCTGCAACTCCTCAATTCGAATGAGGCATTGCTTGCGGGCAGCGCGCTCAAGCCTGCGGATGCGGCGCTCACTCGCACCGGCTTTTCTCAACCGGGCGGCGCGCCTGCGAAAGGGCTTCAGCCAGGAATCAGGGACCCGCCCCTCATTCACGATTTGATCCAACGCATCCAATCGTTCCTCAATGTGATGCTGCAGATAACCCGAGATCAAGCGTCCAACGAAATACGCCAGCAGCGTGAAAACGGCGATCAACGCGACAAAAGCCAACAAGAGCCAGCCCATAGCTATCTTCTCCCTGTGCACCAGCGGTCTTTGAATCAGCCACTTGCAAATAATACACCGGATGGCGGAGTTGCCCAGCTCAGTTCCCTATCACATTGAGCGCACCTTGAGGCATCTGGGATGTAGGGGCCGGCGCCACGCGCACGATTGTGGGCCATTGGCGGCTCAGGATGATGCCTGTAGAATAATGGAGATCAACCGACCAGCGTATATCCGAGTTAAACTTGCCCGGATCCAAAGGGGTCAAGAAAGGACAAACCACAATGACCGATCACATGAAGTCGTTTGAGATCAAGGGAATCATCCCGGCGATGGTAACGCCCTTCCACACAGACGAGAGTCTCAATCTCGATGCATTGCGCCAACTGGTTAACCACCTCGTCGACGGAGGTGTTCAGGGCCTTTTCCCAACCGGTAGTCAGGGCGAGTTCTATGCTCTCTCGCCAAGTGAGTGCCAGCGAATCTGGGAGGTCGTGGTTGAGGAGGCGGATGGGCGTGTGCCCGTCTATGCAGGTACGGGCGCAATCACAACGCAACAGGTCATCGAGCTCAACCGGATGGCGGAAAGAGCCGGCATCCAAGCCGTATCGGTCATCACGCCTTACTTCATCACACCCACTCAAGAAGAATTGTACCGCCACTATGTGACGATTGCCGATGCCACCTCACTTCCGGTGATTCTCTACAGCAACCCCGGACGCACAGGCGGTCTCACTCTCTCTGCCCACTTGGTCGCCCGGCTGGCAGCTCACCCCAACATCGTCGGCATCAAGGACTCTAGCGGCGACTTCTCTCTGACGATGGCCTATCTGAGTTCCAGGCCCGATGACTTCACTGTCCTTCTGGGACGGGACACGCTGATCTACGCCGGACTCGTGCACGGTGCGGAGGGGGCGATTACTGCCACCGCCAATGCGGCGCCTGGAGTAGTGGCCGCCATCTACAGAGCCTTCCTTGCAGGCAACCTACCCCTAGCTCTTGAAGCTCAGGAGCGGCTTGCACCGCTGCGCCACGCCTTCACATTCGGCACCTTCCCGGTGGTGGTTAAAGAGGCCCTAACCATGCTGGGCATCGCTGCAGGTCCCGCTCGCGGCCCTGTTGGGCCGATGGCGCCAGAACAGCGGGAGCAACTGCGCCGAGTCTTGGTCGGGATGGGTCTTATCGCGGAAGCAGCCTAGACCCGGCTTGCACTGGAGACTGCCATCGCATCCGACTCCGCGCCCGGACGAAGAACGCCGCCGGTCCTTATTACGGGACCGGCGGCGCCGTGTCGCATCCACCCACGATCAGCGGTTTAGTCGGCAGGGAGGGTAGCGCTACTCTCGCTTATTGTCCTCGTCTCCAACATCTCCGCCAGCCAACCGAGACCGAGCTCGTGTAATTTGCCGGAGGTCGGGTAGCCCTGACTATCCCAACCGACCATCTGATAGTAGAGCGCCTTAGCCGATTCAAACTCGGCCTGCGTCACAGCAACTCCCTCATTGGGCCCCCCCTTCAACGGAACAGTCAGCTTGTGGGGCAACGTATCGGCCTGGGCTCCCACGCCCTCACGGGCATTGAAGGCGCGAAGCAAATTGATCCGGCGCTCTCCCACCTTCATCATTTCCCACAGGCTGACATTCCAGCCGGTGATTGCCTGCAACGCCTCGACCCACTGTTCGAGATCGTACAACTGCCAGGCCGGCCCATAGACAAACTTACAGACATTCACAGCATCCACGCAACTGATCAGCTGCTGTGAGTAGACGGCATACCGCACCATCTCCGGGTTCAGTACGGTGGAGGGATGCGGATCAAGAAGGTCTAGAGGCGCCATGCCTTCCGGAAAACGTAGATAGGAGGTATCGTGTTCACAAACGGTATGGTCGGCGCCGCCCGGGTTCACCGCATAGAGTAGGGCCATTGTACGCTTGACCTGCGGCATGTGGGCGGGTAATTCCCGCCCTTTGACGGCAACCACCAGTTCCTGCCCCACGCCCAGCGTCTCCGCGGCCTGCGCCGAGCCTTCGCCGAGCAGCTCGCCGAAGCCCTCACGCTTGCCGATCATCTCCACCATCCGCACCATCGCCGCGGCATCGCCGAAACGAACCGAGATTCCACCCGTATCCGCCTCCGTCAGCAGACCGCGCTCGAAACAGTCCATAACCCACGCGATCGTCCCGCCACACGCAATCGTATCGATGCCGTACATGTTGCAGAGTTGATTGGCATACGCGATAGCAGCGAGATCAGAGACATCGCAATAGGAGCCAAGGGCTGCCAGGGTCTCGTATTCCGGACCACCATACCGGGGATCGACCTTATAGGGACCCTCCGTCACCTCGACCACCCGCTTGCAGGCGATCGCGCATCCGTAGCAGGTGTCACCGCGCTTGAGGATAGTCTCCGCCATCCGTTCGCCGCTGATCTCCTCGGCGCCATCAAAGCTTCCGCTGTCCCAGTTGTGCGTGGGCAGTCCTCCAACCGTAGACTGGGAGAGTAGCAGCGCGGCAGTACCCAGACGCCTAAAGCCGGCAACGCCGGACTCGGGCAGGTGCTCGGCGCCCCAACGAGCCAACCCAGTCAAGGTGTCGCGATCCGCCAATTCGGGTCGCGCACGACCACGGACTACGACGGCTTTCAAGTTCTTTGAAGCCATCACAGTACCCATGCCGCCGCGACCGTTCACGCGATTGGCATTGTTCACGAGTGCGCCATAGCGTACGCCCTTTTCAGCGCCCGGACCGCACTGCAACACCTCGATTCGACGGTCACCCAATTCCTCGCGAAGTGCATCCTCGACGTCAGCCGTGAAGCGTCCGACGAGTGCGGCAGCGTCACGCAACTCGGCCTCTCCATCGTGAACCCAGAGATAGACCGGCGCGTCCGCGCGACCGTGAATCACAATGCCGTCAAAGCCTGCGAATTTCAGTTCTGCCGGCCAGGATCCCCCTGCGGAAGACTCGTCGGCGAGTCCACTAACCGGCGATTTGGCGACCGCTGCAACACGCGATTGCCCGGAAATTGGAGCGCCGGTCATCACCCCGGTCATCAAGCTCAAGGTGTTCTCCTCACCCAGCGGATCGGCTCCTTCTGGCGTATGCTGCAGAAGGTAGTAAGCGCCCATCGCGCTGCCACCCATATAGCGACGGTAGAATTTGTCCTCAGGCTCTTCCACGGACAGTTGTCCGCTGCTGAGATCAACGTGCAAGATCTTGCCTTGATATCCAAAAGCCATATCTTTTCCTCCATCCTTTGAGATGTACGCGGCACTTCAAACCCCAACTATACACATTTCCTGCGACTTTCATAGTGAGCTCGGAGCTCCAGATTGCTTAAGGATAGCTTTGAGCCTATAATTATAGACAAGTAAGCTCGCTTTCTCATTATCACTTTGCGCATCTATAGTTCTGGGTACAATAGGGATAGAGAAGAGGCGATGTGAAGGGGGTAAAATGGCAGAGCAGGTACACACGCTGGTGGTGGATGATGAAGCGGGAATCCGGTTTTTCATCAAAGAAACGCTTGAAAGAGCAGGACACACAGTCATCACCGCCGGAAATGGCGAGGAAGCGCTTGACCTACTGCGTAATACTCACTTTGAGCTTGTGATGCTGGACCTCAAGCTCGGGGGTCGCGTTGACGGCCTCAAGGTGTTGGAGGCAGTGCGTTGGCGCTGGCCCGACGCGGTCGTCATCATCCTGACTGCTCACGGCTCCCTGGAATCAGCTATGAGCGCAATCCGCGAAGGCGTCGACCGTTACTTGTTAAAGCCGCTCACCCCCAAGGAACTGCGCGACTCCGTAGATGAAGCACTCGAAGAACAGCGCGACAGACTGGAGCGTGCCCAGGAACAGGCCCAAGAGCAAGCCACCCTGGAAAAGGGACCCTTTACCGTGGATCTTCAGAAGCATCAAGTAATCTATGAGGGAACACCCCTGGAGCTCACGCCGAGCGAATTCGATCTGCTCGTCTACTTGATGCAAAACGCTCACCGCGTTGTCTCTCCTCCCGAGCTAGTTGAGATTGTACGCGACTATCGTCCCGAAGACCTATATGAGGCGCGCAATATCATCAAGTGGTATGTGCACCGGTTGCGACAAAGCATCGAACCCGACCCCTCGCATCCCCGATTCCTGATTAACGTCCGGGGTGTCGGGTATCGCTTCGGCGAATAACACTCTGCCCCACGCACAGCGTGACAGCGCGGAAGCGCGCGTGGCTTACAGGCTTGCTTCCGCGCTGTGCTGCCAAACAGACCTTGCTTGTCTTCCCCCAACTCATCACCAACTCGACTAACCCTAGTCGAACACAGCGCAAACACGGTTCTGCTCTTTCGTGGGCTGAACCATGGTATGCTTAGCGTGGATCTGTGGAAGAGCAAGAGTCATCTAGTGATGACCGGATCATCCGGATCCTTGGGGCGATAAATGTCCCAGAAATCTTAAGAGGAGGCTATCTACTGCCAATGACTATGAATCAGGAGTTCACACGATCATCACCGGAAGACGTACCACCACAAATGCCAGAGGAAGACAGCAATCACGATGAATCATCATCGCCCAGATGGTGGCAATTGCTCCTTGAAGGCAATTACGGAACGGGCAGGCCCCGAAAAGGCGACATCTACGACGCGACCGTTCTCTCGATAAGCGATCGGGACATCATCGTGGACATCGATGGCAAACGCGATGGTATGGTATTGGCACGTGATCTCGAACGTGTCGACCCAAAATACCTCGAGCAACTGGATGTTGGCGACAAGATTCCGGTACGGGTCATCAAAATCCCCCTTAATCAAAATGCGGTTACTGTCTCCCTCAGACAAGGTCTCGACCATCAAGATTGGATTCGGGCTGAGCAACTCCTTGAGAGCGGCGAGACCGTTGAGGTCAAGGTGGAAGGGGTCAATCGGGGCGGTGTGCTGGCCAGGTTTGGCAGTTTGCAGGGATTTATCCCCAATTCACATCTAACCGTATTGCCCCGGGGTGGCTCACGTGATCAGCAGCGCGATACCAAGCAAGAACTGGTTGGTACCACGCTCACGACGACCGTCATTGAAGTGGATGCTCGCCGGCAACGGCTCATACTGTCAGAACGAGCCGCAGAGTCTCAGCGAAGGGAAGAGGTACTCGAAGAGCTGCACGAGGGGGCTATCCGCACCGGCGTGGTCAGCAATTTGGTCGACTTTGGCGCGTTCATCGACTTGGGCGGCATTGATGGACTTCTGCATATCTCCGAGATCTCGTGGGATCACGTCGCTCATCCGCGCGATGTACTCGAAGTTGGCCAGGAGATCGAAGTCTATGTGCTGGATGTCGATCGCGAGCGTAACCGAGTCGCACTCAGCAGAAAGCGACTGCTGCCGGATCCGTGGGAAAAGGTTGCTGCCCGGCTGCAACGCGGCGACGTGATCGACGGCACCATCACGCATATCACCGACTTCGGCGCATTTGTGGATGTTGGAGAGGGAGTGGAGGGGTTAGCCCACATATCCGAGATTCCGGGCGGCGAGCAACGCTTGTCGGAGATTGGCTCAGGAGCGGAGATCAAAGCCGAGATCCTTCAGATCGATCCAGCCCAACAGCGAATATCGCTTCGGCTTCAGGAGAACACAGATACGCAGACCCAAGCGTAAGAAAACCATTCTCGATTGACAAAGGCAGGGACCTCCCCGCCCTTCTGGCGGTGGATCCTGCCTTTCTATAGCCTTCACCGAGAACAGAATCGAGCAGATAAGCCATGGCGAGGAGGGCATGAACTATGACTAGCGGCTTCAAGATCGGTAGAATCTTCGGTATCAATATCAAGATAGACTGGAGTTGGTTGGTGATCTTCCTGCTGGTCACCTGGAACTTGGGCGTAGCGATGGCCGCCATTAACCCTGAGTGGGGCAGCGCAGTGCATTGGCTCGTGGCGGTAGCCGCATCCCTACTCTTCTTCGCCTCAGTCCTGGCTCATGAATTGGCCCATTCTATCATCGCCAAGTCACGCGGACTACCCGTCCGGTCTATTCGCCTGCACCTTTTTGGTGGCGTTTCCAATATAGAACGCGAGCCGGACTCGCCGGGCGGCGAG
>SLDA01000342.1 GCA_007125545.1 Thermoflexales bacterium | reverse complement strand
GAGTGGAATGAGCTTGATCGTGCCGCCGATCTGCTGCAGCAGGGTGTAGATCTGGGGACGCAATGGTCGCATTGGGAGATCCTTCTTTCAGGATATTCGGGCCTTGCCCACATCGATGCAGCAAGAGGTGCTCCTGTAGATGCCGAAGGTCGGCTGCAGGAGCTTGCCGGCATCCTCGAACGTATGAACCTGCAGTGGGCGCAGCCGGGCGTGGAGGCACATCGGGTGTTGCTGGCAGTGCGGCAGGGCGATGTAGCGACCGCCCGTGCGTGGGCCGGTACGACGTCCCTCCCCCAGGATGGGCCCATTCCCTACCCTCTGGAATTTTATGCTTTGGTCCTCGTCCGGGTTTTGCTCGCCCAGGGAGAGTTGGAGCGTGCGCTGCACTTGCTCGATCGGGTTTCTGTAGGGGCGGAGTCGGGAGGGCGTGTCGGGCGGATGATCGAGGCTATGGCTGTGCGCGCGCTGCTGCTGGATGCGCGGGGAGACCGACCCGCGGCTCTGGCCCATCTGACACAGGCGCTAGAGATGGCCGACCCGGAGGGCTACACCAGGACCTTCGTTGACGAAGGCCCGGCGATGCAGGCGCTGCTCTCAGAGCTTGCCGATCGCTCGCGGATAGCGGCACGCATTCTAAAGGCTTTTGATGGGCCTAACGAAGGCGCGACTGCCACGAGCCCCCCGGTCGGACCGTCCGAAGTAGGGACGCTGCCAGAATCGTTGACCGATCGCGAACAAGAGGTTCTGGCCCTGATTGCACAGGGGCTCACCAACCAGGACATCGCCAATCACCTTGTCCTCTCTATCAACACGGTCAAGACGCACGCCAAGAACATCTACGAAAAGCTTGGTGTCCGCAATCGCGCTCAGGCGACTCTGCGGGCCACGGAACTACGTTTGCTCTAAGGCTGTCGCTTACACTCCCTCTCCGCCTCCTGCTCTTCCGCAGGCTGTTTGGCCTTCACCCCCCTCATCCGTCCGGGTGAGGCTGGGGTCTTCACGCATCTCATCCTTTCAGATCACCCGTCCTGGTGATGACACACAACTTCCCTGCCGCTATACTGGAAACGAGTTGAGGCAAAGGAGGATAAGAAGCTTATGAGTGACACAGCGATTTCGGTAAGGGATTTTCGGAAAGTCTACGGCGACTTCGTCGCGGTCGATGATGTCAGCTTCGCGGTTGCGAGCGGTGAGGTCTTCGGACTGCTCGGGCCAAACGGCGCCGGCAAGACCAGCATCCTGGAATGCCTGGAGGGGCTGAGGCTGCCCAGTTCGGGGACGCTCGACGTGATGGGTGTGGACCCCAGCCGCGAGGCTCGGAAGTTGCGCAACTTGATAGGCGTGCAGCTTCAATCGCAGGGTTTGCCGGCGAATATGCAGGTGGATGAGGCTATGCGCTTTTTCTGCGCATATCATCAGGTCCTACCCCGCTATGACTTGCTGGACCGTCTGGGATTGGCCACTAAGCGCAAGAGTCAGTACGGCGAGCTTTCGGTGGGACAACAGCGGCGGCTGGCACTCGCCCTGGCGATAGCTCACCGTCCCGGTGTGGTCTTCTTGGACGAGCCTACTGCCGGTCTAGACGTTGAGTCACGTTCTGTTCTTCACGACATCATTGGTGAACTCCAGGCTGATGGGACGACTATCCTACTTGCGACGCACGACATGGCGGAAGCCGAAAAGCTGGCAGATCGCGTGGCGATTCTGCTGATGGGCAAGTTGGTCACGGTCGGCACGCCGCGTGAGCTGACGGCGACCGGCGAGGGGTTCACCAAAGTTGTTGTCCGGACGGAGCAGTCGTTGTTGACGACCAACGGAACCGAGTTTCCCGCCGTTCATCAGAGAAGCCACAAGGATGAATACGCTATCTATTTCACGACTGATCCGGGGCCGACGGTAAGTGCGATTCTCGCCTATCTGGAAAAGAAAGAGGACAAACTGATCGACTTGCGGGTTGAGCGCCCGTCGCTTGAGGAAAGGTTCTTGGAGATTACGAGCACTGGAGGTGCAGGATGACGGCATTAACCAATCACTTGGCCTATGAGTTCAAGACAGGCCTACGGAATTCGACGTTGTTGTTGATGAACTATCTCTTCCCTATGGCTTTCTACGCGATGATGGGCTTGGTGATGACGCAGATCAACCCTGAATTCAAGGCATTGCTGATTCCATCGATGGTGTTGTTCGCAGCGATGGCGAGTACGTTGTTGGGTCTGCCGGGACCGCTTGTGGAGTCGCGCGAAGCGGGCATTTACCGGAGCTACAAGGTCAACGGCGTCCCTGCGGTTTCGATTCTGCTGACACCGGCACTGACTACAGCGTTTCACGTATTCATTGTCGCCGCCATCATTGCGTTGACCGGGGTTCCCTTTTTTGGCGGCGTTGCTCCTCTAAACTGGGGTGCTTTCGTACTCATCACGATTCTGGCCGTGCTCTCCTTCACAGGGCTGGGTGCTCTGGTCGGGGTCATTGCCGGGGACTCACGTTCTGTAGTTCTCCTGT
>SLDA01000511.1 GCA_007125545.1 Thermoflexales bacterium | reverse complement strand
CTACCGAGGGGTAACGCGCCAGTTCGTGCGACACCGTGTCGGGAAAGTAGCCCGAGAGCACAGTCCGCGCCCGAATCGTCGCCTCGGAGTCGGTCGCCGTCAGGACCATGCCGCTCGGACGCGGTTCGCCGCTCGGACGCGGTTCGCCGCTCGAAAGCGGTTCGCCGCGCGGACGCGGTTCGCCGCGCGGACGCACCACGCGCGCCATCTCCGCGTATGCCGCATCCAGATCGCGCAAATGGTGTACGACATCCACGCTAAAGAGGAGGTCAAAGCACCCATTCGGATAGGGTAGCGCCTCCGCGCGTCCGGCGGAGAGGCAGACCGGGGTCGAGTTCGCCCGCCCCAGCATGCCCGCCGACGGATCGACCCCCCACGCCGCGCAAGCGGTCTCAGCACGGAGCGCACGGATGTGGTTTGCCGTACCGCATCCCACCTCCAAGACCCGCGCGCCGTCGCCGGCGGTGAGCTCCACGAGCGCCCTGAGCACGCCGGACTGGACATCTCGGTGGCGCGCATAGGCAGGCGCCGCGCTATCGTAATCCATGGATCCCGGATCGCGGACGTCCCGTCCGCAGGTGGACCTAACCGGCGTCATCCAGTGTCTCGTAAGCCACGAACGCCTCCAACTCACGCTTGGGCGGTGCCGGAGGCCACGCTGTAGGGATGCCAATGGGCAGCATACACAGGATTTGATACCGGTCCGGTATCCCCAGTACGTAGCGTATGGCGCGCTCGGGGATTGAGTCCGTGTCGTACGCCGTGCCATATCCGAGTGCCCGGGCCGCCAGCATCAAGTGGGCCGCAGCCAACGCGCCATCCTGCTCCACATAGGCGGGATAGGGCGCGGTTGTGTCTAACAGCACCACGACGTAGACAGGCGCAGCGAGGAATGCGCCAATGTAGTCGACGATCTGTGCCTGATGCGCGGCGGCTTCCTCGGCCTCCATCATATAGAGCTGCTCGCGTGCAGCCTCCAGCGTGAGGGCTAGCGCATCATCGTGCAGCCGGTCGAGAACTGCGCGGTCGCGCACCACCAGGAAACGCCAGGGCTGTTGATTGCCCGAAGAGGGCGCCAGCCGGGCGGCATCAAGGATACGGACAAGGTCCTCGTCCGGAACGGGCGTCGCCGTGAAAGCGCGCACGGTCCGCCGCGCCTTCACGATCTCAAAGAAGCAGTTGGGGTTCCAGCCGAGTTCGGGGGCCATACAACCTCCTCGATTTATGGCGCCTATGCGCGCCGTGGATGCCGGCGCAGCAGCCAAACCAGGGCGGCACTGCCCATCACCATTCCCGCTATCTGGAGTGGGTGCGCGCCGACCCAGAGCATACCGCGGAATACTCTCCGTGCAGTCTGCACTGCGGGAGCCATCGCAACCTGCGCCTCCTGAGGAGCTTCCACATCCGCCGGCACCTCCAGCTTCGCCAGCCAATCAAGGAACCCGCGACGCACGCATCCCTCGAGGCTGAAGATAAACACATCGTCGGTCAACTGCCGCGCCAGATCCAGGTCGCGTGTGAACTCCGACCAGGTGAGCGGCGGGAAATCGACGGCGAGATCGACACCCCCACCGGTGCTGCCGATCCCTATCCCGCCACCGTGAGTTGCGACATCCTGCCCGTAGCTCCACAAGATACTCGGCGCCGCCTGTCCCATCATGCTGCTATAGAGCATCACCACCTCGTGATCGACCGCAACGTCAACGATCCCCAGAAGCCGTTGGAGCAGGGTCGTCCCGACACGACGCTCATCCAGGATGAAGGGGAATTGGTAGCTCTCCACACAGTACCCGTCGAGGTGCATCTGCGTGACCAGCGTGGTGTAGATCGCCTGGGCGCGCAGCACGCGTTCGCGGTCGAAGAGGTTGGGCAGCAGACGCGGCACGATCTTGTGCACCGCCCCCTTCACGAGCTGCTCCATCAACGCGATGTCCGGCTCGATATCGAGGCCGATCCCGTCCCACACGAGCGCTTCATCCGCGGTCCAGGCCTGGAAGGCTGCATACCGAGCTACGACCCGCGGCCCATTATCGGCGTTACACCAATACCCCTCTGACTCGGGTAACAGCAACCAGGCGATCACGGGCACCCCTGCAGCATTGAGCCGGCGCACGACCTCTGCCCGCTCCGGGCTCAGGTCGAGCAGCCCCAAGCTCACGCCCGCATCCAATGCCCGGAGCCTGTCGATGACCGTCCCGTCGGCAAATAGCGCCGTCAGCGGCTCCGCCGCCAGTTCACAAGCGAATGTAAGGCTCATCGCTCCCTCCTCGGTTGCTTTCAGCCTATCAGCAACTCGATTGTGTGTCAAGCGTGCAAGGCAAGCCCTTTATCCGGGTTCGATATTGTGATTGACCCTGAAGAGATTATCCGGATCGTAGCGTCTCTTGATAAGGGCCAAACGCTCGTAGTTGCCGCCGTAGATCTTGCGTACCGGGTTGTCGGCCTCCACACCAAAACCACCAAAATTGGCGTAGGAGCCCCCGGTTGAGTAGGGCTGCAACGCCTCAACCACGCCACGCGTCCAGTTGATGTTGGCGTCGGACTGATCCGGCTTAATCCAGTTGGCCTCCAAGCCGATCATTGTTTCCGCATTCCGGGTCCAGAAGGCCGAGTCGCCTGGCTCGTGTCGCGCCATCGCGCCGCCCAGATACCATAAATCCACAGTGGATAACTCAGACGGTCGTCTCAAGCAGCTCTCAACCAGCACCGGTAGCAGATCGTCGGAGATATCGTCTACAAATGCCGACTTCCAGTAATAGTACCGGCCATCCGGGTAATCCGCATCAAAGAAGCTCTGTGCATCCATCCAGGAGACCGGACCGCTGAAGTCGACGAGGGGCTGCGCAAAGGTACGCAACGGCGCCACGACTCTTTCGCCCTCCGCCACATCTCCGGAATAAACAGCCGCGAAGACGATCATCGGTTCGCCCTGATGCGCCTCTGGGAAGGGGGCTTCCCCGGGCATAGTCGCGAGCTCGATCAAGGCCATCAACCCGTCCGGGGCCTGCCTCATAAAGTCGCGGAAGAACTGCATCCCGCGCTCAGCCATCTCTATCGGGTATATCACCACCGCCATCATCACCTGGGGCCCGATCGGATGGAGCTCGTACTCGAAGGAAGTCACAACACCGAAGTTCCCGCCACCGCCGCGCACCGCCCAGAATAGGTCGGGATTCTCCTCCTGGCTGGCCCTACGCAACGCGCCATCGGCGGTCACGACATCCACAGACCGCAGATTGTCGCAACTCAATCCGTGAGCGCGGGTGAGCCACCCAAATCCACCACCCAGCGTAAGGCCGGCAATGCCTGTCCGTGATACCAGACCCACAGGCGTTGCAAGTCCGAACCCTGTGGTCTCGCGGTCCAGCTCTCCCAGGGTAACACCGCCCTGGGCACGGGCTAAGCGCGCTTTCGCATCAACGTATACGCCCCGCATCGTCGAGAGATCGATCACGAGCCCGTCTTCGCAGAGGGCACTGCCTGCCACGTTGTGTCCACCCCCGCGCACTGAGGTCAGAATGCCGTGCGCGCGCGCAAACTCGACCGCGGCACTAACATCCGTGTTACCTGCACAGCGCGCGATCAGGGCCGGGTGTTTGTCCACCAGCCCATTCCACACCGTGCGCACCTGATCGTAGTCTCCATCGTCCGGCAGCACCAAACGCCCGCGCAACCGGTCCGCAAATTCCGACACCGCCGCCTCCGCGAGCGTGACCGTTCCGCCTTCCAGGGTCCGCACGTCGTAGGTCGACATATCCGCCTCCTCTCACTAAAACCTAAACAGCCCTATTTATACTTTAACAGGTCCCGTTCCATCGCCACTTCAGTGCAAGGCTATGGAGTTGGACTGTCCGCCTTCCCACGGGCCGCTATAATAGGATCATCATCACCGTTGTCCACGACGCTGACCCCGGCCGGCAAAGAGCGGCTGAGGATTCACGAGTGCCGAAACGGTCAGGAGGCCGGTATAAAAATCCATCATCTCAACTGCGGTTCAATGCAGCCACCCATACGGCGGCTGGAAGCGGTGGCCCACTGCCTGCTGATTGAGACCGACCACGACGGGCTCATCCTGGTCGACAGCGGATATGGGCTCGCTGACTACAACACACCGGGATTGGCGCTACGCCTGTTCGCGACGGCGTGCTTCGTGCCCTGTGACCCCGCGGAGACGGCAATCCGGCAAGTCGAAGCCCTGGGTTTTGACCCCTCCGACGTGCGCGATATCATACTCACGCATTTGCATCTGGATCACTCCGGTGGGCTGCCTGACTTCCCGCATGCGCGGGTGCACGTGTCCCGCGCAGAGTACGAGGGCGTGCGTGACGTGCCTTTGTGGATGCGGTGGGCCTTTGCACGTCAGCACTGGGACCACGGGCCCGACTGGGTTCTCCACGACAAGGACGACACGGTCGACTGGTTCGGATTCGACGCGATCCCTGTGCTTCCGCAGCTCTCACCACCCATCTTCCTAATCCCGCTGCATGGACACACCCCCGGGCACTGTGGCGTCGCGGTCCGGAGAGAGGACATGCGTTGGCTATTTCATATGGGCGACGCCGCCTCACGCCTTCACCGCGCAACGGACGTCCACCAGCTACCGGGCCAGCATTACGGGCTGAGCCCGATGCCCCATGGGTATGCGGCCCGCTTTCTGGGCAACCATATCGAGCGGCTGCGCGCCCTCTACCGCGAGCACGGTCACGAAGTCACCCTCTTCTCCAGCCACGACCAAACCAGCTTCCGGGAGCTTGCCGCGTAGGCCTTAAGCACCATCAGGGTGCGCGACGTTTTTCCGCACACCCAGCCCTACGCAGCAGGCCTGCTCACCCCCCGAGAATCGCCTCGTGAGCTAGACCCTTGGGCTCTCGGCGCCGGCGAACGGTTTCCGTCGATCAGGCAACCCGTCTATGCAGGCTTCTGGTCGGCGCCGAGAGCCCAAGGGTCGGAATGAAGCGAAAATCTCACGCACAACCATCACCGTAGCTTTACACTCTGCACGCATCGGCGGCGACTCCTGAGACCTGTCTCCGCTTCAGCTCGCCGGCTCGGGTAAGAGCGCGGGTTCGGGTGCCAAGTCCGGCTCGGTGACCGCGTCCGGTAATTCGTCCTCGACGTTACGGATGCGAGGGTTAGTCCACGCAGCGGCAGTCGCGGCCAGCAATAGCAGGCCCGAGGTCGCGAACATCAGACCGATCCCGCGTCCCGTTCCGGTACCCAGAACCCGCCCCAGCACGGTGCCGGCCAGGCGGCCCCCATCGGTCCGCATCAACGGCTCGAAAACGCCATCCGCCAGCGGGCCCGCGAGCAGGAAGGCCACCGGTGTGATGGAGCGCGAGATCATGCCGCGTGTGGCGAAAACCCGGCCTTGCACCTCCGGCGCCACTTTAGTTTGGAACACCGCCTGGCTCAGACCGGACGCCATCGGGATGCAGAGAAGGAAGAGAAAAAGTCCCATACCCACCAGCAGACCCGAAGGCTGCAGACCGGTCAGGATCACGCCAACTCCGGCACCCGCTAGACAGCCAAAAAGGCCCGCAACCCGTCGCTTCGGCCCACCCCAGGCGCTCATCACTACACTGCCCAGCAGCATTCCAACTCCCGAGGCCATTTGCACGGCACCCAGCGTTACCGCACTCCCAAAGGCCAGTACCAGAGGTCCTGTCAGCACCATGGCGAGGTTCATAAAGAAATTGACCAGCGCGAAGTAGAGCAGCAGGCCCAGGAGCCCGGGTCGCGCGGCAAGATAACTCCACCCGAAACTAACATCACGCCACACAACGCCCCGCTTTCCGGAAGCCGGCTCCTCGCTGAGGCGGGGCTGCGGAATAGCCACCATGATGAGGGCCCCCACCGCGAAGAAGTAGGTAGCAAAGTCAATGAAGAAGATGCCGCGCATGCCGATCAGGTTGAAGAGTACGCCCGCCAGGAGCGGGGCCACCAGCATCTCGACGGCCTGCGCGGCCTGAACCAGCCCGTTGGCGCGCGCCAGATCCTTCTTCGGCACCAACATCGCGATGGATGCAGTGTAAGCCGGCTCCTGGAAAGCCGCGAAGATCGAACTACTCAGCGAGATCAGGTAGACGTGCCAGATCTGAAGCTGGCCACTCGACAGCAGCACCACGGCGATCAACGTGACCAGAGCCGCACCCGTGTCAGCGAAGATCATCAGCAGGCGGCGGTTCCAGCGGTCTGCCAGAGAGCCGGCAAGTGGCGCCAGGAGAATGCGTGGGAGGCTGGCAAAGAGCACAGTCAGGGCAAAGGGCGTCGCCCGGCCCGTTTGGTCGTAAAGCCACACGCCCAGCGCAAAACCGGTTAAGCCTGAGCCCAGTATCGAGATCACCTGGCCGACCCAGATAATCATAAAGGTTCGCATTCCCTTGGGTTGGTGCCTGCTTGGTGTCATAACGCCGCCTCCTCCTGTTCACCTTCTACTTCCTCAGCCCGCGGATAGTCAAAGTGTGGGTAGAGCGCGATCATCAACGCATACGCATGTGCAGGATCCTCTTCGCCATCTTCACCGACCGCGGCAGCGTCGAACTCCCGCAACAAGGTCGACAGCCGCTCCTGGAAGAGCGCAGCCTGCGACTCCGGGATACGTTGCATGGTGCGAGTCACCATAATGGGGCGCCTGCGCTGGGGCGCGCCCTCCTGAAGCGCATAGGCACGCGCCTCCAGCGAGCGCATCAGATCCTCCCGTGTCGTGTCGAGGGTTGAAGCTGCCATCGTCACAATGCTCTCCTTACCTGCGGGTGTGTCGAAGGCCAACAGCGTCGGCGCGACATCCAGCTCCCCCGCCGCAGCGCGGTAGACCTTCTCTACCAAGTTTCCGATGATATTCTGCCCCACGACCTGAATAAGCTCGTGCTCTTCCAGCACATTCATATGATAGTAAAGGCGGCTGGGACTGAGGCCCAGCCGGCTCGCCAACTCCTTCACCGTCAACGGCGCGGCGGCTAGCTGCTCGAAGATCTGCATTCGCAATGGGTCCGCAATCGTCCGCAGGGTCTCCAGATCGCGAATCTCGAACACGCCGGTCATGCGCGTAGGCTGCTTCGGCGTGCTAGGGTTAGTCTGGGAAGCCTCATCTTCATTCATTGCTCAACCTCCACCCAGCGCTATAAATAATTTTATCGCTCTACTGCAGTATAGCGCAAGAAGGAGATTTTGTCCAGCGAGGATTCACAGATAAGTGGACGTCACATCTCCACCCAACCAGCTCCCGACAACCAGCCCTCCCCGCACAACACCTTGCTCCCACCTCTCGTAGCGCAAGCAGCCCTGCTTGCGAGGCGGCCTGGACACAGAATCTTCGCATCGCGCCGATACTCCGCCCAGGGGAACCTCGCGCCCATCTTCGGTCACGCCGCGGCCAGAGTAGCCGCAACGTACTTGAGGAAACGCGTGGCTGCGCCGCGCAGCATTACAGACTGGGCTGCCGGCTGCGCGTGAGAACACGTAGAAGAGCGGCATGGTCAGAGACCCCCGAGCCACTGAAGAAAACTGACGCACGCCAGTTACAGATCTTCAGGAAGCAAGATCCTTCACCGCGCACATCCGCGGAGTGGTGTAAGCGGTCGGATGCTACGACGGGGAGACTACCGAGCCACGATCAAGATCCTTCCAGCATGGTGCTCGATTGAGATGGGAGAACCGCTGCGCACGTCTGAGACGCTACCGACACACAGACGTGAAAAACCGGAGGTCGCCCCCAAAGGACCCCCGGTTTTTCGGAAGGAGGAGAATCTGATGTCGCTTGCGTTCCTGCGCAATCTATTCATAAGTATAATAGTATCCCCGGCCACTACTTGACGCTAACCTTACGATATGCCTATGCCATCCTGGTGTCCTGGGCAAGACTTTGACAGGGTTCCGGATCTCCGACCTGCAGTCCCGCCCGTCTGGACAACCCAATACTAACGCTCACAACGTAGCCCTGCACATACCAACCTCAGCCCACCGTCTATGACCAGCTTCGGCTAGTACCATGGAGGTGGAGAGATATGGACTATGAATCTGAGAGGATTGAATACAGTCGCGGCGGCAGTACCGGCGCGCGGGGCAGGTGTTCCCGTGGGTGAGGGACCGCGCATTTCCGTCCTGGTGTTGCTAATCATCACCTTGGGCCTCTTCGGGCTGTTTTTCACCCGCCGGACAGATATGGCGACAACCCCGTACGTTAACGCTCAGAATCAGGCGATCGTCCACGGCACCGTCACAGTGCATGAAGTGCAGTCTCCAGGACCGGGATGGGTCGTGGTCTACCGAAGCGACAATGGTGTAGTTGGTGAATTGATCGGATTCACACCGGTGCCGGTCGGCCGAAGTCAGGCGATCATCGTGCCGGTGAACGCAAGCCGGGCGACCCCGGTCATGTACGTGATTCTACATCGAGACTTGGGAACACCCCGCCTCTTTGAATATCCTGGAGCGGATGAGCCAGTGGTGGTCAACGGTGTCGTGATTATGGACCAATTCCAGGTGACAGGGATTCTGGATGATCCGATTGTGCCGCCGCCCCTTGGCACCGAGCCGACGCCCGACCCGCTTCCGACGATTCCCACCACAGAGATACAGAGCGTGACCGTCCTCGACCAGCCCCTGGTCGCGGAGACGGTGACCGTGGAGCGCGTGGTCGCACATCAACGAAGCTGGGTCACAATCCACGCCGACGAGAACGGGGAACCCGGCATGATCTTGGGCGCCGAGGGGGTTATGCCCGGGGAGACTCGGAACATCGTCATTCCCCTCAACGTCTATGATATGACACCGATGCTGCACGCCGTGCTGTATGCGGACCTCGGGACGCCAGGCGCTTTTGAGATACCGGGCGCGGACCTACCTGTCGTTGTGAACGGGCAGCTCGTAACTGACACTTTCTTTGTTACGGGCGGTCTGCCCCTTATGTTGCCGGCAGGAGGAAATGCCCTTTCGCTTGCGCTGCCACACGCGTCGCAAACTAGAAGCCAACCCATTCCGGCGGCTGCAACTGCAACAACTGTCTATAATAGTAGGTGAAGGTGAGGATGTGTTGTGGCCTCACTCATCAGCCATCTGATCCCTACCCTCCGCCCAGAATCTGAGGGCGCCGGCTTCGTTCATCCGACAATTTCTGATTGCGCAGTCCGCGTATGGCTGGACATAAGAAGCGTGATCAGCGTAGACTCCGGGGTGGATATAACATCCACCCCGGAGTTATGCATGGACTGCGGTGATTGACACTAAGGCGGGGAGACATAAGATAACACGTACAGACGGGTATAAACGGGCAGTCACGCTTCACGCGAGCGAAGGAGAAACGGATGGATAGCTACCTCATCATCTACGTAGTCTTGGCGGTCGCGTACCGCGCCGTTGACATTCTAATCCTATTTCGAACCCGTACGATTGCCAAGAAACCGGACCGGGATTGGACCGAGTGGCTGATAATGGTTCCCTACTGGCTGGTGGTCGTTGCGCCGGCCATCGAGTATCTGGGGCGGGACTATCGCCGTCCCAGCGTCTTTGCGCTGGTTGTCGGGGCTATCCTCTTCGCACTGGCCATGATCCTTCGAGCTCGCGCTCACCTGGACCTCAACAAGCAATTCACACGCTTCATCGAAGAAGGTAAAGAGCGGGGACTGGTGACGAGCGGACTCTATGCTTACGTACGCCACCCGCTCTATCTGAGCGAGGTCGTCTACTTCCTCGCGTGCCCCACCTTTCTCGGCGTGGCCTGGGCCTGGGTTCTTACCGCTATCGGTATCGCCGGGATTGTCACGCGCATCCGTGTAGAGGAGCGCTTGCTGCGCGAGAGCTTCGAAGGCTACGAGGCCTACGCCGAGAATACCTGGACGCTGATACCGTGGCTCTACTAGAACGTGCCCGTGTGAAGGCCGGGGTTGAGTTGCTACGTCTCGAGGAAGCCTCGCTGAACGCGTGGCCCGCGCTCCAACAACATCTCCTGGAGGGATGGCTCCTGCGCTTCGCCGGCGGCTACTCCAAGCGTGCGAACTCAGTTAATGCACTGTACGGCACTCCAACAACGGACCGGGCAATCGAAGCTCGCATCTCCCTCTGCGAGGCTCACTATGCACGCCAGGGACTGCCCGCTATTTTTCGCATCACACCTTTCGTCCAGCCGGACGATCTCGACGGTCGGTTGGTCGCGCGTGGCTACCGCCGGATCGACACGACGCACGTTCAAACACTCGACCTGAGCCGGCGGGACGGCGTTCCTGCAGACGCTGCTCGACAAGGCGCAACCCGGCTCGTCGCGCTCTCACTCGACGAATGGCTCACGCAGGTCGCGGCCTTCTCGGGCAAGCCAAGCCCTTTGCTTCAACGGGCGATCTTGAATGCGATCCTGCCGGACCATATCCTGGGCTGTCTCCAGCATAACGGGCGGGTAGTGGCCTGTGGCCTGGCGGTCGCGGAACCACCCTACGTGGGCCTGTTCAGCCTGATCACCGCTCCGGCGCTCCGCCGTCGCGGCTATGGACGCGCGCTGGTCGGAGCACTCGCTAGTTGGGGTCGCCAACGGGACGCCACCCACGCTTATCTCCAGGTACAGGAGAGCAATCCTGTGGCTATGAATCTATACGACAAGTTGGGGTTTCAGGAGGCGTACGCCTACTGGTATCGGGTTCGGTAACGGGAGCCGGAGCAGACCCCGCCAATCAGCACGCTGGAGGCAGATTCCGACCGCACAGCCTCCTAATCGCCGCTCGGCGCTACCGCAGGTATACCCACTGGCGCGGGAACCGCGTCGTGATCAGGCAGTAAATCCTCCGCGTCGCGAACCGCGGGAATCAAGTAGCCCACAATCCCGACCAGTCCTATGCTCAGCCCGCAGGCCATAATGAGCAGGCCCATGCCGGCTCCAGGCCCGGTGCCGACCAACCAACCGAAAGATTCAGCCAGGGCTCCCTGGCGCTGCATGGCCGGCTCCAGGACAAAGTCCGCCAGAACTCCGCCTATGATGGGTGAGATGGGGTTGGTCAACCAGGCAATCAAGCGGCGAGAGGAGAAGACGCGCCCTTGCAGGTCGGGCGCGACCTTCGATTGCCAGATCGCTTGATTGGAGGCGTTGATCAGCGCCATCACCACCGGCGCACCCAGCAGCGACCCGGCAATCCAGACAGGCAAGCCAAACCTCAGGCCCAGAATCGTTGTCCCCACCAGGCCGCTATAGATCCACCCTCCGAGAACGCCGTGGACACGGCGACGGAATCCGCCCCAAGTGCTCATCACGATCCCGCCCAACACCGCACCGATAGCCGCGGCTGTCTGAACCGTCCCGAAAATCAGCGTGTCTTGCCCGGTGCGAGCCAGGATCATCGGCGGAAACACGGTACTGCTGATCCCGGCGAACAGATTTCCGAAAAAGAACACCAACTGGAGGCCCAGCAAGCTCGGCCGCGCGAATATATAACGGAAGCCAAAAGCTGCTTCCTTAAGCATGTTGCCCTGCGCACGACGGCCCTCCTCGCTCTGGCTGGGTTGTGGAATGTGAACCACGGCCAACGTCCCCACCGCAAAGAAGAAGGTGGCGATGTCAACAGCAAGGAGACCGTTGAGGCCGATGGTCGGGAGAAGCGCCCCCGCCAATAATGGAGCGACCACCCCGGGCCCGGCTTCCATCAGCGACATCAGACCGTTCGCACGGCCCAGTTGCTCCTTGGGAATCATAGTGCTGATGGCAGCGGAGTAGGCAGGCCATTGGAAGGTGTTGCCCAGACCATTCAGGGCAGCGGCCACGTACAGGTGCCAGAACTCCAGATGCCCCAGGGTTAGCAGTAGGAAGATACCACCCGTGGCGATCGCGGCAGCGAGATCGCTCAGCATCATCATCAGTTTGCGATTGTGCCGGTCGACCATAACCCCGGCAAAGGGTGACATCACCAGGAACGGCGTGATAAAAAACACCTGCATCAGTCCCATCGCTGTGGCACTCTCGGTCTGTTGATACATCCAGATACTCAGGCCGAAATGCGACATACTGGAGGCCAGGATCGACACGACCTGTCCAATCCAGATCACACCAAACGCTGCCATCCCAACGGGCTTGCGTCCCACTTTATTCATGTCAGCTTCTCCTTTACCACCGGTATAGTTTACCTTCGAGACTCTGTCTCTTCAAGAGTCACAGCCAGGTTCGAAATCAGCAGGCCCGAGCGACGCCGGGAACGGTCATCAATGATCCCCATAGAGCGAGATCAAACTTAAGGGAAGGGAAGAGGGTCAGCCATCAGCCGCTCCCATCTCTACGCCCTCTTCCCTTCCCTTTAGCTTTCCTCGCTGCCTTCATGGCCGGCGCCTAGGTGGCGGAGATGTCTTCCTCGTCGCGTTCCCATTCCTCAGCGCGCTCGGCTGCTGCTTCCCAACCGGACGCCTCGGCTTCCGCGCCGGCCGCTGCGGCATCGTCATTAACAGAGGTCGCTTGTGATTCGGCACGCCGGCCACCCTCGTACTTCAGGTCGGGCATCCCCACACCGCGCAACCGTAATCCGGGTTCCACAACCTCTTCGAAGTCGGCGTCGCTGAGTTCGCTGTAGCTCAGATCGGCGCCGTGGAGGTCGGCATTGCGGAAGTTCGCATCGCTGTAGTCACCGTAGCTCAGGTTCGCCCCACGGAGATCGGCCCCACGGAGATCGGCATCGCTGAAGTCACTGTAGCTCAGGTTGGCCCCGCGCAGGTCTGCCCCGCGCAGATCTGCATCGGAGAAATCCGCATAGCGCAGATCAGCGCCCTGCAACTTTGCATCTTCCAGTTGGGCGTCGCTGAGGTCCGTGTGCTCCACGCGGGCGCCGACGAAGTGCGCGCCTTTATACGTGAACCCCGCACCCTGCTCACCTTCGCCATGCATGGGGCCCAGACCGCTGAACGCATCGTGCATCGCCTCGCGCACGATCTTGTTGACGTCGGGCATCTGGTCCATAGCGTCACGCACGATCTTCCGGACGTCCGGAATTTCCGGCACCGGCGGTATGTTGAAGTGTGGGCCTGGGCCGGGAGCACGAGGAGCGCGCGCGTGGCGAGGGCCACGCTCGTGCCGGGAGGGTCGTTCGCCGGACTCGGCATCATCGTCCTCTAGCTCCTGAACTTTCGAGAGCAGTTCGCTCGCCTGCTCAACCGTGATCTTGCCCTCCTCCAGCATTCGGAGGATCTTCATCGATTGCTCACTCATCTCTTTTCATTCCTTTCATATCTACACACAAGTCACGCTTTAGGGTGACGCTATACGTGCTAGCCTGTCCCGGCAGTACACCGAGTTAGTCGGTGCCGGCTCGTCAGCCGTGCCACGCCAGACTCGGTTGCATCCGGTCTAGCTACTCGTCCTTGAGCGCCCCCAACAGTGCCGTGGCCTCCGCGGTTGTGATCTCTCCACGATCCAGCCGGTCGAGGATCTCCAACTGGGACTCCGCCGTATCTTCGGGCGGGGGCGGCGCGGGCTCATAACCCAGGGCCGCTACCAACTCGTCGATCTGCTTGCGGACCGTCCAGTAGGATCCATCCAATTCGCGGGCCATCTCCTTGACGTTGCCGCGGGCCCGCACGAAGGCTTCGAGAAGCCGCGTATGCTCGGGCGAGAGTTGACAGAAATGACAGGGCAACCAGTGCCCTGTGACTTCTGTACCACAGTCCGGGCAACTCATTCGCGTCACCCACAGGTCACTACCACACGACGGACAATGTTCCAAGATCTTGCGCACGATCTACCTCCTAGATTTGTTCGCATGATACCAAATATTTCTATAGTTGTCAATACTTTACTTCACTAATTTGGTAGTTGACTAAAAGATTAGGCCGACCAGCTCGCCATGTGCGCACGCTAGCAAGTCGTTGGATGTGACGTGTGCAGGCACAGCGTCTCGTAGTTGTGTCACGTCTAGCCAGTTTGTCTACAAGGTTTTTCTTCTGTCTGCCAGGCGGGAGCTTCTTCTCTTACAAACCCTTGGTAGACTCGTCATCCCGAAGCGATACATTCACCCACCCTTAGCATTGAGGGATGCATGTGTTCCTGCGACTACTTGGCTTGACGACTTCCCCGCTGCTCCTACAATAACAGCGAACACTCAAATCACCGGTACACCGATAGGTGATGAAAGACACACCTCTATGCCGATAGCACGACAAACCCTGGTCGCCGCTCTGCCGCCGGAGTGGCCCGATGACCTGCTGCCGCACATACAGGTCCAGGTCGAAGCGGCCGGCAGCAAGATCGTCGTCCTCGACGACGATCCCACCGGCAATCAGACTGTGCACGATGTCGTGGTGCTGACCGAATGGTCGTTACCTCTCCTGATCGACGCCTTCCGCGAGCCGGCAGCTGTAGTCTACATTCTGACGAACACCCGCAGCATGTCCACCAGTGAGGCCCGGATGCTCAACCAGCAGATCGGGACTCGCCTCAAGGCAGCACGGAAAGCCACCAACAGGGACTTCGTCATCGTCAGCCGCAGCGACTCCACGCTCCGCGGTCACTACCCGGACGAGACAGAGGCGCTCGCCGCGACGCTGGAGATGCCGTTTGACGCCATCCTGATCGTGCCTTTCTTCTTAGAAGGCGGGCGTATCACGGCTCACGATGTCCACTACGTCACAGAGGGCGAAGTGCTCATCCCCGCAGCAGAGACGGAGTTCGCGCGGGATGCAACCTTTGGCTATAAGCACTCGAATCTGCGTGCTTGGGTCTCTGAGAAACACCGCGGCGCGGTAGCACCCGGCGGCGTAGCGTCGCTTACGCTAGAGGAGATACGCTGCGGCGGACCGGACGCTGTCACAGCAAAACTCGTGAGCCTTCGAGAGGGTGCGGTCTGTATCGTGAACGCCATCAGCTATCGCGACCTGGAGGTCGTGGTCGCCGGACTGCTGACCGCGGAGGGGCAGGGCAAACGCTTCCTCTACCGTACAGCCGCGTCTTTCGTGCGGGTGCGCGGCGGCATCGCGTCGCAGCCCTTGCTGAGCCACGCGGACCTGTTTCCAGGCGCGGAGCGAGTGCCCGCCGCTACCGGCGGGCTGACTATTGCCGGATCCCACGTTGCGAAGACAACGCGCCAGGTGGCGGCAGCCGCAGCCCTGCCCGGTGTGCATCGCCTGGAGGTCGCAGTTCCGGCACTATTGGATGATGAACAGCGCAATGCCGAGGTCGCGCGGGTCGTAGAGCGCGCCGGTGCGCTGCTGGAGGCGGGCGAGGAAGTATTGATGGCCACCAGCCGCACGGTCGTCGACAGAGCACCGAATGCCGCCGGAAAGGCACGGATGGGCGAGCTGGCGATCGGACGGCAGATCTCGACGGCACTGGTGGACATCGTCAGGCGCTTGCCCGTACGTCCTGCCTGGATCATCGCCAAGGGTGGAATTACGTCTTCGGACATTGCCACCGAAGCCCTTGGCGTGCGCCGTGCCTGGGTTATGGGCCAGGCGATCCCCGGTGTTCCGGTCTGGCGTACCGGATCCGAAAGCTGCTGGCCCGATCTGGTCTACGTCGTCTTTCCGGGAAACGTGGGGGACGATGACGCGCTGGCACAGATGATCCGCATTCTGCGCGGAACGAATGCCTCGTAACAGCGACTTCATTTCTGAAGCAGTTTCACCGGCCCTGGTGGCGGCCTTGCGCGCAACCTATGCGCTCCCCTGGTGCGGCACACACGGCGCGCCTCACTGGCTGCGCGTTCGCGAGAACGGGCTCCAGCTGGCAAAACTCACCGGTGCCGACCCGGTGGTCGTGGAGCTGTTCGCCGTCATACACGACATTAAGCGGTTGAACGAAGGGCACGACCATGGACACGGGCCCCGTGCCGCCGTCTGGGCGCAGACGGCGGTGCGGGCGCTGCTCCCGCTGGATGCGCATGCCCTGGATAAGCTTGCTTATGCGTGTGCGACGCACACCCATGGCCTCACAGAGGCCGAGGTCACGGTTCAGACCTGTTGGGATGCCGACCGCCTCGATCTATATCGGGTTGGGATTATGCCAGATCCCGCGCGCCTGTGCACAAAGGCGGCACGGAGTCCGGAGATTCTGAGGTCGGCGGTCGACCGAAGCACTATGCCTCCTGAGCGCCGCTGAACACAAAGTAGCAGGGAACGATAACGCCGGTTCCCTGCTACTTGCTCACGCTCTGCCGGACTTACGGCATCGGTTCGCCAGGCGTATCAGGTCGTTCGGGACGGTCGTCGGCATCGCGGGCCGAAACTCCCCCGGCGGTCGCGCCAGGCGCCTGATAGCTGCGCGTCGCCCCCCGATCGCCGCGTGCGGGGGTCATAGTCGGCGGGGGCGGCACATCGGTGCCTGATTCCACCGTCCGGGTCCACTCCCGCAGCTTGCGCGACGCAACTTCACGTCCACCCAGCCCGAAGGCCAGAGCCGCGGCAACTGCGATGGCTCCCAGCAGCAGGCCGAAAGCCAGGTTGATGATCGAGTTCGCCAGCCCCATCTGCCGCAGTGCCATCGCTCCCGCAAACACCAGAATGGTGCCCTCCGCCAGCCACGCCAGGAGATTCGCGTTGGTCGCATCCGTGTTCCTGATGGCACGCGCCGCCATATTCGCCAAGTAGAGCCCCACCCCAAAGATAATCAGGCCAAGCACCACTTGTGCCACGAAGACGATCAACCCGGACATCAGCAGCGAGAGTTCCACAAAGCCGAGCAGGTTGAAGGCCTCCACTAGCGCGAAAAGCATGATCACGACGACGATCAGGCCAGACACCACGCGGGAAGGTCCCCACTCTATTTGCTTCGTGGTCTCAACCCCTGGCTGCGCCGGGTCCTCAACACGTACGGTGTCGGTGCGAGTGCGCCACCCCAACTGCGCCATGAAGTTGTTGAAGCCGATGCTGCGCAGCAGACTCTCCGCCAGCCCCGCCACAACGCGCGCGAGTAGGTACGAGAGGAAGAGCACGACACCGGCGGCGAAGATATTGGGAATGGCCAACAAGATGTTGTTCAGCATATTCATAGCCGGCTGTGTCACGGCGGCGATATTCAGCGCGTTCAGCGCCGCGACGATCACCGGGATCAGGACCAGGACGTAGACGACTAGGCCGAGTAGACTTGATAGGCGCTGCTCCCCGCTCGATAGCCCTACCCGTTGCCCCAAACGATCCACCCCGACCGCTGCCAGCAAGCTCGTCACGATGCGCCGAAGGACGCGTGCGGCAAACCAGCCGATCAGCAGAATCAGGGCCGCGGCAAACAGATTGGGGATGAATCCCAGGATCTGGTTGATCATTCCCTGGACCGGGCCCAGAAGCCCGCCCAAGTTGAGCGCGCCCAGGATCGCCGGTAGGAAGAGCAGAAAGACGAGCCAGTAAACTGCTACGCCCACTGTTTCTGCAATCGAAGGACCGGGCTCGGGCTGGCGCCGCTCGCGTTCAGCCGGCGGCTCAGCCGTGACGGGGCGGCGCTCGGTCTCCCGCATCTCACGCCCCACCCGCTCGTCCACATTGGCGGCTCGGAGAGCGCGGATTACAACCCATTTGAGCGCACTCGCGATAATCCATGCGAGCAAGATCAGCAGACCCGCCGCCAGTAAGTTGGGCAGGAACGCCAAAATCTGGAACAGAATGTCGTTGAGCGTTTGCGTGACGACAGCCAGTCCGAGAATCTGGAAGAAGACGATCAGCACCACAAGCATCAATAGCCAGAAGACCGCAGTGCCGATCCAACTCGCCACATGTACTTCTTCTTCTGCCCTCCTTTCATCACCGGCAACCCAGCCGGTAATCCGGCGATCTAGCCCGGACTTCTCCACCAGGCCGCGGACCAGCCGGGCAATGATGAAAGCGAGCAGTATACCGACAACCAGAACGATCAGGGCAACGAGGATGTTAACAAGCGAGACGCCCACTAACTCATTGAACTGGGTAGTGAACCTTTCTAGGAAATCCATGTCCTTACACTCCTTTACGCTTATGTAAAGCCTACACACAAATAAGTATACGCACCAGTATTCGCATGATGGGTGGAGTTACGTCGACTGCATACGGGCTCCATTAGATATGTTGGATTTTCGTTGGAAGTAGCAGCGCCATCCATCCCATGCTCGGTACACGTAGCCGCTCGCTCTCGTATTCCATTCCGTGCGGCCCCGACCTCGATTGTCCCTCGATCGACTTCGTGATATCGTAATAGTAAAGATGCAGCAGCTTCCTGAACCTGGGAGTGAGAGGGTATGAGTGAGAAAGAAGCGGCGGAAAACACCGGCGACAACAGAATCGAACCGGCTCGATCGCGCGAGAGCAATATCCTGAGGCGGATGGAACTGGTCGACGAAGTCCCAAACCGAAGAGTTCTGGAGTCGGTGATGCTGCTCGCGGTCGAGATCGCACGGGAAGGGCGGGAAGGCCGTAAGGTGGGCACGATGTTTGTCGTCTTCGACAGCGACGAAACCCTCAAACGCTCCCAGGCTATGATCCTCGATCCCCTCTGGCATCACGAGAGCCAGTACAAGCGCATCACCGATCCGAACCTGCGAGAAACGATAAAGGAGCTGGCCCAACTCGACGGTGCGTTCATCGTGCGTAAGGATGGAGTTGTTCTCTCGGCGTGCCGCTATATTAACGCCACTTCTGAAGGGATTACGCTGCCGATGGGCTTGGGCAGCCGGCACATGGCCGGGGCCTCGATCAGCAAGCAGACTGGCGCTGTCGCCGTAGTAGTTTCGGAAAGTTCCATGGTACGCGTCTTTCAGAATGGAGAGATCGTGGCTGAAATCGTTCCCGAGGCGTACCTCATGCACTGGCGAGAGCAGCAACCGGGAACCGAAGACGGCGTACACAGCGGCAACCACTCTATGACGGAAGACCCCGAGAGCTAGGGCCGGCTCCAGGTCGTTGACTTCCGGCCCATAGCTGATAACATCCAACCCTATGACATCCCGAACGGAACTCCTCGCCCCTGCACGGGACCTTAACTGTGGCAAAGTCGCCATCGATGCCGGGGCAGACGCCGTGTACATTGGCGCGCCACGCTTCGGAGCACGCGCCAGAGCCGGCAACGAACTCGCCGACATTGCCGCGCTCGCGGACTATGCGCACCTCTATTGGGCCCGTGTCTACGTGACCCTCAACACGCTCCTACGCGACGAAGAGTTAGGGGATGCAGTAGCTACGGTCTGGCGCCTCCACGAAATAGGGGTCGATGCCGTCATTGTGCAGGACGTGGGACTCTTGGAGACCGCGCTGCCGCCCATCCCCCTGATTGCGAGCACCCAGATGCACAACGCGACCGCCGAGCAGGTGCGGTTCCTGGAGCAGATCGGCTTCCGGCGCGCGATCCTGGCCCGAGAACTGTCGCTGGACCAAATACGGGAGATCCGCTCCGCAGCGCGCGGCATCGAACTGGAATCCTTCGTCCACGGCGCGCTCTGTGTCAGCTACAGCGGCCAATGCACCATGAGCCATGCCATCGGCGGGCGAAGCGGCAACCGGGGGGACTGCGCCCAGCCCTGCCGCCGTGCCTACAACATCGTCGACTACCGGAATCGCAGGCTCGTCAAGAACCGCTATCTGCTCTCCCTGCGCGACATGAACCGCATCAGCGACCTGGGCGAACTGCTCGACGCCGGAGTCACCTCCTTCAAGATCGAAGGGCGACTCAAGGATGACGTCTACGTCGCGAACGTGGTGAGCGCCTATCGCCAGGCTCTTGATGAAGCCATGGCCCAAAGAAGCCGGAGAGACTCCGAACGGGTCTCGATTTCCGACCGCGAAGCTGTTCGCTCCTCTTCCGGTCACAGCCGCACCGAGTTCGAACCCGATCTCGACAAGACCTTCAATCGTGGCTACACCCCTTACTTCCTCCACGGGCGTGGCGCCGCCGGCGCGGATCCACAAGACCAGAAACAAGGCGATCTATCGCCCGGTTCCATCGATACACCAAAGATGGTGGGCCAATCGGTTGGCGTCGTCACGGACGTCGACGCGCAGCAGTTCACACTCAAGCCGCACCCGCTCATCGACCTGAACGCCGGTGATGGCATCGCGTTCTTCGATGCACAGGGCAAATTGCGTGGCACCCTCGTCAACAGTGTCGAGCAGACCAAACGCGGGCTCATCATCACGCCCAATTCGATGACGGGCATCGATGCGCGTACCGAGATTATGCGCAACCACGATCACGCCTGGCTTACCCACGTGCGCAAGCACATGCCCGAGCGTACCATCGGCGTGCTCTTCACCCTGATCGAACGCTCGTATGGATTCGAGTTGCAGGTCGAGGACGAGGACGGCAACACCGCGAGCGGACAGATCACGGATGCCAAAGAGCCGGCACGCAAGCCCGAACAGGCAGTCGAGACGGCTCAGCGTCAGCTCGGCAAGACCGGCGGGACGCGCTACCGATGTGAAGGCGTGATCCTGGAATGGTCGAACCCCTTCTTCCTACCCATCTCAGCTCTCAACGATCTGCGACGCTTGGCGCTCGACGCACTGACCATGATTCGTCAAGCCAGCCGCCCGATCGTGACGGAACCAGCGGTACACAGCACCGCGGCGCAGCGAGCGATCCCCTACCCCACGACGACCGTCGACTTTCGGGGGAACGCGCTCAACGAACGTGCGGTCGCCTTCTACCGGCGCCACGGGGTCACCGAGATCGAGCCTGCCGCCGAGTCGGGGCTGGATCTGTACGGGCGCGTTGTGATGACGACCCGCTACTGCATTAAGGAAGAACTGGGCTGGTGTCCGCGCCAGGGCAAGCCGCCCCGGCTGGACGACCCGCTCTACCTCGAGGATGAGGACAATCACCGCTATGCGATCCGTTTCCGCTGCCGGGAATACCCGGACTGCGGTATGGATATCACGTACTAGACCCCCGGTTTCCGCCTTCAGCCGCGTCAGCGGCCTTGCAACGCAACTGCAACGCTTTGGTTACTTGAGATTACAAGGAGTTACCCTATCATTGAGGTGATCGGCCATCTCTAACCGCAATCAAACAACCTATGGATTGGCACTTCATCTCCTATCTCGTCGTACTCGCATTTGCGGCACTCATCAGTCTTTCTGTCGCAATGATAGGTCTCTTACATCGCGACAGGACTGGCGGCCTGGCGCTGGGTCTGGCGATGTTGGCCGTCGCGACGTGGGCCCTCTTCTATATACTGGAGGCCAGCGCCCCTACGCTCGTGCTCAAGGTACGTTGGTCGCAGCTCGCCTATCTCGGTACGCTCAGCGCGTGTCCTCTCTTTCTGCGACTGGCGCTCGATGTGACAAAGCAGAGCCGGTGGTGGCGCGGCGTGCTGCCCTGGCTCGTCTGGTCCGTTCCGGTCCTCTCTCTCCTCCTGGTTTTCACCAACGACGCGCATGGACTGATATGGCGCGGCTTCACCTTCTCCGCGAGTAACCCCCAGATCCTCATCTACGAACGTGGACCGGCGTTCTGGCCCATGGCGGTTCACAGCTATCTTGTGCTGTTGGGGGCTGTGGCTCTGCTCATCGGCACCGCGACCCGCTATCGCGCAGCGTACGCTCACAGCGTCTACCGCCGGCAGGTGCTGCTAGCTCTCTTCGCGGCGGCACCGCCGTGGATTCTCAATGGGCTCTACCTTCTTCGATCGGGAGTTCTGGGAGGCCGCGACCCTACGCCGTTGGGGTTCGCGCTCACCGGTCTGCTCCTGCTCTGGAACATCGACAGGTTCCACTTCATCGACCTGCTACCGGTCGCGCGAGATCGCGTTTTTGCCAGTCTCAAGGATGCGGTCATCGTCGTCGATGATCGCGGACGCATCGCAGACGTTAACCCGGCAGCGGAACGGATTCTGGGGAGATCCAATCTCGTCGGAAGCAAAGCACGTATCTCGTTGGCACACTGGCTCGGCACGCCGGGGCTCCCTGGTTCCGGTGGCGTGGACTTCCTCCCACCCCAAGGTGAGTTGGTCACTGCTGATAGAACCCTTGAGTGGCGTGTCGCGCCGCTGGAAGCCGGGAGCACACCAGGCTACATCATTCTGCTGCACGATGTGACCCTGCGGAAGCAGGCCGAGGCCGCGCTCCAGGCGTTGAACGCCACGCTGGAAGTTCGAGTTGCCGAGCGGACGGCTCAGATTCTGGCGGAAAAGGAGCGCAGCGACGCGATCCTGCGCAGCATCAGCGACGGGATAGTGATGACCGACCGAGACGCCTACATTCTCTACGTCAACCCAACCTTCACCTATCTTTCAGGGTATGACGCCGAGGAGACGCTGGGCTGTCCTGTTGCCGAGATCCTGGGCGAATCGTGCAAGCCGTTACTGGAGCCAATGCTATCAGGTGATGAAACACGCCAGGAGGAGCTGCAACTGCGACACAAAGACGGGCGCATCATCGACATTGCCATGAACATCTCGCCCGTGAGAGGTCACGGCGGTGCACGAGAGGGCTGCGGCGCCACAGGCTACGTCTGCACGCTGCGCGATATCACAGGGCTGAGGAATCTCGACCGTGCCCGCAAGAGCTTCATTGACAACATCTCGCACCAGCTGCGCACGCCGGTCACCAACCTGAAGCTGTATGCTCATCTGATGGGCCAAAGCTCCCTTTCGGACGAGAGCCACGCCTATCTCCAGGTCATAGAGGACCAGACTGCGTGGCTGCAGCACCTCATCGAGGACATCTTGGAGATGACGTCGCTGGACAGCGGTCAGGCGATTCGCGCCTGGAACGTCGTATCACCGGCCACGTTGGTCGATCACATCGCCACACGCTACCAACGCGAGGCAGAGCGTGTCGGGCTGCGGGTGCACGTGCACCCGCAGCCCAGCACCCACGTACCCGCCGTTCTGGGCGACCAAATCCGCCTGATTCAGGCTATGGGCGAGATCGCCGACAATGCCATCCGCTTCACGCCCCGAGGCGGGGAGGTGAGCGTGCGCAGCGCCGCAGACAAGGACGAGTATGGGCGCGAATGGGTGACGCTATCCATTGCGGACACCGGACCTGGTATCCCCCTGGCGGAGCAACCGCGCCTTTTCGACCGCTTCTTCCGCGGCACCATAACCGAACCGGGCCACCTCTCCGGTACCGGCCTCGGGCTAAGCATTGCCGACGCCATCGTCCGCGCGCACGGCGGGCATATCACGGTGAAGACGGCGCCAGGCGGAACAACCTTCACGATCCGGCTCCCGGCAGTCTCTTCCGGCCTCATTCCATCGGATTCCTCGGCCTCGGGACCCGTCTAGCCACCGGCGCGTCTGTCTGTTTGCCTGCCATTCCGGTCCGGTCACGATTCTCCACCTTGACTCACTCGCTCCCTCGTCTCTTCCGCCATTCCGGCTTGAACAACGCCTCTGGAAAACGTCTCCAACTAAGCCTTCCAATCCTTGCAAGACTTCTCCAACTCTGCTTACTCGCTTCGACACATCGGCCAACCCACTCCAACAGCAACACGTATCGAGTGCGGCTAGAATGAAGGAGATGCAGGAACTTGGGTTCACCGGAAGGCCGGATTTCAAAGGGGGCCTTCCACCAACAGATAGTAGGGAGGCGACTATGGATGAGAATGTTCTGAAGGGCAAGTGGAAGCAAGTTCGAGGTTCCGTCAAGAAACAATGGGGCAAACTGACCGACGACCAGCTCGATCAAATAGAAGGTGATCGTGACAAATTGGTCGGGAAACTCCAAGAGGAGTATGGCTATTCCAAGCAGGAGGCGGAACAGCAGGTGGATCAGTTCCTGCGTGAACAGTAGCTGTAGGCGCCAGGCGCCCTCGTTCTCGATGTCGTCAGTGTAATCAGTTCTGTAATCAGAAAGGGAGGCAAACGATGATTGGATGGATTATCACGATCATACTGGTATTGTTGCTGCTCGGTGCTCTACCGACCTGGGGTCATAGCCGCAGTTGGGGCTGGGGCCCGAGCGGTCTCCTGGGTACCCTGCTCCTGATCCTGATCATTGCCCTGTTGGTGGGCTGGATCTAGCAAGAACCCGTGGACGTTGGTCCGGGCGGCGAACTTTACCCGTCCGCCGCCCGGATTGTTGCATTCGAAGATCGGAGGACCGCCAGACCTATGCGGGCTATCATCGCTTCTAGAGTCGTGGGCGCCGGCCTTTCTTGTTTATCAGGCCTCTTCTTATTGAGCTTACTGTTCACCCCGGGCAGCTGTGCAGGGCCAAACGCGGATGCCGTCACACCGACGCCATCGTCAGCAGACGCCGAAGCACCCGCCGGTGTCGATACCGTGGGCCACATCACGACCTTCGCCATTGAGTTCATAACGTACAACCCCGATGAAGGCCGCGAGCGAGTTCCGAACGGGATGACAGTCATCGGTGAAGAGGGCGAGCTACGAGCCGACCTGAGAAGCCGGTAAGCGCTCCTTCACCCCTCGGAAGACCCTGACGCGGCCTCCGAGAACCGCCACTATCAGTCGCCCCCTTATACCGCCCCTCCTCCATCCCTGCCGTGCGTTCTACCGGAAGTTTACCCTTGCCTCAGCGAAGCCACGCTTTCGCTACCACGAACTTGACCTACTCCAGGCTTTTACTAGACTAGATGAGTAAGAATTCCCATCCATAGTAAGTGAAGCGTCTCCCCACGCGGCTGCAGGGCGCTGTGCGCTAGAAAGGTACGAGTTCGATGACCGCATCCCTTGGCAACCTCCTCCGCAGCCTCTCCGGACATGAAGATCATCGAGAAGAGGTAGATGTCGCCGTCTCGCAGGCTTCCGAGCGCCTCATCAGAATGTCCATCATGAGCCCGGACGATGTCCTGAGCGAGTTGGATACCAGCAGAGAAGGCCTCTCTTCCGATGCGGTGGCGAGTAGGATCGACCGCTTCGGGAAGAACGAAGTCGCCCATGAGCGAACTCCGCCCTGGTATCGCCAACTCATCGGCGCCTTCATCAACCCGTTTGTCGGAATCCTCTTTGCGCTGGCGGTGACCTCCTATCTGACGGAAGTCGTTCTCGCGCCGCCCGGCGAGCAAGATGTCACGACTGTTGTGATCATTACCATTCTGGTGCTGTTCAGCGTGCTGATCACCTTCGTGCAGGAATATCAAGCGAGCCAAGCAGCCGATCAGTTGCTCACGCTCGTCCAGAGCACGACCACGGTACAGCGCAAGGATACGGGCCGGTCAAAAGTCATCACAACCAGTCTGGTTCCCGGAGACATTGTCCATCTGGCAGCCGGGGATATCATCCCGGCTGATGTATATCTGCTGACCACTAACAATCTCTCCGTGAACGAAGCAGCGCTCACCGGGGAATCTCTGCCGGTCGAGAAACTCGCAACACCTGATCGGGACCTGGATGCATCGGCTGCGCAGCACTACCTGGATAGTGCGAATGCGCTCGATCTGGATAATACCGGCTTCATGGGGACCTACGTGGTAAGCGGGACCGCCCAAGCCGCCGTCATCGCGACCGGGAACAGGAGCTACTTCGGCTCGATGTCCAGAGAGCTGGTTGGCCACAATCCACCCACCAGCTTCGACAAGGGGGTCAAGCAGGTCAGCCTGTTGCTGATTCGTTTCATCGTCGTGATGGTGCCGATCATATTTCTCGTCAACGGGCTCTTGAGGGGAGAATGGTTTCAGGCCTTATTGTTCAGCCTTGCGGTAGCGGTGGGCCTAACCCCCGAAATGCTGCCCACGATTGTGACCGCTAACCTCGCAAAGGGCACCGTTGAAATGGCCGGGCGCAAGACGATCGTCAAACGGCTGAGCGCGATTCAGAATCTGGGGGCAATGGATGCGCTGTGTACCGACAAGACCGGAACGCTCACCCACGATACGGTGGGCCTCGAAAGCTACCTGAATGTGCAGGGCAATGAGGATCTGGAGGTCTTGAAGTACGCCTATCTCAACAGCTTTCATCAAACGAGTCTGGAAAGCCCCATGGACGACGCCGTCATCGCGCACCCGGATATCAAGTGGGTTACCGGCACGGAGCGTGACTATCCCAGGGTGAATGAGATCCCCTTTGAGACGGCACGCAGGAGGATGTCGGTCATCGTTGAGGATGAGGACAACGGCCATCTTCTCATCTGCAAAGGGGCGACGGATGAGATGCTCTCGATCTCGAATTGGGTCGAGGCAGGCGGCGAGGTTCAGCCGCTCAACGCAGAGCTGCGCAAGCACTACGCCGACTTTGCAGGCAACCTCAATGAGACCGGATTGCGAGTTCTGCTGGTCGCGTACAAACACGTAGAGAGTAGAGACCACAGCTATCAGGCGGAAGACGAGCACGATCTGACTCTGATCGGCTTTATCGGGTTTCTGGATCCGCCCAAAGAGTCAGCCGGCGCCGCGATGAATACGCTTCAGCAACAGGGCATAAAGGTGCGGGTCATAACCGGAGACAACGAAATCGTGACGCGCCGGATCTGCGGCGAGATTGGCTTTGCGGTAGATGGATTGCTGCAAGGAAATGAGATCGACCAGATGTCGGATGAGGAGCTATGGGAAGCAGCGGAAGTGGTCAATGTCTTTGTCAGAATGGCACCTCTACAGAAATCGAGGGTCATCAATGCTCTGAAGCATATGGGGCACACGGTCGGTTTTCTGGGTGACGGCATCAATGACGCACCGGCACTGCGAGACGCCGACGTCGGAATCTCGGTCGACAATGCAGTGGACATCGCCAAGGAGTCTGCCGACATCTTACTCCTGGAGAAGGATCTGCTCGTCCTGACCGAAGGCGTGGATCGGGGACGCCACGTCTTCGGCAATATTATGAAGTATATCAAGATCACCGCAAGCTCGAACTTCGGCAACGTGTTCAGCGTCCTGGTCGCTAGTATCTTTCTCCCATTCGCGCCGATGTTACCGCTCCATCTTCTGATCCAAAACCTGCTCTATGACGTTTCCCAGATAGCGATTCCGTGGGATCACGTCGACGAGGACTATCTGCGACAGCCTCGAAGATGGAATCCCCGCAGCATTTCCAGGTTTATGGTCGTTATGGGTCCGATCAGCTCCGTCTTCGACTTCACAACCTTCGCACTGATGTGGTATGTTTTCGGAGCCAATACTGTGGGCCGGCAAGGGCTATTCCAGTCCGGATGGTTCGTTCTGGGGTTATTATCGCAGACCCTGATCTTTCACATGATCCGTACCAGCAGGATCCCCTTCCTTCAGAGCGTGGCGTCAGTACCCGTGCTCATCACGACGGGCCTTGTTATGGTGATAGGCTTGATGCTTCCATTTACACCCTGGGGGGCAGCCGTCGGTTTTCAGGCCCTTCCCCCGGGCTATTTCCCATGGCTCCTGTTCACCCTGTTGGCCTACTGCATTGTCATCCAACTGGTGAAAGTCTGGTACATCCGCCGATTCAATATGTGGCTGTAGGTGGTGCGATGGTCGCACCACCTACAGAATAGCGTCTAGATGGGGGTATTGGTAAGGCTCACTATCGGAAGGCGACCCGCTCCAGCGGACTAGGCCGGTTTTTTCACCTGAAAGCGGTATCCGCGGCCCTCGACAGCCGACTCGATCTCAATGGGCAAGCTGCGCCCATCTCGCAGGTGCAACACAAGTTCCGGGGCATTCGGATCGAAATCGGTCTCCTCGCGGGGTGTGACGATACCATGCCCGGTAAAGATTGGGCCTGGCGCCTGCTCCCTGGGGTTCTTCCGCTCCATAAGCGTCGCAGCGTAGGTCACCTCGCCGATGCGGTTGCTTCCGGACGTGAGCACACCGGTGCCGGTCGTCTGCTCCGCATGGGTGACCAGTTTCTCCCCCGACTGCTCAATCGGACTGGGCTGACTTCCCACGCCCGATGGATCGCGTCTCTCTGCCATGTCATCTCCCCTTTCGTGATAACGATATTTGATACGCATGGTTAGTGTAACAGGTTCAGACACGTCGCCCACCCAAGTGGCGTGACCGCTCCCATCCTGAAACCCCCTCTATCCTGAAACCGCCCCCTATCCAGGTACGCCGTCCTTCGAGGGTGCGTTTCAACTCTGGGGCAAGCCGCAGTTTTGGCCCTGTCGCACCCTCGTTCTACAGCAGCGTCTAGGGCCAAAACTGATTAGGTGCAATTCATCGTGGGG
>SLDA01000517.1 GCA_007125545.1 Thermoflexales bacterium | reverse complement strand
CCCTGCCGAGGCTCTCTGCGATCCGCTTTCGAAAGCGCGCCTCGCTGTCGCGCACCGGCTCTTTGGCAACCCACTCGTACTCATAGCCGATCGCTCGAAAGATGTGCTGCTCGGGCGCCGCGTCGTCGGCCGACATATAGTGGATCTCGACGTTGTCGCCTTCCCAGCCCTCATGCCAGGACAGGAACGAGGCCGCGCCCGATACCCCCACCAGGAAGGCGTAGGTACACGGCACCTTGCACCCTGGGCTCAGCGCTGCACAGTGCTTGCAGCCATAGTCCGCATCGCCCAGGTACTCCAGCACCGCCCGTATCACCGAGGGCACGATGATGTCCTCCGGGCAGCGTGGGCCGCCCCTGTAAAAGTGCACCTCCGGCACGCCGTCCAACACAACGCGATTCGGGTATTCGTTCATGCTTCGTTGACCTCCATTCCCGACTTGTGCGCCAAACACCCATTCGGGTAATCCTATTGTGCCGCGGATAGGTGTCAAAGGTTGTCATATTTTGGATATAACATAGGAATTATGTTCTATCCGCCAGAAGCGGAGATGAGGTGCGGAGCGGAGGGCCGCCGCGTCCCTTTGACAAACTACGCCAAGGACACTATTGTCGATGGGTCGCATCAGGAATCGGATCGCCCGGATAATTCTCACGGGGGTACACAGATGGATATCGACATACGCAGGTTGACACCCGACCTTGTGGAAGACTATGTGCGCTTTTTCGATGTGACGCCACACGCCACGAATAAAGATGACCATAGATGCTACTGCGTGTGGTGGTGCAATGATGATTATGCAGCCAGAGATTTTGATAGGGATTTCGGATCACGAGAGAAGAGAAGGGATCTCGCCATCCAATATGTCAAGGGTGGCCACATCCAAGGCTATCTCGCCTATGGCGATGATGAAGTCGTAGGGTGGTGCAATGCCAACACGAAAGCAGATTGCCTGACCTGTTTCTGCTGGCGGCGGTTTATGAGCGCCGTCCCCACAGAGGAACTCACCCAGGGCATCAAGGTGAAATCCATCTTCTGCTTCGCGATTGCACCGAAGATGAGACGAAAGGGTCTGGCCAAGCGACTCCTGGAACGTGTTTGTCAAGATGCCGCTCAAGACGGTTTCGATTATGTGGAAGCATATCCCATGAAAGCCTTCATCGATGAAGCCGAGGACTACATGGGACCTATCGAACTGTACATAGAGAGCGGCTTCACCGTGGTCTACGAGACAGAGCAACGGCTTGTTATGAGAAAGCAGCTCAGAGCCTTCATATAAGGTTCAAGCAGCGACCTCGTAGTGGTCGTCTATCCAGACGTACAGGGCTTTGACTTCCTCTAACATCTCGCGGGTCAGCTCGCGCGTGCGGAGGGACTTGAAGTAGTAGCACATCTCGACGGGCTTTGCACGGTAGACCGCCGGGATGCTGTTGTGCGGGAGCTTACGGTTGGTCTGGTTGCAGAACCCGCACGCCCGGCACTCGCCGGTGAAGCCGTAGACGAGGTCCTGCAGTGACTCCGGCAGGGCCTCGAGCTGTCGCAGCAGCGTCTTGACCGCCACCTTATCCTCAACAAACGTGGTCAGGAGCTGGCGGTGGTACCGCGACTCGAACTGGGTCATAAACTGGAGCCGAAGGGGCTCGCCCTCCGGTCCGGCGTAGGTCTTGGTGAAGGCCAGCGTATCGAAGTTCGTCACGTCGAGCCCGCTGCCCCAGTCGGAGCTCTGCTCGAATCCCTGTGCGAGGAGCGTCTCCACGAACTGGCGGTAGATCTCGGCATCGTCGCTGAGGTCTCCCATCAGGTCCAGCGCATAGTCATACGCGGGGTCAAACAGCGCGCGTTTGACTATGCGGTTCTTGATCTGACCGAGGTAGCGCAGGTGGGTGGTGATCTGCCACTTCGGGAGTTCGGCTTCGTCGCCCGCCTCCTGCCGCCACTTGGTGTCGTAGGCATCGGCCTCGGCGGCGCCGAGGGTGGCGAGCAGCTTCCAGGCGGCCCACATCTCGGGATAAGCGTCGGTCTGCAGGCGCAGGACCTGGTCGTCCTGTGAGCACTGCAAGCCCAGGGCGGTGAGGTGCTTGACCAGCGTGGTGTACGCGCGCTTCTTGAGCCCAACCGCCTCCTTCTCGACCACCAGCGCGCCGTCGCGCACGGTGCCCAGCTCGCCCAAGCGCTGCAGGCTGCCGAACAGGCCCTCGATCCTGTCCTCATTCTTGCGGCGCAGCTTGCGGGCCTCCAGATGCTTGCGCTGCTCGTCCTTGTAAACCCTGTCGCGATAGGGGCGATCCTCCGTCTCGTCGGGGTCCGTCGTCATCCCGATCAGGGTCGGGTCGTGGTACAGCATCGTGTAGACCCCGCAGATGAAGTCGTAGAACTGGCGCTGCGCGGTCTCGCTCGCGATGTCCGACGGGACGGGGCGGAACTCGGGCTGCGTCGCGATGTAGTTATAGACCAGGCGCTGTGAGACAGTGTCGAAGTCGGTTCCAATGCGGTTCTCAAAGTCCACGTCTT
>SLDA01000204.1 GCA_007125545.1 Thermoflexales bacterium | reverse complement strand
GGATGATCTCGAAGTCGAACGCCCGCGAGCGGTCCGGCGTGCCGGTGATCAGGAAGGGGAGCGCGACGAGGGCGCTCGGGCTGGGCGGCGGCGCGACGACGTTGAAGTTGCGCCAGGTGACATTGTTGTGGGCGCGGATGAAGTCGCGGAACGCATCCCAGTCAAAGTTCGGCGGGCCCGGCGGCAGCGGAGGTGCCGGATCCCGGGGGTGGTCCAGAAGCGCCACCATGCAGTAGTGCCCGGCGCCCGGGACCGCGGCGGCGGGCCAGACGATGGGATCCGTCACGACCAGCGTGTCGCCCACGGGCACATCCACCGGTGCCGAGGTCCCGACCAGCGTCCACAGGTCAGGGGTGAGCAGGGTTGCCACCGGGCTCCAGTGGACCGTCGCGGTGACGTTGTCCGCGGCTGCCGCACCCCGGTTGCGCATGCGCACGTAGATGAAGTTCTCGCTATTCGCGACCGCCTCATATCCCAACGTCATCGAGTTCTCCGTCCCGCTCCCTTCCCCGAACGCAGCGTTGGGGTCCGGCACAGTCACCGGTCGGAGGATGACGTCAGGGCTCGCGCTGATCGAGCCCGTGGACGGGACGGCGCCGGTGTCGCCGACGTTGTCACGCACGTACGCATCCGGCACGAGGCCGAGCGTATCCTCGATGATGGCCCGCAGATCGGGCATCACGCCGATCGCGCCGGCCACCGCACCTCCCTGCGGCGTGCCCGTGGCCGGGTCGGACAGCAGGGCGCGCATCTGGCCGGGGGAGAGGCGCGACCCACTGGTCGCCTCGTACATCCCCTGTACGATCAAGGCCGCACCTGTCACGATGGGTGAGGCCGAACTGGTGCCGTTGAAGGTGGCCGTGTAGGTCCGGTTATCATCACCGCCACCGTTGTCCAGAGTGCCGTAGCCGCAGGTCGCGACGTTCTCTCCCCAGGCGTAGCAGTCGATCCGGGTGCCGAAGTTGCAGAAACCCGCGCGGTTGTGGGGCAGGGGGGATAGTGCGGCGCCGACCATAATCGCCCCGGAGTCCCGAAAGTTAGCGCCGGCTCTGTTCAGAAACTGGGTCCCGCCGCTGTCGGTCAGGGTATCGAGGTTGTTGTTGCCATTACCGGCAGCCTCAACGACGATGACGCCCAGGGCCGTGGCGAGGCGGATGGCGTCGAAGTCCGCGTCGTCGACCTCGGTCGGCTGGTACGCCCGCTGGACCTCGAGGAGCAGGACGTCGCCCACGGGCATCGTGGGGAGCGCCGCTACGATGGCGTCTGCCACATGCAGGGCTGTGTTGGTGGCGGCGTCGTAGTGGGAGGTGGCGCGTACCGTGTCCAGGTGAGGTGCGATGCCGACGACGCCGACGGTGTTGTCCTCGGCCGCGATCTCTCCCAGAACTGCCGTTCCGTGATTGCCCTTGTAGGTGCCGACGCCGTCGCGGTTGTCTCCATAGATCAGAGTTGGGGCGTGGACGACATAATCCTCGTGGTTGAAGAACCAACCCTGCTCCAGGTCGACCACACCCGTGCCGGCACCGGTGCCGTTGGGCTGGGTCCAGGCCCAGCGAGCATCGATCCCGACGGGCGCCGGATCCAGGTAGTCCTGCAGGCCGGCATAGGGATCGTCGGAGTCGTCGACGGCTTGAGGATCTGTAACTGTCAGCTCGCGATAGGCGTGTTCAACCTCCGGCAGCCGCCGGAGCCGCGCCACGATTGCCTCGGCGTCCTCCGCCAGGTGCCGGGCATCCAGACGCCAATACGTCGTGAGGCTGTGTAGGGGCGGGAAGGGGGAGCGGGCAGCACGCCGCTCCATCTCGCGCAGCGTCTGTAACTCGACGGATCGGATGACCGGGCGCGTCTCTGTGATACCGGACTCCTCCAGCAGGGAGAGAAGGCCCTGGAGGCCCTGTTTGTGCGCCAGATCGCGTAGACTTCGTTCCTCTCCCCTCGCGACACGATCTGCGAGACGGAGAATGATGAAGCCGCTGTAAATCGGGCCCGGCTGCTCGCCGGGCGGTTCGCGCGGGGGTTGCTGGGGCCCTGCCGCGCATCGCAGTGGTGGATTACATCGGGTGTCCTTCATTGGAACCCCTTTCGCTTATGCCGGCAAGGCTGAGGGGATTGGAGGAGCTAATGGCAACCGGATCCTCGGGGTGAGCAGCCAGATGCGCACTCACTTCGTCCTTGGCACGCTGCGGAGCCTGATCGATATCTGTCATCGTCGCCTCACCAGCTTGGGTAGTACACTATGAATATTGTAGATCAATATCGTATAAATGTCAACAAAGTGGATGGCCGGCGTCTGACTCTGCGTGACAGCATGCCTGCCCACCGGGTTGGGGCAGCGACGTGGCTTTCCAGGCTTGCGGGGTGTGCTATTATGCTCGTTAGATGTTGCGATGATTCGCTCTGGGGGCAGGAGGCCGCCTTGGAAGGTCTGCGCAAACCTTTCTTTATAGCTGCGCTCGTGCTGATCACCCTCGTCGTGCTGGTGGAGCTTGGCTCCCTCGGCGTGCTCGGCGACG
>SLDA01000225.1 GCA_007125545.1 Thermoflexales bacterium | reverse complement strand
CGCGCCGCATTCGCACGCAGGCCCTCCTCTGCTTCTGAGAGAGAGATCAGCAACGTGGCTTCTCCGGCATCGATGCCTGCCTGTAAGAAGTGGAGACCCAGTATCGTCTTGCCCGTCCCCGGCTCGCCGCGAACCAAATACGTGCGCCCAACGATGAAGCCGCCGTGAAGGACCTCATCAATGCCCGGAACCCCGATCGTCATCCGTCCATCAGCGTGCATAGGTCCACTCCATAGTCTGGTATTGAACGTCCACTTACTCAAGTATACACGGGCAATAACGGGGAAGCAAGCTGGCCAGGGACAGCTTTCCGTTTTGAGGTTCCTCCCGGGGAGGCGGTTGGGGGTAGGAGACCCTTCGACTGCGGGGCACCAAAAAGCGGTGCCCCTCCGCTCAGGGTGACGGATGGCGGTGGCGGGTGCCGAGGCGAGGTCTCGAGTCGTGACACGACGGGGGCCCTACATAACAACGAACCCTTGCTCGACTGCGCGGCGTTCGTAGACGACCAGATCGAGATCCAGGCCGAAGCCGGGGGTGGCGGGAACGTGAACGTGGCCATCGATGATCCGATAGCCGGAGCGGTCCAGCCCGTCCACGACAGCCTCGTCCCACTCAACCATCTCGAAGCCCTCGATAGCGGGAGCCAGGTGACAAGCCGCATAGTTGCCGTAAGGGTTGCCGTAGCTGTGCGGCGCCGAGCGCGCTCCCCAGCTGTCGAGCGTGGGCCCCAGCTCCAGCCAATGACTGAACCCCGGACGGCTCACGTCGTACTGAAGCACGTCAACCCACCCGTCGCGCGCCCAATCGAGCAGACGTGGGGAGGCGTCCCCCTCACCGTCGGCAATCAGCGTCTCGATGCTCGACTCGGCCATCCACTGCTTCAGCGCCCGGTAGAGCTCCGCGTCCTCGTGGAATGGCTCTTCCAGCCAGTAGATGTGCAGGTTCGCCGTCTCCCGGAGCACGGTCTTGGTGAGGTTGAGGTTATAGCCGTTGTTGGCGTCGATCATCAACCGGGTATTGGGACCAATGGCCTCGCGCACAGCCTGAAGGACCGCGATGTCACGCCGGGTGCCCTCCATCAGTGGCATGTGCCGCGCGCCGCGGCCCACCTTGACCTTAAAGGCGCGATGCCCGGCGGCCCACCCTTCCGCGGCCTCCGCCGCGATCAGATCCACAGCCGCGTCCTCATCGATCTGCGCCAGGTCGTCGATGTAGAGCGAGGTGTCATAGCAGGGGACGCGGAGTCCGTCGGCAGGGGCATCCGCAGCCACAAGCGCATAGACCGGCAAGCCCGCCAGCTTCGCGGCAAGATCGAGCAGCGGATACTCAAAACTTCGGAAAGCGGGCAGCACGCCTCCGGTGAGGCCGCCGTGCGTCTTCAGAGCCTCGGAAAACCGTTCCGGCGTCATACCAAAAACCGTGGCAAGCGGAAGCCCCAACAGGCGCCGTGCCTCCGCCGCCGTAACCGAGGCCCAGCCAAAGCCGGCGGCCTCGTCCTCCGTCGTAATGCGCGCGATGGGCGGGGCGACCTGCGTGCCGTGTTCGCCCAGGCGAGCGTTGCAGCCGGCGCACCGCGGGCGCCGGCCCTCGAGACGTGCTCCTGCGATCCGAGTTATGATGTGTGAGTGCGTTGGCTGATGCATAGAAGCCTCCTCTTCTCGGATAGAACTATGGCGTCAGTGTAGCACGAATCCTCCGGAGTGCGAGAGATAGGCGCACGTGACATGACTTCCGGTCCAGGAGAAGTATAGTATGGCCCCATGATCCTAGATCACCAAATGCGATAGCCCTGCGTGACTTTACCCTTGACAGCTCCGGATACCCTGCTATTATATAGCCGACTAACTATTAGCCGGTTAAGTAATTTCTGGGAATCCCGAGGGGAGCAAGATGGACGAATCGAATACACTCACGCGCTTGATGTGGCATGTGTGCCGCCTGCACCACGGACGGGCCTCCGCACGGCTGGAAGCCCTGGGCCTCTACCGCGGGCAGCCGCCCCTGCTCCACATCGTCGCGCACAACGAAGGACTCTCCCACTCGGATATCGCCGCGCGCATGCACGTCTCTCCGGCGACAGTGAGCAAGATGATCAGCCGGATGGAGAAGAACGGCATCCTGCTGACGCGGCAAGATCCGGTGGACCAGCGCGTCTCGCGGGTCTATTTGAACGAGGGCGGGCGCTCACTGCTGCGCGCGGCTGAGGAGCAGATGCAGCAGTTGGAAGCGGAGGCCTTCGCCGACTTTGAGCCGGACGAGCGCGAGCTTATGAGAACGTATCTGGCCCGGGTGCGTGACAATCTGCTGGCCGTCGCAGGCGAGACACCCTGGGCCCCGTCGCACGAGCCGGCGGAAGAAGAGGCCGTGACCAGCCATGACTAAAGGTAACCCGTATGGGGAAGACAAGGACACAATGAACTCCCCCACCCCCTATCCCCGAAAGGAAACTGTCCGATAATGAAAGCGTTTTGGAAACTGATGAGCTATCTGAAGCCCTATTGGTATTGGGCGCTGCTCGCACCGTTCTTTATG
>SLDA01000242.1 GCA_007125545.1 Thermoflexales bacterium | reverse complement strand
CTGATCAAACAACAGGTGCCCGTTTATTCGCGCCGCATCGCGCGCGGCATCCGGCCTGGAAGGCTGGAGTGGGACGCGGAAAATATCCCCATCGCGTGCGGCGGTGTGCGCGTCTATCCCGGCGACATCATTGTCGCTGACGGAGACGGCGTCATTCTCGTCCCCCAAGGACATGCCGAGGTGGTCGCCCGCATCGCACGCGATATTGCCAATGACGACAAACTCGGACGCCGCAGCAAGTTCCAACAAGCCGGGATGGAGGAGGATTTCACTCTCCTCCCGTTGGAGTAGACGCTTGACGCCACAGCGTGTGTCATCGACCCCAGCGAGCAGTAATGCTCCTCTGGTTATGGTGCTCTTGGTCCTGGACAGCCTCCATTTTGTCTTTGCCCGCCTTCTGCTGCCGCACATTGAGCCTCGCGTCTCGGTGCTCTATGTTCTGGCGGTTAGTACAGTGCAGGTGGGTATCTTTGGTGTGTTGACGCGGCGCATTCACTGGCAGATAGCCCGCCGTCATTTTTGGCTTTTCGTCGCCATCGGTGCGCTCATCGCCGTCAGCACGATGGCGAACTATGAAGCCGTCGCCTTTATCGACCCGGGTACGGCGTCGCTCCTGAGCCAGACCTCGGTCCTCTTCGGCTTGGCGTTCGGACTCTTCTGGCTGCGTGACCGATTGACACGACGGCAAATCGCGGGTGCGCTGCTGGCGGTCTCCGGCGTCTTCGTGATCACCTTCCAGCCCGGCGACTACTTGCGGCTGGGCGCCCTCATCACCGTGAGCTCGGCTCTGATGTACGCGCTCCACGCGGCGCTAGCTAAGCGCTATGGCGGAGAGATGGACTTCGTCGACTTTTTCTTCTTCCGGTTGCTCTTCACGACGGGCGCCCTACTCTGTGTTTCCCTGGCTCGCGGCGCCCTCTCCCTTCCTACGCCCGGCGCCCTCGCCCTCATTGTATTGGTGGGGACCGTGGATGTAGTGCTCAGCAGGACGCTCTACTACCTTGCACTACGCCGCCTTAAATTGAGCGTCCACACTTTGGTCCTGACGCTCAGTCCTATCGCAGCCATCGCCTGGTCGCTGCTTCTTTTCAAGAGCATACCCTCGACGCAGCAGCTCGTGGGAGGCGGCGCCGTGATCGCCGGCGTGATGATCGTGACACGCTCACATGCGGCAGTGACATCGCGCAATCTCACGCCCGAGCCATGTAGCATCACACCAGAACCGGAGGTTACATGAGTCGCAACTTCGCAGAATTACATCGTCAGGTTGTCTTTGGGGAATCAGAGGGTCGAATCATCTGGCAGCCACGGATCGGCTGCTGGCTGACGGACAAGGAATTCGCCCAGGAGCCCTTTCCCGCGCCTTTCACCGGAATGAATCTCTACGAGATCTATCGCGAGCTGGACTGCTCGGCTCGCCTCTATGAATTCAACTCCTGCTTCCGCCGCATCGAACACCCCGCGGTCTCGATCACGCGCGAGCCACTCAACGATTCCGACACCAAGACTGTGATCCACACGCCCGTGGGCGATCAAGTGCAGATTCTGCATCGCACGACCAGCAACTGGCACCCGATCACGGTGAAGTGGGAGGTCTCCAGCGAGGATGAGCTCAAGGTCGCCACCTGGCGCGAGGAGAACACAACCTGGGAGTGGGATCAGGCTAGGTATGACGAGCTGCAGACCACTGTAGGCGATCTTGGGGCGCCGACGATGTTTATGCCACGCATGAATGTTCAGAGCCTGTACATCGAAAAGATGGGCAGCCAGGCCGGTATCTATGCGATCTATGATTGGCCAGACACAGTTGGGGCCTACTTCCGGGCCTTGGATGAAAGCCACGATCGGCTGATCGACGTCATCAATGCGTCGCCTGTGGATATCATCAACTTCGGCGAGAATATCCATGCCGGTACGCTGCATCCAAAGTGGTTTCGAACCTATCATCTGCCCGCATGCCAGCACCGCACGGAACGGCTGCACGCCGCCGGCAAGTTCGTCTGCTCTCACTGGGACGGCGACGTCAAAGCCTTGCTGCCCTACGTCCACGAGACAGGCCTGGATGGGATCGAGGCGATCACGCCCTATCCGCAGGGCGACGTGACGCTGGAGGAGATCAAGGAGGCGCTCGGCGACGACATTTTCCTCATCGACGGCGTCCCCGCCATCTATTTTGACGCCACCTTCTCGGTCGAGACGCTGGTCGAGTGTACCGAGCGGATCATCGAGCTATTCGCTCCCAAGCTGGTCCTTGGTATCTCCGACGAGATCTCGTCTACGGGCGATCTGGAGCGCGTCCGTATCGTGGGCGAGATCGTGGACGCATATAACGGGCAATTCGGCAGCCTTTAGCCAGCAACACCTCAATACTCTAGCAAGAAGGAGATCGACCCTATGAATGAGCAAGCACATTTTGAGGACAACTTCACCGGAGCTTTGAAAGAGGGATGGCACTGGATACGTGAGTCTCCAGAGGCTTGGCGCATCGAAGGGGGGGCGCTCCACATTCGAGCGCTGCCGGGCACGCTCTGGGGTGAGCGTAACGACGCGCGGAACATCCTGGTGCGGCCGGCGGAGCCCGTGGGCGAAGGTTTCTCGACGGAGATCACGGTGCGCAATGCCCCACAGCTTCAGGGGGAACAGGGAGGTCTCATCTGGTATGTAGACGACACTACCTACATCAAGTTTATCAAGGAGAATCTGGAGGACAGCATCTGGATCGTGTTCGCGCGCGAGATTGACGACCAACCGGTCCTTGAGAACAAGCTCGCATGGGACGCGGAGAGCGCTCACCTCAAACTCGCGTATGAGGACGGAAAGGTCATCGGCAGAGCTCGAGACCCCGAAGGTGGGGAGTGGCAGACGGTGGGCGAGATTGAACCGCTGCCCCAGCCAGAGGTCCACCCTGGCATCTTCGCCCACGGGGGCCCCGAGGACGAGGCGCACTGGGCCGAGTTAACCGGATTTGCGGTGACGTCGATTTGAAGGATGTACGGTTAACGTCCTGACGCGATAAGGAGGATACGATGCATATTGTCATTATCGGAGGCACGGGCCATGTGGGCACCTACCTGGTGCCCCGATTGGTCGAAGCCAGACATCGCGTTACTGTCGTGAGCCGAGGGCAGCGCGCCTCTTACACACCCCACGGCGCGTGGAAGGTCGTGCAGACCGTTGCATTGGATCGCGACGCGGAAGAAGCTGCGGGCACTTTCGGACCCAGGATACGAGCTCTACAGGCAGATGTGGTCATCGACATGATCTGCTTCACACCGGAGAGCGCCCAGCACCTTGTGGAGGCATTGCGTGGGCGGGTCCAACACTTCTTGCACTGCAGCACCTGCTGGGTGCACGGCAAGACGGTGACCATACCCGTTACCGAGGATCAGCCGCGCCGGCCCATTGGAGACTATGGCCTGAAGAAAGCAGAAATCGAGGCCTATCTCCACCACGAGGCACGCGCCAACGGTTTCCCCGCGACCTGCATCTTGCCGGGGCACATCGTCGGTCCTGGCTGGGTACCGCTCAATCCGCAGGCGAACTTCAATCCTGAAGTCTACGTGAAGTTAGCCCGCGGAGAAAGAGTAACACTACCGAATCAGGGCCTGGAAATCCTGCACCACGTCCATGCCGACGACGTCGCCCAGCTTTTTGTGAAGGCGATGGCAACCCGGAACGCGGCGGTTGGGGAAAGCTTCCACGCCCTCTCTCCCGCGGCCCTGACCCTGCGCGGGTACGCCGAGGCGGTCGCCGGTTGGTTCGGCTGGGAAGCGGCGCTCAGCTATGAGCCCTTTGATGTGTGGCGCGAAGAGGTCTCTGAAGCGGACGCCGCCACCACGTTGGGTCATCTGGAGCACAGTCCCAACTGCTATAGCATCGCCAAAGGCGAGCGGCTGCTGAACTATCAGCCCAGGTACAGCTCCCTGCAAGCGGTGCGCGAGTCCGTCAATTGGCTGATCGACGAGGGCAAGATCGCGCCATAGCGGGAACCCAGAACTCACGCGGGAGAGGACAGCTATGAACACCCAACACTTACGCTTGTGGGAGGGCCCGCCGGACGAGGACTTCGTCCCCAGGCTGGATCTTTACCTGCTGCCGGAGGGCATTGTGCGTGGCGCCGTGCTCATCTGCCCAGGCGGCGGTTACGCCGGACGAGCGCCCCACGAGCAGGCCCCGATCGCCACGCGCTACAACGCAGCGGGATTTCACGCCTTTGTCCTGCAATACCGGGTTGCGCCACATCGCCATCCGGCACCACTACTGGATGCCTCCCGCGCCCTCCGTCTAATCCGGCGTAACGCCGAGAAGTGGGATCTTCATCCCCGGTATATTGCCATGTGCGGTTTCTCGGCGGGAGGCCACCTTGCCGCAAGCCTCGGCGTACACTACGGGCTGACCGGGCTCGACATCGGTGACGAACTCGACGAAATCGCTTGCCGGCCCGACGGCCTGATCCTCGCCTACCCGGTGATCTCATCCAGAGCGTTCGCCCATCTCGGTTCCTTTCATAACCTGCTCGGACAGGATCCGGATCCTGAGTTGCTTGCGCTGATGTCATTGGAGACTCAAGTCACCGTACACACGCCGCCCGCCTTCCTCTGGCATACGGCGGAGGATGCTACTGTACCGGCCGAGAACAGCCTCGCCTTTGCCCGCGCCCTCAACCGTGCCGGCGTGCCTTACGAGTTGCACGTGTACCCGAAGGGGCGGCACGGACTCGGACTGGCGGAGGAAGACCCACACGTCGCGACCTGGATGGATCTGAGCATCGAGTGGCTACGCGACATGGGGTGGCCCTAAACAACGGCACCGAGGGTGTCGTTATTTACCTTAATACTCCCCCGCGTTATTGAAAAGGAGAGAACAATGGGTATTAGCCTTGGCCTGGTCGGTCTGGGTGCCTTTGGAAGCGAATTCGCCGACCTTTTTATGAGCCATCCCCTGGTGGATCGAATAGGGCTCTGTGACCTCCAGCCAGAGCGAATGCGCCGCTTCGCCGATAAACCCGAGTGGCAAGCTAAACTGAGCCCGAACGATCTCCACCCCTCACTCGACGCCATCTGCGATAGCGACCTGGATGCGCTGGTCATCATCACGCAACACTGGCTGCATGCGCCGCAAGCGGTACAGGCGCTGGAAGCAGGCAAACACGTTTACAGCGCCGTGCCCGTCATCAGCATCCCCGATGCCGACGAGATCCTGGAGTGGTGCAACCGCCTTGTGCGAACGGTCGAGACGACCGGTCTGCACTATATGCTGGGCGAAACAACCTACTACAGGCCCGAAACAATGTACTGCCGCAAGCGAGCGGCCGGGGGCGACTTTGGCCATTTTGTCTATGCGGAAGGCGAGTACCTGCACGACGTGGACGCACATTGCAACCTGCGTGACGTGCGACAGCACCGTCTCGCCAGCGGAGCCGGAGCCGAATGGCTGGCGATGGAGGAGGCCTATCGAGCGCGCGGCGTGAAGAACGGGCCCATGCATTATCCGACCCACTCAACCAGTGGGCCGATCAGCGTGATGGGTGCCCATCCGGTCAGCGTCGTCGCTTGGGGGTATGAGAACCGCACGAATGATCCCTACTTCGCAGACTCAGCATTCAGCAATGAGACGGCCCTCTTCCTTATGAGCAACGGCGCTACTATGCGTATCTGTGAATATCGCGACATCGGGCATCCAGAGCGCGAGATCTTCCGCGTCTACGGTACGGAAGGATCCTTTGAGAACGGTACGTGGACCGACCGCTACACCACGACGCCGCTGACGGTCGAAGAGATGCGCGAACCCCTGCCCGAAGAGGTCGCTGCCGCCTTCGAAGCCACAGCAGGAGAGAGTTACTACGGCGGGCATGGCGGCTCCCACGCTTTTCTGGTGCACGAGTTCGTGGACGCCATCGCGCACGACCGTATGCCGGCCATCAATGTTTGGGAGTCTGTGCGCTATATGGCAGCGGGTGCGGTGGCTCACAAGTCCGCGCTCCAAGGCGGCGAACGCCTCGACGTACCCGACTGGGGCGATGCGCCCACCAAATAACAGGAGAGATGACAATGCCCAATGTGAAACGCCCCTTCACCGTCAAAGGGCGGCCCTTCTACCCGATCGGGGGACAGACCCGTAACTCCAGCGGCTACAATGATCAGGAATGGGCAACGGCGCTTCGTGCTCTTGAGTTAATGCACGGCAATACATTGGAGATCCCGGTTTACTGGGAGCAGGTCGAACCCGAGGAAGGCGTGTACCGCTTCGACCACTTGGAGCAGCTCCTGACGGACGCGATCTCCCATGATATCCACCTGATCCTACTATGGTTCGGGACCTGGAAGAATGGCAATATGGAGTATGTGCCCGACTGGGTCAAGACAGCGCCCGAACGGTTCAAGCGGGCGATCTCACCCACCGGACACCAACTGTGGGTCCTTTCGTCTCATTGCGAGGCCACCTTTGAGGCTGACCGGCGCGCCTTCACAGCTCTCTGCGAGTTTCTGAAGGAAGCGGATAGCGACCGGCAGCAGGTCATCGCCATCCAGATTGAGAACGAGCCGGGCATCCTGGGCTCCGACAGAGACTACGGCCCTGAAGCGCAAGCGAAGCTCGAGAGCGACGTGCCAAGAGAGGTCTTCGAAGGGCTGCAGGTGCTTGAGAGCGGTCCACTGCACGCCCTCTGGCAAGCGGCAGGGGGCGCTACCTCGGGCCCCTGGTACGAGGTCTTCGGAGACGGCGCGGGAGAGATGATGACGGCGTGGTCGATTGCCCGCTACATCGACCGGCTGGCGGAAGCCGGCAAGGAAATCTATGAGTTGCCGATGTACCTGAACGTCTGGCTCGGCGAAACCGGATGGCAGATTCCCGGCGAGAGCTATCCTTCAGGCGGTGCTGTGACCAAGGTCCTCGATCTGGTGAAGTGGGCCACACCCCACGTCGATCTGGTCGCCCCAGACATCTATTTGAGCGATAGCCGGAGTTATGAGGCCATCTGCGCAGCCTACGCCCGCGACGACAATCCACTCTTCATACCGGAGTCGGCACCCGGCAGCTCCAACCCGGTGCGCATGTTCCAGGCCATCGGCGACTACGACGCTGTCGGCTATGCCTTCTTCGCCATCGAGCACATTGTGGACGAAGCGGGTGAGGTACGCCTCAGCCTGCTACCGCTGGTCGATAGCTTCCGCTGCATAGCTGCGGCGGTACCCTTACTGCTGGAATACCAGGGAACGGGCCAGATTTACACGGTGGCCCAGGAGACGGATCTGGGTCTGCAAATCTACGACTTCGAAGGCTATACGGGGCTTGTGGACTTCGGCGGAACCTATGGGCGCGACTGGCGCCACCTTGGACCTAGCCTGGAGCCAGATGCGAACCCGGGACCGGGGCGAGGCCTAATCGTACAGGTATCGACGCATGAGTTCTACCTGGTGGGCGCCAACTACCGGCTCCACCTGCGCCCGAAGGCAGCACCGAGCGAGCAACTCCAAGCAGCGAGGGTCAACGAACGCCTGCTGACACGCCTCGCCCACTACGTGCGCGTCGACGAAGGCCACTTCGAGGGGGAGGGCGCCTTCGTCGTCGACCGGCGACGGAATGGTGACGAAACCGACAATGGCATCTGGGTCGAGGCCGACGTCGGCGTCGTCCACGTGCTTATGTCTGACATCCTCTCCCCCTTGAAAGGGGGAGGTTCCCACAGGGAACTCTCAAGGTTGTGGTTTGACAGTAATGCCAACTAACTCTGCCCTATACCACATCAGACCGAGAACCACCGTTCTCAGTCCCGGCTTCACCCGGGGGCGTGTCAGGCGCCCCATGCGCCAGAGCCGCTGGCCCCAGCGCAGCGATGTTGCGGGCCGCGTTCAGATCCGCGTTGCTCGCGTACCCGCAGGCCACACAGCGGAAGTGCCCCTGGTCCCGCCGGTTGGCCCGCGCGCTGTGCCCACAGCGATGGCAGGTCTTGGACGTGCCACGGGGATCGACGAACACCACCGCGATGCCCTCCCGCGCGGCCTTGTACGCCACGAACTCCACCAGCTGCCGAAAGGCCCAACTCGCCAGCATCCGGTTGAACGCCGTGCTGCCCCGGACCCGCTCGCGGATTCCGTCCAGCCGCTCCAAGACGATCACCGGCTGTTCGTACGCGCCGGCCAGGTCCACAATCTGGCGACTGATGCGGTGGTTCATGTCTCTCATCCAGCGGCGCTCCTTCCGGCCCATCGCCTTGACCCGGTCCCGCCGCCCGTGACGCTGGTAGCGCCGCCGCAGGTCCGCGTAGTGCTCTCGCTGCTGGCGCACCGCCTTGCCATCGAAGATCCGTACGCACTCAGAGCCGGCCACGGTCGCCAACCGCACCACTCCCAGATCCACGCCGATGAACGTTGGTTCACCACTACAAGTGGTCGGCGTAGGGGTAGCAGTGCGGACGGGCAGCATCACGTACCAGGTCCCGTCGCGCTCAAACAGCTGCGCGTCGCCGTGCGCTCCCACCAGCCGCTCCTGGAACTTGGAGGGCACACACAGCGGCAGCCAGACGTACACACCGCGCACGCCCGTGGAGCAGCGCAGGATCCAGCGGTTACCGCCCCGGACCAGCTGGTAGGCGTTGACGCCCAAGCCAATGCCCTGTGCGCCATTCACCTTGGGAAACGAGGTGCGGTGCTGGTGCGGGGAGCGACGCAGCCCCGCGTAGGACCGGGCCAGCGACACTGCAGCATTCACGGCCATCCGGGCGTAGTCGGCGGGCAGGCCGAAGCGCGTGCGGATCTCGCGGTACGTTGCCCGGTGGAGCTTGGCTCTACTGCTGGTGCGCAGCTGCTCCGCGGCGTCCAGCGCGCACTGCACGGCGCCGGAGCAGGCCTGGGCCATCTCGCGGAGCCACGCAGCCTTGCGCTGGGTGGGGTGCGCGATCTTGACGACAACCGATTCTGTAGCCACCATACAAGGAGAATAGTACATATGTTCTGCATTGTCAATCCGAGTTCCCGCATCCGAGGGGCGCGATTCCTCTCCCCCATCAATGGGGGAGCTTCCTCGCGCTGTCTTCTGATGAGTACACAAGAACTACCCCAAGGTCATTGGCTGAGACGCCTGCCCCTTCCTGTGAAGCATGTACTGAACTCGCTCTATTGGATCAGCTACGATGCCACAGATTTTCTCACTGAACAGACAGGGCATCTCTGGTTTCACGGACTGCGGCTGTGGATGTACCGGCATCTGTTCAAGATAACCATTGGTCCACACACCAGCATCCATCGCGACTGTCGTTTCTACCGTCCAGCCGGCGTAGTCATTGGCGCACACACCGTCATCAACCGCGAGGTACTATTGGACGGTCGCAGCGGATTGACCATCGGAGACAATGTCAGCATTTCGGAGGGCACGATCATTCTTACACTCGATCACGACCCCAACAGCCCAAACTTCGAGAACCGTGGCGGATCCGTCGTCATCGGCGATCGAGCCTTCGTGGGCACCCGGGCTATGATCCTGCGCGGTACCACCATTGGCGAAGGGGCGATAGTCGCAGCTGGCGCCGTCGTCACACGCGATGTCGCACCCTACACCATCGTTGCCGGCATCCCGGCCCGGCCGATCGGCGAGCGCAGCCGTGAGTTGACCTACACGCTTGATTACCGGAAGTTCTTAGGCTGATATGCACATCCTATTTCTCTCTACCTGGTTCCCCTTCCCGCCGGACAACGGCTGTAAGATCCGGGCCTTCTATCTTCTCCGGTCTCTCGCAGAGGTGCATCGCGTCACACTGGTGGCTTTCAACCCCAACCCACAAGACCCGTTCACCGCTCCGCCTAATGTGGCCGTATACCCGGTTCAGGCAGACCCCTTCCGCTATGTTCGGTTGCCGCAGATTATCAAATATCTCTCTCCTGTTCCGCTCGCTTTCTGGCGCAACAAGCAAAT
>SLDA01000184.1 GCA_007125545.1 Thermoflexales bacterium | reverse complement strand
TTGGTAAGGTGGTTCATCAGCAGGATGTCGATCATCGACGCCTCGTCCACGATGATCAGGTCGGCATCCAGCGGGTTCTCGCGGTCGCGGAGGAAGGTGCTACCCTGGGCGGGCCTGTACTCCAGCAGCCGGTGAATCGTCTTCGCCGGAAGCCCGGTCGTCTCGGACAACCGCTTGGCGGCGCGCCCGGTAGGCGCAGCCAACAGCACGGTTCGCTGCTTGGCTTGGGCCAGCGCGATCAGGCTGCCCATAATCGTACTCTTGCCGGTTCCCGGTCCCCCGGTCAGGACTGCGACGCGCGAGGTCAGCGCCATCTTGATCGCTTCCTGCTGGGCAGGCACCAGTTGTATCGGCTGCCGGCCGGCCAGCCATTCAAAGGCCAGATCCCAGTCCGTCTCCTGGAACCCGTCCAGGCGGTCGAGCGCGCTCTCCTGCAGTTGGCGGATCTTGTTGACGACACCTGTCTCCGCGTGGTAGAGCGGCGGCAGGTAGATCGCGTTCTTGCCGGCATCCGGACCGGTATCGCTCTCATTTGCCGGCTCCACCTCGATGGAGACGACGTCGTGGACCTCAATGAGCGCATCGAGCTGGGCCTCGCAGACCGGGGCGGGGAGCTGCAACAGCTCTGCGGCAGCGCCAATCAGCGCCGCGCGTGCTCCATAGCAGTGGCCGTCATCGCTGAAGGCACTGAGTGCGTAGCGCACGCCGGCCTGGATTCGCTCGGGTGCATCCAGGGCGATCCCCATCTGCTGCGCGATCTTGTCCGCGGTCAGAAAGCCGATCCCGTAGATGTCGCGCGCGAGTTGATAGGGCGCTGTCTTGACCATCTGGATGGCGTTATCGCCATACTGCTTGAAGATCTTCACGGCGAGGCCCGTGCTGATCCCCTGGCTCTGCAGGAAGAGCATAATCTCCTTGATCTGCTTCTGCTCCTCCCACGCCTGCGCGATCAGGTCGGCCCGCTTCTGACCCACGCCCGGAATCTCCTGCAGGCGCCCCACGTCTGTCTCGATCACCTCCAGGGTGTCCATTCCGAAGTGATCGACGATCCGGCTCGCCGTGACAGGCCCCACACCGCGGATCATCCCACTGCCCAGGTACTTGCGGATGCCCTCGACCGTTGCCGGCAGCTTCACCGTATACGACTTGATCTCGAACTGGCGTCCGTAGCGCTGATGGGTGGTCCAGGTGCCGCGCAACTGGAGCGTTTCCCCGACACTAACGCCGCTCAACGCTCCGGTCACCGTCACTTCATAGCTCTTACCCTTCGGAACGAGGCGGGCCACCGTGAAGCCATTCTCCTCATTCTGGTAGGTCAGGCGCTCAAGCGCGCCCTCGAGCGTCTGCAGGGGTTCGATCTGTTCCACCATTTTCACCGTACAAGGCTGACACTGTGATGATGCCCGAATTGTAACGTAAACCGCTCGCCCGGCAATGGGCGTCATCGGCACCGGGCGTGCCTCCGAGGACCACCCACAAGAGGAGGACTATGATCGTCACCACCCAAGCACCACCAAGCCCGCTCCGCCAAAGTAGGGCAAGCTGGACAGCTTGCCCGGCCTCTCGCCGCCTCCGGAAATCCCATCTTCGCCCTCAGCGCCAGGTAACTATCCTGCTTGCGACGCGTAGGCGGTGCGGCCCCCAACCGAATTTGCGGTATAATTTTCAACTGGATTAACCGTTTTTCGAGTCGACTCGAGCGCCGCGTGCTCGACTGCTCAAGTGATTGGAGGTGCTATGGATAAACGACAAAAGAAACAAATGCAGTTCTCGGTGATTTATCTCTTGATCGCTTTGATCATGGCCTGGGTCTTCCAGTCTCTCATCTATCGCCCCATGGTGATCCGTTGGAGTGAGGTGCCTTACAGCGAGTTCCTGGCCAAACTGGAGGCGGGCGAAGTCGCCGAAGTTCAGGTCACGCAGGACCGGCTGCTCTACGAGCTTCTTCCGGAGATGGAGGGGGGCCAGGGCCGGGTCTATAACGTCGTGCGAGTCGACGATCCGGATCTGATCGAACGACTGGTTGATGCCGGCGTGTCCTTCTCTGGAGAGGCGCCACCCAATGCACTCTTCCCGCTGCTGCTCGGCTGGGTTATCCCGCTCCTGCCGCTGGCCCTAATCGGGTACATCGGACTGCGCCGCATGGGACAAGCCGGCGCAGGCGTGATGTCCATCAGCAAGAGCCGCGCGAAGGAGATTGAGGGAGAGCGAACGGGTATCGGGTTTCGTGATGTGGGTGGCGCCGACGAGGCCAGTGTCGAGCTGAAGGAGATCATCGACTTTCTCACGGATCCGGAGCGTTTCACGCGGCTGGGGGCCAAACTCCCCAAGGGCGTGCTGCTTGTCGGCCCGCCGGGTACGGGCAAGACCCTGCTCGCCAAGGCGACCGCCGGAGAGGCTAATGTGCCTTTCTTCTCCATCAGCGGTTCGGACTTCGTGGAGATGTTTGTCGGTGTGGGTGCGGCACGCGTGCGGGACCTCTTCGAGCAGGCAAAGGCGAAGGCGCCCTGCATTGTGTTCATCGATGAGATCGACGCTCTGGGCCAGTCACGCGCGACGGCAGGCTCCCTGGGGTCGAATGATGAGCGCGAGCAAACCTTAAACCAGCTCCTCTCGGAGATGGATGGGTTCGCGCCAAACATCGGTGTCGTCATTATGGCGGCGACGAACAGGCCTGAGATCCTGGACAAGGCGCTCCTGCGCGCCGGACGGTTCGACCGGCAGATCCAGGTGGGGTTGCCCACGGAGCAGGGCCGCCGCCAGATTCTGGCCATCCACGCTCAGAAAGTGAAGCTCGCTCCCGACGCCGACCTGAACCGTATCGCGCGTATGACTGCCGGCTTTTCCGGGGCGGACCTCGCCAACATCGTCAATGAGGCGGCCCTATTGGCCGTCCGCCACGATCACGACAGCGTCACGATGATGGACTTCGACCTGGCGATCGAGCGGATTGTCGCGGGGCTTCAGCGACGAATGCGACTCAAGCCGGAGGTCAAACGGCGCGTTGCCTATCACGAGGCCGGCCATGCGCTGGTTGCCTACCTCCAGCCTGACACAGATCCGGTGCACAAGGTGAGTATTGTGCCCACGGCAAAGGGCGCGCTGGGCTATACACTCCAGATGCCCGACGAGGACACATACCTCCTGAGCAAGCAGGAACTCGAGGAGCACCTTGCCGTGATGCTTGGCGGTCGCGGAGCGGAACTTCTCGTCTTCAACGACACGTCCACCGGTGCCTCGAACGACCTGGAGCGCGCCAGCGATATGGCGCGCCGCATGGTGACGGAGTTCGGGATGAGCGAAGTGCTGGGGCCTGTCCGCTACGCCAATCCAGCAGGAACCGGCTATCTGGGACAGATGAACGGGTTACGTCAGGATCTCAGTCCGGATACCGCGCGGCTCGTTGATCAGGAGACCCGCAAGGTGTTGGACGCTGCACAAGATCAGGCGCTTGCATTGCTTGAGAGCAGGATCGACGGGCTGCACAAGCTGGCCGAAATCCTACTCGAACATGAGGTCATCAGCGGAGATGAGATCGCGCGCGTCATCGGACCGGTGGAGGCTCTCGTGGAGTCAGAGGAACCGGCGCCGGCACCGGCCTAGCCGCGCGGCTGCGTTCGGCGCATTTGGAGGCTCCCTGTCAGGCACCCCGATGCAAGCAAGACGGCTTGCGCTAAAGGGCAAGTGCGCAAAATGTAGCGCCAGCTGTCCAGCTTGTGGGCGCTGCAATCACCCGTACCGGTCAATGGAGTGTCCTTGACTGGCGCCGCTCTGCCTGCGCTCCTATCGGTGGGCCATTTCGTGGCTCAGGTCAAGGTAAAGCTTGACGGCGTCGGGCGTTGTTGTCCAGGTGATTCAGGTAGCGATGCGCTAACGCATCCGCCCGCATCGTATTGCCGTCTCGCACCTGATCAATCACTCGTCTGCCTGACTTGCTCTTGACGCGACGACCCAACCCGGGTATAATACGACTCACGATGCGGGGTGGAGCAGTGGCAGCTCGCCAGGCTCATAACCTGGAGGTCGGTGGTTCGAATCCACCCCCCGCTACTCATCCGGCGAGGTAGCTCAATGGCAGAGCAGGGGACTCATAAGCCCTTGGTTGTTGGTTCGAATCCAATCCTCGCCACAGTTAACAAGTGCCTTGCCTTTTTCACCGGCAGGGCGCTTTCTGTTTCCGGAGTCTGATACGCAAGCAGGTTTCTCGGGTCAAATCTCAGGAGAACGCGTCATGGGTCTCGATGTGATGCAATGGGGTATGGCGTTGGCGGGCGTGTTGGTGGCCATCACCGCAGGGCTGGCGGTGATGCATCTCGTTCGTAGAGTTGTAAGCGGCTGCATGTCCGCCGGGCTGGGCTGCCTTGTGCTGATCATCGGGCTGGCTGCGGCTGCGACCTTTCTGACGAGGGAACTCGGCATAACCCAGATGCAGGATCTGCTGGAGCTTCTCTCGGGAATGATCTAGTAGGCGGGCTTACCGGGCGATGCCTCAGAGGTCGCCTTTCACCCACCGCCGTCGCTGTCGCGGGCTCGCCCACTCCGAACGTGTCGGGATATAGACCGTCACCGCAACCAACTCGTGATAGTCGCTGTAGTCGCACACCACGTGCAGGTGAAGATCAGTGTTGCGGAAGGGAGATGAAATCAGCACTCGCCGCCGGTCCGGATAGCGCTCGACCACTTCACCGGTGAAGATGGTGTAGACGATATCCTTGGCTCTGATGCCTTCTTTATGTGCCTCTCGCAGGGCATGCTCGGAGACTCGGAATTCGGTCCTACCGGCAAAGATGTCCTCACGATAGGGAAGGATGCTTGTTTTTTCGGTAATGTGCTCTGACATTATCAAACCTACCCTTGACAATCCTCCCGCTTCCCAGGCCAAGCCGTAGACCTGGCCCGATGCGGGCCAGTCGACGCACCAAACCGACTTCAGTATACCGTTTTGGGATCTTGGGTCAATATCGGGATTCCGCAGTCCTCACTCGTAACGCAAGGCATCGATAGGATTAAGCCCCGCTGCTCTCTGTGCGGGATAAATACCAAAGAAGAGGCCCACCGCAGCCGAGAAGAGCGTCGCCAGCAGGATGGCGCTGATCGTGATGACGGCGCTGAAGCCATCATCACGGAGGAAGTAGGAGATGGCTAGGGCCCCTGCCGCGCCCAGGGCGATCCCAAACCCGCCCCCGAGAGTCGAGAGCATAATGGCCTCGGTGAGAAACTGCCCCAGGATATCTCGCTTGCGCGCGCCCACCGCCTTGCGCAGGCCGATCTCGCGCGTGCGCTCGGTGACGGATACGAGCATGATGTTCATAATGCCGATACCGCCGACGAGCAGGCTGATGCCGGCGATGGCGCCCAGGAAAACGGTCAGCACGCCCGTGATCTGTTGAAAGATGCCGATGATGTCGGTCTGGCTGATTACTGTGAAGTCATCGGGCTGCCCTGGCCCTATACGGTGCTGCTGGCGGAGGATTTGGGAGATCTCCACAATCGCGGCATCCATACGCTCCTCCGAGATGGCTTGCACATAGATGTACGAGAGCCGCGGCTCTCCCCGGTTGGTGCGTCGCGGAAAGATGCGGCTGAGGGCGGTCGATAGCGGGATCATCACAACATCGTCCTCATTTTGGAAACCTCCGCCCCCCTTTTCCTCGAGCACGCCGACCACCCGGAAGGGATTGCCGTTGACGCGGATGATCTCGCCGATCGGGTTGGGGTTGTCTTCAAAGAAGTAAGAGGCGGTATCGCTGCCGATCACGGCGACGCGTCCCCGTCCCTGCTCATCAGTTTGCGTGATGAACTGACCGATGGCAACCTCCCAGTTTCGGACCGGCGCGTATTCGGGTGTCACCCCGTTCACCTCGACACGTCGCTCTCTGCCCGGCGTCGTGATCTGGGCATTTCCCTGGGTCAAGGGTGCCACCCTCAGGATGTCGGGCGCCTCGATGGGATTGTTCAGCGCCTCGGCGTCTCTCACCGTCAGAAATGCCGGGCGATCAAGTTCGTGCTGGAAGGATCCGGGCATAATGATGAGAAGATTGGTGCCAATCGTCTCGAACTGCTGTGTGATATATACCTGCACGCCTTCTCCCACCGACATCAGCGTAATCACCGCTCCCACGCCGATGATAATCCCCAGCATGGTCAGGGCTGAGCGCAGCTTGTTCGTTGTCAGTGCACGGAGTGCCAGGCGGATTCCCTCAAGCTGTTTCACGCTGCGACCTCCTCGGTTTCGAGCAGGGCCCCGGCCTGAATGGGCTCCTCGATGATCTCCTCTTTGAGGATTTTGCCGTCAAAAAGGTGTATGGCACGCTGCGCGTAGTTGCTGATGTGTGGATCGTGCGTCACGAGTATGACCGTGATGCCGATCTCACGGTTGAGCCGCTGAAGGATCGCCATGACCTCCCGTCCTGACTTGCTGTCGAGGTTGCCGGTCGGTTCGTCGGCCAGAATAATCGCGGGCCGGTTGACCAGTGCCCGCGCGATGGCGACGCGCTGCTGCTGTCCTCCGGAGAGCTCGTTGGGTGTATGATCGAGCCGATCGCCCAAGCCCACCGACTCCAGGACTTCCGTGGCTCGTGAGCGCCGCTCACGTGCCGAAGACCCCGCGTACACGAGGGGTAGCATCACATTGTCAAGTGCTGATGTACGTGCCAGGAGGTTGAAGCTCTGAAAGACGAAACCGACCTTCTTGTTCCTTACGACCGCCAGGGCATCATCCGTCATCTTGCTTACATCCTTGCCGTCGAGAGCGTAGAGACCCCAGGTAGGCTGATCCAGGCAGCCGAGAATGTTCATCAACGTCGATTTTCCGGAACCGGAAGGTCCCATGATAGCGATAATTTCACCGCTCCGCACGGTTAGCGACACGCCCCGCAGAGCGTGAACTTCATTTTCGCCCATCTTGTAGATCTTGTGCAGGTCATCAATCCAGATGACGGTCTCTTCTATATCCATACGTCTCTCACCTTGTCGCCTTCCGGACTATGGTCGTCCTGATGAGGGAGGGCCCTGGAAGTCCAAATCCAGGAGGCTGCGCGTCTCCACGACCAATGCAACACGCGATCCCTCTTCGAGACCCGACAGGAGCTCCGTCCACGTATCGCCGCGGGTGCCGACCTCAATGGGCACTTGTTGCAGCTGCCCCTCCTCGCCGCAATAGCAGTAAGTGTAGATCTCGTCCAAGGTTGCATCCGTGCGGACGGCCCAGTTGGGAATCAGGAGCACGTCTTCGAGCGCACCTGTAGTGAGGGTCGCACTCGCGGTCATGCCATCCCGGGGCTGGGTATCCGCAACGTCGGTAATCCTGACTCGAACGGGGTAGACGACAACGCCTCCCAGTGACTCAGGGAGCAGAGCCAACCGATCTACGATGCCCTCCACATTCGTCTGTGGGAAAGCATCGAGGGTCAGGATTGCCCTCTGCCCTTCTTGGATCCGCCCGATATCAATCTCGTCCACGGTCACCTCTACGTAGAGCGTGCTATCATCGATCAGGGTGAAGGCGGGCAGTCCGGTCGGCGCAGGGGTGTCGGCTCGCACGTTGACCGCCGAGATGACGCCGTCGAAGGGGGCGATCAGTATCGTCGAGTTCAGGTCGGCTTGGGCCCGCTCCAAATTGAGCCGCACCTGGTCGATCTGAAGGTTGGCATTGCGGATCTGGTCCTCGTCCGCTCCGGCTCTCAGTTGCTCAACTTGGTTCTGGGCGGATTCGTAACGTTCGTAAGCGGAGAGCCATTGGCTACGCGCTTGCTGAATCGCGTGTTCACTCCTCACTTGTGTGATCCCCACGTTGCCCTGAGCCTCCATATAAGCGGCGGTGATGCCGGCGGCGAAGGCCTGAGGCAGCCCGGCCTCGTCCAGCGCATCCACGTAGCTTTCATAGGCCTCACGTGTGTCGGCTTCAAGACGCTGCGCGCGGGCCTGATCCTGTGCCGCACGTGCCTCCGCCAGTTCTTCGCTGCTGCGCGCTACGGCCATCGCCATCGTTGCTTCGCGGATGGCGAGTCGCGCCACTTCGATTTCCCGTTGATCCACCGGCTTCAGCAGCATGTCAAGATTGAGTTCCGCTTGTGCGAGCTCGAGTTCGACGCGCCGTATTGTGTCGCGCAGGGCCGTATCATCGAGGCGGGCGAGTTCCTGACCTCGCATCACGCTATCGCCAACTTCGACACTGACCGAGCTGACGACGCCAGGCGCCTCGAAGTTCAGGTCGGCGCTGCGCTTCATCACAACGCTACCGCTTGCAGCCACCGTGATCTCCAGATCGTCCCGGATAACCTCACCGCTGCGCAAGACATCAGGCTCGGACCCCTGGTCCCCGTCTTGGCTGAGGAACCAGATGATACCGCCGACCGCGCCGCCGACGAGTGCGACGACAATCATCCATGTAAGTGCTTTTTTCATCGATGAGCCTCTGCTTCGCTCCATAAGTGCATTGAGATAGCCATTGTCTTCGCCTTTCTCCGGTCTTTCTTGTGGTCTCCTCGGCTCAATTGCCGAAGAAACGGCCTCCCGGTCCGGGAAACCCGCGTTGCTCGGTGACGAGCGCAATGTCGTCCCCCTCCGACAGCCCGGAGAGGACCTCTGAATGCGTGTCACTACGACGTCCCAGCTCAAGCATCGTCCGCTCAGGCAGTCCCAGCACGAGACGGTAGGTGTACGCTTGGCCGGCTGACTGATCGATCCGTATCGCCCAGTTGGGGATTAACAGGACGTCCTCGATAAGCTCTGTCTCAATGTTGACGGTGGCGGTCATACCGTCCAATAGACGCACTTCATCGATCGGGTCTATCCTGAGGCGGACCGAATATGCAACCAAGCCGCCCAGGCTTGTGGAGCCCGGTGCAATGCGCTCGACCGTTCCTGTCAATGATATTCGTGGGTAGGCGTCCAGCACGACCTCGGCACGCTGCCCTCGCTGGATCACACCAATATCGATCTCGTCGATGGTCACTTCCACGTAGTACTCGGCGTCATCGATCAGGGTGAAGGCGCGGGAACCGGCGCGTTGATAAGTACCTGCTTCAACATAGGCGGCGGCGACTACGCCGGCATGAGGCGCCGTCAATGTGCTATCTTTGAGGCTGCGCTCCGCCTGTTCGAGCCGGAGTTGGGCTTGTTCGACCTGCAACTCACGTTGACGTATCTGCTCCTGGTTGGGCTCCTCTCGAAGCCGTTCCAGGTTGCGCTCCGCCTGCCGGTAACGAGCCAGCGCTGTTTCGTATTGGCTCGCTGCCTGCTCTGTGAATACCGTGGCGTTGATACGGGCGATGCGCTCCTCTGCTTCGGCGTCCTGGTGCGCTGTCCGCAGTCTTTCTTCTTGATCGGTGCCGGTGGCATCGCGATACAGGCGGAAGGCCTGCTCCCGTTGGCGTTGTGCCTGGACAACCAGCGCCTCACTGTCCACCCGCGCCGTTTCCCTGCCTATGCGTGCGACCTCCAGGGCCTGGGCTGCGCTATTGAGCGAGATCTGCGCGAGCCGGATCTCTTCTTCATCTGTGGTTTGTTGCGCTGTCTCCAGGGCTAGCTCGGCCTGGACCAGCGCGATCTCGGCTTGCTGGATGCTGCGCTCTATGGATGACGTGTCGATCCGGGCCAGAATCTCGCCGTTCTCGACACGGGTATTCGGTTCCACCTCCACCGCCGTTATGCGGCCGGGCGCCGGAACAAGAAGTTCTGTGCGCTCGCTGACAGACAGCATGCCGCTAGCCGGTGCGGTGAGCTGCAAGTCGCCGCGGAGCACCTTTCCGGTCCGCAGCACATCACCGATAGGCTGTGCCGAACGCGTTCGGCGTGCCCAGAACACCGCTCCCACACCACCGGCGATTATCACAAGGATGAGTGCCCATATAAGAACCTTCCGCATTGTCATTCTCCATCGTATCTGACCCTGGTCATAGTTGACTCCGGTCATTATAACAGTTATGCCCTCTGCG
>SLDA01000471.1 GCA_007125545.1 Thermoflexales bacterium | reverse complement strand
CTATCAGTTCACCGACCGAGGGCCTACCCCGGTCGCCACGCTGCACCAGGCGCGGGAGATTGGTATGATGGCGGGGCTCCATTACGTCTACGTTGGCAATCTGTGGGAGCCTGGTAGCGAGGATACAATATGCCGAACTGAACCTGGTTTCTCAGCCCTTTAAGGACTCCTCAAACAAACGTACATCCTCCGCCAGCATATCCGGTTTATCACGTGCAAAGATACCGATACAGACGGCGTCCTGGGGACGTAGGTGTTGGGACACGAAGGCAAACGCTTCCCCCGGCTCCTTGCGTCCGGCAGCGAAAATCTTGTAATGGATGGCAGGTGCGCGCAGCTCTCGGATCGTCGCCACCATCACGGCGCGGTGGTCGTCGTCGAAGACCTCTCTCGCGCCGTGAACGTGCTCCGCGTTCTTGTCCCGCGGTGTGGGATTGTAGTAAGAACACATATGGAAATCGAGATCGAGGTTTTCGTTGGCCCAGATGTGGACCTTGTGGTTGTGACCCGCAACGCCCACGGGAACCCCGGCGTCCTTCACCTGCTGGACGAAAGTCTTGATGGTATCAAGCTGATTCTGCGCTACCAGAAAATCCATCTGTCCGCCGTGGAGATAGACGGCAGCCGCGCCGGTGCCGATGGCCTGTGAGACGTTGCCTGCGAGGCTTGCGAACTCCGGCGCAGTCTGCGCCAGCCATCTGATCGTCCCACCCTCATCCCAGTATTCCATCAGAGTGCGGCGAATATGCGCGTCGGCACGGCCCAAGAAGGTCGTGATTCCGAGATCCTCTGCCTGACGCATCGTTTCCTTGATGCGCGCCGTGGTATACCATGTGCGCATCTCGCGATCCAGCTCGGGGGTCAGATGCGAGAACCCGCTGAACGGGTTGCCCCCTAGTATCAGCCTGCTAATGTCTACGTTGCCAAATTGTACGGTATCCATGCTTTTAGTAGCTCCCTTAGTTGCATTCACGTTTCGGTCGGAGAGCGCTGCGTTCTCCTGTTCGCTGCTTGCTTTCATCGTCCAACACACCGCCACACTGCGTGCCGGCCTCGAAACTAGACTGAAGCCGACAATGCACTTGCCTGCGGCGCCCGTGCCGGGACGCGGGCTGCGCTATATGGCATCTTCTTTAGCCTATTGTAGGGCAACTGCGTACCCATACAAGAGCAGCTTGTGCTAGAATGTAGTGGGATCCCACTTGGAAGGGCTCGTAGATTCGCCCCGCGGCGTAAGAACGCAGGCGACCACCGAGTCTATATGTGGAGACAGCTGCACGCAATCCGTGGGCCGCCCGTACACGCGTCTCTTGTCGCTTAAGCGGTCAATAGCGTTGGAGGTTGGTGAAGATGATTAAGATACGCTCGTCCGAGATTACCCCCGAGCATATGTATTGGTCGCGGCGGCGCTTTATGAAGGGTGCCGCGAAGTTAATGGCGGGCACCGTCCTGCTCGCCGCATGCGGCGGACCGCGTAGCGGTTCCCCATCGGAGCTACCTGAGCAACCTGCGGGAGCGCCGGGTACAACCCCCTCGTTGGCCCCTGAACCTACGCCGCCGGAGATCCGGACCGATGAGTTGGGCCATCCGCTCACACCCTATGAGTCCGTAGTGGGCTACAATAACTTCTATGAGTTTTCCCTGCAGAAACAGGATGTTGCTAACGTTGCTGCGGGCTTTGTAACCTCCCCATGGCAGGTGTGGGTGACAGGTCTGGTGAACAAGCCGCGTCTGTTTGATCTGGACGCTTTGCGCGCCTTCGAAGTCGAGGAGCGGATCTACCGGATGCGGTGCGTGGAAGGCTGGTCTATGGTCATTCCCTGGGATGGCTTCCCGCTGGCCCGGCTGCTTGAGGCGGTGGAGCCGACCTCACAGGCGCGGTACGTGCGCTTTGAAACGGCGATGGATGAGGAGCATATGCCGGGGCTGCGCCAGAATTTCCCGTGGCCCTACGTGGAGGGCCTGCGGCTCGACGAGGCGATGCACGACCTGACCCTGCTCGCAACCGGGGTCTATGGTCAGACCCTCCCGCCGCAGAATGGCGCTCCGGTGCGCCTTGTCGTCCCGTGGAAGTATGGCGTGAAGAGCCTCAAGTCCATTGTCAAAATCGAGCTTGTCGAGCACCAACCGGAGACCTTTTGGATGGAGGCCGGGGGCGGCGAGTACGGGTTTTGGTCTAACGTAAATCCGGAGGTGCCGCATGCGCGTTGGTCGCAGGCGACTGAGCGCGTGATAGGCGAGAACCGTCGCAGGGAGACGCTTTTTCTGAACGGCTATGCCGACGAAGTGGCAGATCTGTATGATAATCTTGACAGTCGCAGCTGGTATTTCTGATGCTGGAAAGGACCCGGGGAGAGTCTCGACGTCGTTGGCTTCGTAAGTATGCCGTCCGCCTCCTGGCGAACCTCCTCGCGCTGAGCCTGCTGACCATACTGGCGTGGGACTTGGCCGCTGGACGCTTCTTCATCGATCCGGCAAAAGAAGTCACGATTCGCACGGGCAGGCTGGCGGTCGCCTTCCTGTTGCTCTCACTGGCTTGCACGCCCAT
>SLDA01000366.1 GCA_007125545.1 Thermoflexales bacterium | reverse complement strand
AGGCCCATCTTGGAGGGGCGGGCGGAATACATACTCTGTGTAGGTGCCATCGCAGATTCGAGGTTCGTCAATAGGCTTCACCGGTTCACCGGGGCGAAGCTGTTCCACCATAACCAACCCTATGTGTTCGGCCCCTGCCATCGCGTTGGGAGTGGCTGAGGCGATGTAGTTAAAATACACGCCAGTCCCGAAGTTCTCAACCAGATTGAAGTCCCGCAGTTGACTTCCCCACGCGTTGATACCAATCCGGCAGTTTGGCGCCAGCGGATTTGCGTCAGCCATCGAGGGGTATACGGCTTCGGCTGCCATCAGCTCGGCGAGAGGACGGTCCCAAGCTTGAGGCGCTTGAGGTCGGACCAGATTAGGGTCGACAGGATTGCCCCAGCCTTCAGGAGTCGTAGCTGCGGCCGAAATACCCACCATAACCAGTACCGCGGAGATCGCCATCAGGATACCACGTAGTAACTTGCGTTTCATCTTCCGCTCCTAATTGGGTGAAAGTCGGTTTATATTGAGTGGACTCGGTCACAATGTACAAACCCTACTTGCGACCTAGATACAGAATCACGAAGCCCGCCACGAGCAAGGCAAATCCGAGTCCGCCGATCAGCAGCCAAGAGGTCTCTCGGGGCTCCACATCGATAGAAGCCGGAGCCGGCTCAGGTTCCACAACTATCGTCGCCGCGGGCTCATCTGAAGGATCTGTCGACGCCATCGGAGCTGGGGTGATCGTAGTAGTTGGACCAGGTGTCGCCGTTGCTGCATCTGACAAACCTGGACTCGATGCGCCCCCTGACTCCGTGATAGCACTCGTCGTAGCGGTCGCGACGGCTGTCGCAGTGCTAGGGGTTCCGGGAGTGGCCGTAAGGGCCGATGTCGGGCCTGCAGTGCTTGTAGCTGTAGCTGCAACGCTCGGCGTCGTAGACGGTAGCGTGGCCGTAGGCGTTAGCGCCACCGGTGTATCGTTCGGAGGTGGGGGCGGGGCGTCAGTAGGCGGGGCTGGAGGCGGAGGTTCCTGAGTTGGTGGGGGCGGAGGTGTACGTGTCGGAACTGTTTGTTGCAGCAAGCCACTCTGTTCCGGCATCGCCCAAGCTACCGGCAGCGTTGAAACACCCCACAAGAGCAGGCAGAGCAACAACGCACCTAGCAACGTTAGTCTGTTCTTGATCACCAGTCTTATCCCTCCGGCAGTTGGTACTCGAGAACAATCTCAATATCTGTCCTCGAGACCATCTCATAGGTGAGCAGACGATCGTCCCACAGCCTGGGCTGGGGATCAGCATTCAATACTACCGCACTCTCCGGAAGGCGCAAGCCGACCTCAACCTGCAGCTCACCCCAGCCGGCCTGCTTATGAATGACCAGCCGGTAAGTCCGCACGCCCGAAGGCTGCGACACCACTACGGTGGGCGGCAACGTATAGGCGAACGTCAGAACCTCGACCTCAGCTCGCGGAAGCAGGAAAGCTTGTGAGAAGACCGTGTATCTCTCGATGAGCTCTATCTGGGCTTCGCCCGGCCAGGGTTGCCGGCTTACCAGGAGTTCCGGTGGGATCGGATGGCGGCTCGCGGCGTCTAGCGTACTGTCTTCGGGGACGTACAACCTCACATAAGCCCAGTAACAGCGATCCATCATGTCTTGATAGCGAGCGTCATAGCGGACCCTCGCATCGCAAGGTTGCGAAGCCGGATTGTGATTTTCATACCGCAGCTCTACAGCACCGACCGGTATGGAACCGCTCAGGTCGACTTCATATCGCAGGCGCCGGCTGACGTGGGCACTCGCCTTGTTGTAGCCGACATTCGCCTCTACCACTGCCAGGAAGTCACCCTCTCCGGTGCGCGGCGGCAGCCCACCGTCCCACCCCTTCGCCGCCAACAAGCGCGACGTTGCTTCGTCCTTCACGTAGATCTGCAGATGCCGCTCTTCTAGCAGCGCCACGACTACATCGGCCAGCCGCAGGTAATCCACGTCACCGGAGGTCACCTTCTCCATCGCCACCCCGGCGAGCTCCCCCACAAAGTCCTTGCGCTGCAGCCACCAGGCTTCATCCAGGACCGCATCTCCAGGATCCCAGGCAGCATACATATAGGCGAGTACCGTGTCACCTGTCACAGCCTCCGCCTCTCCCGGGACGTTAAGCGGCTCCAGGACACCGACCAATTGGCTAAGTGCGCGCTGATCCAGACCGATCACGCCGTCGATCTCCAACTCATAGCCGGGCCGATAGAGCTCGATAACTTGTTGCGCGGCGATGGGGAAGTCCGGTGACCAATTGCTATCACGGAACACCCATAGGTCCAAGCCCATCAACCGGCGCAGCGGATCGGGAGGGTCCGGATAAGGTAGAGTGAAGTCATCCACGGCATAGCTGTCTCGAAACACCATCGACGTCACGTCGCCATTGGATATCCGAACTTCGGCGACGCTGGAGATGAATCCTCCGCCCGGACGCAGTTCGCTCTCGTTCAAAGCCAAGACCAGATACGTACGCGGTCTGTCCAGGCCCAGCAACCCGGGCGCACCATCGGCAAACTCAAGCCCGGTCTTAAGCAGAGGCAGAAGCGCATCTAACTGCTCGACGGGGTCCCGGAAGCGGTAGGGCAGGGCTGCCACATTAAGCCCGGCATAGGCGTGCCCGGCTCGCTCAGCCAGGGACAGCATCGTGGCTGATTCCCGGGAGACATTGCCAACCAGGTCGGGTAAGAGGGATGGCACAGAGGCACCTTGTTGGTAGGACACCATAGCAGGGGCGGCAGCCTCCCACAGCAAATCGCCGAGCTCGGTTAGGGCGTCCCCCAGGTCAAGCAGGACAGGGGCCTCACCGAGCACCGGCCCAATCTGCGGAAGCCACGTCAAGCGAGGACCCAGAGGGGCGAGCCAGCCGACACTCCGCTTCAGTGTCAAGGTGTCGCGCCGTGCGTCTCGGAGCAGTGACCCTACGACATCAGGGTCAAGCTCACGCGGGCCTACAGTCAGCAGTTCCTGGGCCGCCCGAGCACTGCGAACAAGACGTGCTCCTGCCAGAACCGTACGGGCAGCCCAGAATATAGTGAGCAAAACAACAGCGGCCAATAGGCCGGGGACCAACCGGCGCACGATCGCCTCGTGGTTTGACGACGCCTGGCCCGACCTCTCACGCGTTATGGGCAAATCAGTTCCCCTTCCTGGCGAATCTCACAGACAGGCCGCTCGCGACCTAACTCTTCAAGTTCCGGATTATCAACTCCGATTCGTGCGGCGATAGAGCCGACATAGGGTTCATATCCCCACAAGCGCGCGTCAATGACCAGAAGATCCTGCCGCATCCCGACGGCGTCGGTCGCATACCATAGCGCGAAGGTGTGCCGGTCGGCGTGAGTTAATACCAGCGCGTTCGCCGGCACCTGGCTCAAGGTGCGTTCCAACCACATCCCAGCCTCCCGGTCGTCGTGTAGGTCAATCGACGCCCAATTGAGCAGAACCAGCACCAACGGCAGTCCCAGCGCGAGCCACGAGGGAATCCCGCGCTCGCTGATCCAGCGCAGCCCCTCGGCAAGAATCAGCGCCAGAAGTGGCAGGAATGCCAACAGATAGACCCACGAATCAGCCGAATTATACCCTACTGCATAGAAAGTGACGGGGAGCCACGCCGCGACGACCGCGACGGCGCGCCAACGGCTCTGCCGCCAGAGCGTGACCAGACCGGCGAGCGCCAGCGCCATTCCCACCGATGTGAACTGCCGGGTCAGCAGCACGAGCCACGCCAACAGACGGTGAGGCCAGGAGGCCCAAGGGAGGCCGAAGGCATTGCCCCAGTACATGCGGGCCGAAACAAACTCCCACCAGCCACTCACAGACCGCAGATCGCCCCATGGCTGGGGCCAGGGACCGAACAGGGGTAGAAGCAGATAGGGAACCAAGCCAAGCGCCAGCCCGGATAGCGCCGCTCTCCACGCAACTTTGCGGTCGATCCAGAGAAAGAGCGCCAGAGACCCGATCGTCAGATGGACTGAAACGGCCAACCCGAGCGCCAACCCGGAGAGGCCGTCGCCCACCCAGCGCTTGCGGAAGCGGACTTCGGCGAGATAGAGGGCGAGCACCGCAAAGAAAAGGCCGGTCGTGTAGACCTCAGTGATGACCGCCTGTGACCATACCCAGGGGGCGAAGGCGAGCGTCAGGGCTGCGGAGCTCGCGATCGGCCACGCATACCCTCTCCGGCGCAGCGCAGCAGCGAACAGGGCGACGGCAGCCGCTGCCATTACCGCGGAGAACACGTTGAGCAATCGAGCTGGGTCTCCTGAAAGCAATAGAACGCTCGCGCGGGCAAGCAGATGATACACCGGCGAACCAGGGGGGTGAGAGACACGCCCCGTGACCGCAGAGGTGACCAGGTTTCCCCCATCGCTGCCCATATGCGCCCATACCAGAGACGGTGCCATCGTAGAGACATAGACAACGAGCGCGAGCGTGCCGCTACAGAAAAAGGGCAAGAGACGGGCCAAAACGGAGAGACCATGCATCTTCGTCGGAGCCGGCATCTTCAGGTCCGGCTATGGGAAAAAGAGGGGACTTCGAGGCAACGCCACATCCGCCAATGGGACGCCAGCACGAAGGAAAGCCAGCCGCATCCTTGCACCACGCTGCCGCTCACGATCTTCCTCAGCCCGATCGATCTGTGGCCCGCTGGAGAGCCGCCTCGTCAGCACTGACCTGGACGGGCAACCACCCCAACGCATGCCCACCGGCGAGGAGCGCTGCCAGAACCAGGGGAGGCCCCATGACGACGAGATGCAACACGAGCCCTATCGCCAGGGCAAGCCCCGGTTCCACATCAAACTGCGCCAGGCTCACGACCGCGATCCCCTCGAAGACACCCACACGCCCCGGAATCGGTACAGCCGAGCTGCCCAGCATAAGGGTGACGAGCAGGAAGACCGCAGCGGGCATCGACGCGACGCCAAATGCCCGCATCACAAGCCAGTTAGCGACGCCGCCGAGAAGCCACGTCGCGACTGTCCACAGGCCGGCGCCGATCGAGGCGCGCGCCTGTCGCGTCGTGTTGAGTGCTTCCATCAACCGCCCGAGTTGCGTATTCACCAGAAGCCCAAGTTGCTCGGGAAATCGCGCCAGAATACGATCGATGAAGCCAAGCAAGGGCTCTTGCCAGTGGAGACCGAAATACAAGACCCCCACCCCGGCGACCACAATCGTGAACAAACCCCACGTCGACTGAACAAACCATACAGGCAAGGGGATGATCATAACAAGGATGAGGCCCGTTGCACAGAGCGCGAGTAGATCGTAGACCTTCTCAACCACAATACTGCCGATGGCATGCACCACGCCCGATGAATGCTCGCGCCGACCAATCCAGACGGCACGCGCGACATCACCGCTGCGTGCCACCGGCAACCCCATACTCACCACCTGACCGACCAGGATAGCCGAAACCGCGGGCCAAAACCCCACCGTGCGTTCGGAGAGCAGCAAGCGCCAACGCAGACCGCGTGTGACGACGGTCGCACCGATCGCCACGGCGCCCACCGCGATCCACCCATAGCTCACCTCTCTCAGGGCTGCTACGAGCACGTCCCAGTCCAAGCCGCGAATCAGTATCGCGACCGCGAGAGACATGATCCCGAGTCCGAGTGCCCAGCGCAGCACTACGATCCAGGACGGCTTCGGAAATCCGCTCTTCTTCTGATTCTCTGTATTATTCAGTTCCAACCATCACCAACCAAGCCCGCCCCAGTTCGGTCCATTCACCCGTGTCCGCGTCGACCAGATTGCCGGACGGATATTCGCGAGATGACAAGCTAAACCAGCACCACATCTGGACGAGGCGATAGTCATCGTAGGGGTCACCGTACGTGACGTCCGATGCTGTCAGCATATATGCCGTTGTCGCGTGCAGAAATTCGATGATCCGTTGGGGAGGGAAACCATAGTCGAACGGCATCGCAATACCAAACTCGGAGATGATCAGCGGCAAGCCCCCATACCCCCGCTCTAGCATCCATCGCCGGAACACGCCAATCTGTTCTTGAAACAACTCGATGTTACCCGAATCCTCGATTTCGTAAAGCGCGCCGGTGTGATCCGGAAGCCCCGGAGGTATATCGAGACCCCAGCTGTCACGTTCTTCACGCAGCATATAGTTATGGATGTGCCACGCGTCGGCGGGCAGGGCATGCCCGTAGGCACGCTGATATGCCTCAAGAGCCAGGTCCAAATAGCGCAATCGCAACGGCGTCGTTTGCCCAATCCCACCCGCAGCGACAATCGCCGTCGGATCTCCGGCCTTAATCGCCGCATAGGCATCGTGATAGAGCCGGGCAAAAGTCACAGGCTCGACGTTGTCCTGCCAGCGCACATCAGGTTCATTGGCGATGAGCCAGAGCGATCCGGGACTCGCGGCTGCGGTCGCCATTATCTCCTCCGGTGTCTCGCTCAGGACCCCATATTTCATCCGCACGGTCTGTGCAAAGCGCTCAGCACCCGCCAACGGTGCGGTGGCATGCATGTCCCAATCCATCGTCCAGCCCACCTTGAGCAGCGACAAGTCCGTGGTGTGCTCAACATCGTAAGGCAGAGAGATACCCAGACGAAACCGGTCCGCTGCCGGTACGACGGTCACAGGAGACGTAGTCGTTGCGGGCTGGGTGACGGATGGACCCACGGTAGCATCGGGGGGTGACAGATTCGAAGCTGCAGCACCTTCGTCGGACGGTTCGCTGCTCCTGGATGTCGCGGTCGTGGCCGGCGTCCGCACGGCATCGGGCGTTCGGGTAGGAAGCAAGGGCTCGGGTGTAGGCACGGGTTGATCCTGCGGTAACGGAGTAGCCGCAGTAAGCGACGCCGTTGGTGCGGTCGCCGGCGTGCTCCTGCCCAGCCGGGTCAGCGCAAGCAGCACTAATAAGCCGCCCAAAGCGACAAGTCCTATACCAACACCCAGAGCAAAACGCCGCCATCGTGCCATTCTAGGGCTTCTCCATCGCGCCAAAATACGACATACTGGACAGCACAGAATAGTCTAACAAGATGCACGATGATGTCAACGCCTTCAGCCCATGCCTGAAGGGCACAGATCCCTGTCAGTGCGTAAAGAGGAACCGGCGATTCCGTAAGCTGGAGCTGGTATCAGCGCCGGTGGCGGTTCTGTCTGACTAAAGGATCAATCTATACCGTGGAAGCAGTATTGATAGGCATTGCGCCATGCCGGAACCCACACGCGTAACCCTATGTTTGTCTGGTCGCGGCGGCGTGCTATAATGCCACCTACCAAATCCAAAACTGCGACCGGAAAGGAATCGACCATGAACCTAACCGTCGTCATCCTGGCAGCAGGAAAGAGCACCCGCTTCAAGTCCAGTATCCCAAAGATTCTCCACGACTTCGGTGAGCGACCGCTGATCGCGTATGCCCTGGAGCTGGCAGAGCGACTGTCAGCCAATCCGCCTATCCTCGTCGTGGGGGAGGAGACGGATGCACCCCTGCGCGCCTGGGCAGATGAACGAGCGCAGTTCGTTTTCCAGGAGCGTCGACTGGGCACCGGGCATGCCACCCTGCAGGCCCAGAAGGTGCTGGAAGGCGGCACCACCGACCGTGTCCTCGTCCTATACGGAGATATGCCCCTGCTCCGTCTGGAGACACTGCAGCGGCTGGTCGAGATTCAGCAGCAGCGAGACGCTGCCATCGCCCTGCTCACCGTCATCCGCGATGAGTCGCAAGGCTTTGGTCGCGTGCTCCGCGACAGCACCGGCAACGTCCTGCGCATCGTCGAGGAACCGGAGGCGACCCCCGAACAGCTCGCTATCCGCGAACTCAACGCCGGCATCTACGTCTTCGATGCGGACTTCCTCTGGACCAACCTTCCACAGGTGAAACCCAGCGCTGAAAAAGGCGAGATCTATCTTACCGATATGGTTGAGTTGGCCTCCGACCAGGGGCTGACGGTTGCAGACCTTATCGTGGACGATCCCACCGAGGTGATGGGCATCAACACCCGCGTCGACTTCACCGACGCCCTGGCAGTCGTACGCGAGCGCATCAACCGGCACTGGATGCTCGAGGGGGTGACGGTGGTTCATCCGGAAGCCACCTATATAGGACCCGATGTCGTCGTGGGACCGGATACCGTCGTCCTGCCCAATACGCACTTGCGCGGCAAGACCGTCATCGGTGACGCGTGCGTGATCGGACCCAACTCGATCATCGAGGACTCGACCATCGGCGACCGCTGCCGTGTGACGGCATCCGTCATCGAGGGCTCGGAGATGGAACACGATAGCGACATCGGCCCTTTCAGCCATCTGCGTCCCGGGTCGCTTGTCTGCACGGGCGCGCACATCGGCAACTTCGCCGAGATGAAGAAATCCACGCTCGGGCCAGGCGGGCATATGGGCCATTTCAGCTACCTGGGCGACGCCACGTTGGGCGCGCACGTTAATGTCGGCGCCGGCACGATCACCTGCAACTTCGATGGAGAGCGCAAACACCGGACCATTGTCGAGGACGACGTCTTTATCGGCTCGGATTCGTTGCTGATTGCCCCCGTGCGTATTGGGAAAGGCGCCAAGACCGGGGCGGGGTCGGTGGTCACGCGTGATGTGGAACCCGAGACGCTGGTCTACGGTGTCCCGGCGCGGTTACGGCGGTCCCTCAAGGTCGAGATCGATCCGCAGGAAGAGCTATGAGTGCCGCACCGCGCCTTATAGAAGCCGCACAGAGCGTTTACGCCCATGCGCACGCGCCCTACTCCCGGTACCGGGTAGCCGCTGCCGTGCTCGCCGATGATGGGGAGATTTACACGGGCGTCAACGTGGAAAACGCCGTCTTTCCGCTGACGATGTGCGCGGAACGCACCGCGATCTTCAGCGCCATCAGCAGCGGGGCGAAGTGCATCCTGGAGATAGCCGTCGTCACGGAGAACGCCGGATCCCCCTGCGGCTCGTGCCGGCAGGTCATGCGTGAGTTCGCGCGCGATGATATGCAGGTCCACATAGCAGGTGTAGATGGCAGTTACCGAACCCGGTTCCTCGCCGAGCTATTGCCCGATAGCTTCTCCGCTGGTGATCTGATATGCGGCCCCGACCGATGATGGACACAGTCGCCCTCGACGAGACCGGCGAGGTCTCAGAGCCCGCAACGCGTCGGCCTATCGTTCCCGATGGCGTCGTCACCTGGGCCGAGATCAACCTGGACGCCATCGCCCGTAATGTGCAGGCAATCAAGGAATTCGTCGGCCCAGACACGGCCCTCATTGCGAGCGTCAAAGCGAATGCCTACGGCCACGGACTCAGACCGGTAGCACGTGTCGCGCTTGAGGCCGGGGCCACCTGGCTAGCCGTCCATCGAGTTCAGGCCGCGATTGCCCTGCGCGAAGCCGGCATTATGGCGCCCATCCTGCTGCTCGGCCACATTCCGCCCTCGGGCATCCGTCTGATCCTGGAACACCGGATCACCCCTACTCTCGTGGAGGCCGAGACAGCCCGGCTCATCTCGGCACAGGCCACGCATCCCGTTCACGTGCACGTGAAAGTAGATACCGGGATGAGCCGTTATGGGCTGGAACCAGAATGGGCCGTTGACTATGTTCGCGACATCGCAAGGCTTCCGCATATCGTGGTCGAGGGCCTCTTCTCGCACTTTGCCTCAGCCGATGAGCCCAATCTGGAGTTCGCCCAACGCCAGTGGTTGCGCTTCCAAGGTATACTGCAAGCCATTGAGGATGCCGGCTTCTCTATCCCTATGCCCCACATCTGCAACAGTGCGGGGTTGGTGACGATGCCGGAAGCACACCTGGCAGCAGTCCGACCGGGTCTCCTGATCTATGGTATGGCACCTTCATCTGAGAGTGTGCCGCCCTTCCCGCTACGCCGCGCGCTAACCCTCAAGAGCACCGTGACCAAGCTTCGCGATCTCGAAGCCGGCAGCACCATCAGCTACGGACGCACCTTCACAGCCGAGCGTCCGATGCGTGCAGCGCTCATCCCCCTGGGCTACGGGGATGGCTATCCACGCCTGATCTCGAACCGTGGGTATCTGCTCATCCACGGGAAAAAAGCGCCGATCCGCGGTCGCATCTGCATGGATCAGTTGGTGGTCGATGTAACAGAGATCCCCGATGTTCGGGTGGAAGACGAGGTCGTCGCTATTGGGCGTCAGGGTGAAGCAGAGATCACGGCTGAAGAGGTAGGCGCGTGGGCTGAGACCATCCACTATGAGATCACGACCGGCCTGCTCCCCCAAGTAGTGCGCATCTACCGCCACAATGGCGGCTACCCGGCCCCTGCAGAGGGGCTGGAGCAATGGGCATCTTATCTGCGCGCGGTTTGACATCTGCGGCGCTCGCGGTATACTGATGCTTAGTTAAAGGCAACTGTTGAGGAGTGTCACTGAAATGACAGAGATCGTGCATGAAGACGTCGGGCGAAGAGCACCCAGGAGCGGTGTGCGCTCACAACGGCATGCATTGACAGTGCGTTAGCACGTTCAACTCCGAAGATTCCAAGGCCGTGGTGCTTCAAGCCCACGGCCTTTTTGTATGGTCCGGCCTCCTGCAAATCCCGTGGGCTTCCCGCGTCACCCCAGTCTGATTGAGTCGAGATCGAACGACGAACCGGCAAGATTGACCGTGTGGAAAAACACGAGAGAGGACACAAGGTATGCTACAAGCATCGGATATCAGAAAACGTTACGGCGACGTCCAAGTCCTGGACAGGGTCTCCTTTACCCTTAATGCTGGGGACCGTGCCGGCTTGGTCGGCCCCAATGGTTGCGGCAAGACGACGCTCCTCCGCATCCTAACCCGTCAGGAAGAGCCTGACACGGGTGGGATCGCGCTCGATCCGCCGGATGCTGGGGTCGGCTATCTGGAGCAGGGGCTGACCTATGAAGATGGCGCGACACTGGATGACGTTCTGCGAGCCGAGCATCACAAGCTAGAGCGGGCCGAAGCCGCTGTCGCGCACTATGCCGGCAGGCTTGCAGAGACCTCGGGTGCGGAACAGGCACGCCTGCTCGACGCCTACGCCGAAGCTCTCGCGGAACTGGAACGTCTGGCGCAAACCCAGACAACCGAGTATGAGGCAGCTGAGGTACTGGCGGGCCTGGGCCTCGATCGACTCACCCTATCGACGCCCGTCGCCCATCTCAGCGGCGGGCAGAAGACGCGCCTGGGCCTGGCCCGGCTCCTGATCCAAAGGCCGCGTTTGCTGCTTCTCGATGAGCCCACAAATCACCTCGACATTGACGCGCTGGAGTGGCTGGAAGGGTGGTTGGCCGCGTATCGCGGCGCGGTGATCATCGTCTCGCACGACCGAACCTTTTTGGATCGCACGGTGAACTGGATCTTCGAGCTCAATGAGGAGACCCACAGGCTCACGGTCTACCCGGGTGCCTACTCGGACTTTCTCGAAGTTAAGCAGCAGGAGGTCAGGCGCCAATGGGAGGCCTACACAGCGCAGCAGGAGCGTATCGCGCAGTTGACGGGAGAGTCCCGCCGGCTATCGACGTACGCGAATAGCATCGAAGCCGGCACCATCGACTTTAGCGTTCGCAAGATCGCGAAGGGCATCGCACACCGGGCCGTCATTCAGCGGCGCCGGATCGAGCGAGAGCTCGAGCAGAACCAACTGGAACGTCCCAAGAAGATGAGCTGGGAGATGAAGCTGCAGTTCACGGACACACCTGAGAGCGGGCACGATGTCTTGATGCTCGATGGTCTTGCCGTGGGCTACGATGGTCATCCCCTCGTCACTGATATCCATCAACTGCTGCGTCACGGCGAACGCGTCGCCCTCATAGGGCCGAACGGCGAGGGCAAGACAACACTGCTACGCACGATTATGGGGCAGCTGCAGCCTATTGCGGGCACAATCAAGATCGGAGCAAATGTGCAACTGGGGTACTACGCGCAGGAGCAGGAGAACCTCGACCCCGAAAGCACGCCTTTCAGCACCGTCCGTCGGGTCGCGGCGATGTCGGATACGGACGTCCGCTCGTTCCTGCACTACTTCCTCTTCACGAGCGACAACGTCTTCCTGCCCGTCCACCAGCTCAGCTACGGGGAGCGGGCGAGACTGGTGTTGGCGCGCCTCGTCGCCACGGGCTGTAACTGCCTCCTGCTTGATGAGCCCATTAACCACCTTGATATTCCCAGCCGGTCCAGCTTCGAGCAGGCGATGACGGCATTTGAGGGCACCGTCCTGGCCGTTGTCCACGACCGCTATTTCATCCGTGAGTTTGCGACCCGTGTGTGGGCCATCGAGAATGGCGAACTGCGCAGTTTCGTCGACCTGGATGAATACCAGCGCGTGCGACAGCGCGGCACGCTGTGAACAGGACGAGGCAGGAGGCGCGCGGTGCGCGCCTCCTGCCTCGCGATGTAGTTGCAATTAACCTTCTGAATCTTCCTCTTCGGGCTTGCGGTCCACCAGCACGGTCTCGAGCTCGGACAGGTGGAGGGTACTCCGCGAGATCTCGTTGACCTGATAGATCGCCCCAAAGTTACAGCTCAACTCGCACTGCCCACAGTAGGCGCAGCGCTCGGGATGGTAGATCAACCGGTATGTCTCCCGGTTCTCCCGGTGCAGCTCCAACGCCGCAGCCGGACAATCACGCACGCAGAGGCTGCAGCCGCGACAGAGCTCGGCGTGCACCTTCACCACGCCACGATAACCCTCGGGGATCACGGCCGGCGCAAAGGGGAAACGCACCGTGATGGACGGCGCCCTTAACGAACGTATGATCTGGGGCACCATATAAATCAGCGAACGCACTCGAAATGGCATCGCAATCACCCTACCCTCTCATCCACAATACGACAGCAACTTGAAGCAAGGCCAGTGGGGCGAGCCAGCGAGATCCAAGCGTGGCAAGCTGGTCGATGCGCAGACGCGCGTACAAGGCGCTCGCCAGCGAAAGCATCAGCAACACACCCAGCGCCTTCAGGGCGAAGACCGGAAACGCCGGCAGACCCGTAAGGAACCGGCTCCCACCCAGGAAGAGGTTGACCAGTAGAAAGATACCGACCACCGTCTGCATATCCAACGCCAGATGCCAAAGCGCCAGTTTCCGGCCGCTGAACTCCGTCAGCGGCCCGCCCACAACCTCTGACTTCGCCTTGGGGATGTCGAGTGGATCCCGCTTTAGCTTGCCGATCAAACCCACCACGGCGAGCAGAAAACCCAGCGGTTGCGTGAGCGCGCCCCATATTGTATGACCCTGATAGGCGATGATATCGGCAATGCGCCACGATCCGCTGAGCACCGCAGGTCCGGCGAGGGCGATCAGAAACGGCACCTCATAGGAAAAGTACTGCAAGAGGGACCGGTGCCCCCCGATGATGCTGTAAACGCCCACAGAGACCCACCCAGCCAAGAAGTAGGTCAACGCCGGCATACTCAGCAGGAAGAGCACCACGATAAGATCCCCATCAAACGAATCGGCAGAAACACCGGCAACCGGCACATACAGGGCGGCGGTGAGCACCGAGACCAGCGACACCATGGGAAGCACAGACGAGGCCAACGCATGCGCCCCCGTTGTTAACACATCCTCTTTAGTCAGCAGCTTGATGAAATCCGCAAGGGGCTGGTACCAGGGGGGTCCCACCCGTCCCTGAACACGAGCAATGATGCGGCGATCTAGCCAACTGAAGAGCATCGCGCAAAAGAACAAAAATAGAAAGCCCGGGTAAACCAATAACCGGAAGGGTACCATTACAGATTACCTTTCTCGCTCAGCCCTGACCTCATCGATCGGCGCAAGCGATGCATAGATCAACCCCGGAGAGCACCACGGAAACGTCCGCCATCTGGACATCCGCGAGTTGCTCTGAGAGGGTTACTAGAGCCGTCAAAGTGGGCGTGCGCACCTTGACCCGTGCGGGCTTGTCGCTGCCATCACTCCGGACGTAATAGATGACCTCACCGCGCGGCGCCTCACTGCGACTGATCGCCTCGCCCGCGGGAACACGTCTGGGAACTCTCGTGGTGACCGGTCCCTCCGGCAGTGAGTTCAGAATTTGCCGGCACAACGATACACTTTCTACCGCCTCCTGAACACGAACGAGGGTTCGTGCCCAGACATCCCCATCCGTATGCACCGGAACCGCAAACTCCAGGCGATCATAAGGCGCTTCGTGCCGGTCACGGCGGAGATCGATATCGAGGCCCGAAGCACGTGCAACCGGTCCCACGACGCAGTAGCGGTGGATCTGCTCCAGCGTCAGCTTCCCTATACCGCGAGTCCGCTCGCGAAGCGTGCGCTCGTGCTCCACTGCGCCCAGAAGCAGCTGTATCTGCGCGTCCATAATCTGCAGCTGCTCCAGGATCTTGTCCCGATGCTCATCCGTCAGGTCAAACCGCGATCCGCCAAGCGTGTTAGCAGCATGCGAAACGCGTCCGCCCGAGAGGTCCTCCATAATATCGAGCACGATCTCGCGGTCGCGCCAGGCATAGTTGAAGATGGTATCGAATCCGATATTGCGAGCTATCACCCCCAACCAGAGAAGATGGCTGTGAATGCGCTCGAACTCACACATCAGCGCGCGCAGATAGACGCCGCGCGGCGGCACCTCCACGCCCATCAACGCTTCGACCGCACGGGAATAGGTAGTGGCGTGCACGTGCGAGCAGATCCCGCAGACGCGCTCCAGGAGATAGATATTCTGGACGTACGAACGCTCCTGACAGAGACGCTCTATGCCCCGGTGAACGTATCCGATACGCATCGCGCTCTCAGCGACGCGCTCCCCCTCCAGCCCGAGCTGGAACGACATGGGCTCTTTGAGCAACGGATGTTGTGGCCCAATAGGCACGGTGGTCTTGGTCATACCTGATCCTCCTTTGCACCATCGGAGGACTTCAGCATCGGGGGCGGGCCATCCCAACTGTCGGGAAGCAGCAATCGGCTGAGATCCGGATGCCCGTCGAACACCACGCCAAACATATCGGAGATCTCACGCTCGTACATGGTGGCACCCGGAATCTGTTCTGTGAGGGTCGCGATACGGGGATCTGTCAATGGCAGTTTGACCTCAAGCGTCAGTCCGCAGCCATGCCACATATGGTAAAGAAGCCGGATCTCATCACCCATATCATCGCCCGTGATGGTCGTTAGATGGGTCATACCCAGCTTTTCAGACAGCGCCCCAACGGCAGCAACCACGTTGCCTGCCGGCAGCGTGATCACAACGTCATCGGTCGGGATCTCGCGCGTCTCGAAGTCCTGACCGGGAAAGGCCTCTGCAAAGGTCGCCAGGACACGCGCGCGCATCTCGGTAACGTCTTTCACAAGCTCCATTATATCTCTCCCAATAGCTGCGCGATCCCTGCAACAATGGCTTCGGGCCGGCAGGGGCAACCAGGGACATAGACGTTCACCGGCAGCACTTTGTCGATACCCCCGTGGATGTTATACCCTCCGTGGAAGACACCGCCGCTGCAACTGCAGCTTCCCACGGCGACAACCCACTTGGGCGCCGCCATCTGTTCGTAGATACGAAGCAGACGATCACGGGACTGGCGCGTTACCGGACCTGTGCAGACCAAAACATCTGCGTGGCGCGGGGCCGCTTCCTTAAGAATGCCCAAGCGCTCCATATCGTAACGCGGCGTGAGCAGATCCAATATCTCGATATCACAGCCATTGCAGCCACCACTATTAAAGTGCAGTACCCACGGCGACTTGCGCCGCGCCCAACGGACGACCGGCGCCGTCCAGCGCTTGACTGCGTTCGGTATCGTACTACGCGCATCCACCATCTATTCAGTCCTCCTGTCCGGTCAAAACAAAGACGCTCACCGCGACACCGGCGAGGTAAACAAGGCCCATCCGGTGTAACTGCCATCCGGAAGGCAGCGTCGAGACGACCAGCGCCGCAACGTGCAGAATCCCGAAGAGCAGTGCCAGCCTGAAGAAAGCATGGTACCCAAAAGCGCCCGACGAACGTTCCAGCAACTCACCGCCTGTATAGGGAAGGTGCTTGCCCGGGGAGTCGCCTCCCACTTCACTGCACCACTTTCCTACCTGGTAAATCGCGAACACTACCAGTGAATAGAAGACAACCGCAACCGGGGGACTGTACCAAAGATTACCCATACCCTATCTCCTCACCACGAGCAGCTCCGCAGATTGCGCCATCCAGGGCGTCGGGTAGAGGCCCATAGCGACCACCAGAATGGCAAGCACGACGATAGGCGCCACCATCCACACCGAGATGGGAATCCGAATCCGGGCAGATTCATCAAGCCCCGGCCTGAATAGATTGACCATCACGGGTAGGTAGGCGCCCAACGAAATCAGGGTGTTAACAAGGAAGAGGACGATGCCCGCCGTAATGAGCCAGTCCTGGGGACTCAGGGCCTCAGATAGAATCATCCACTTGGCACCAAATCCCACAAGGGGTGGTAACCCTACCAGCCCGAGCAAGGCCAGCGTGAAGGTGACAGATATCAATGGCAACCGCTGGAACGTTCCCTGGAGCTCCTCGATCAGCGTCGTGCCGGTGTAGTAGTGCGCAACCCCCTTGCTAAGGAAGGCCAAGCCCTTCATCACAGCGTGGGCCAGGAGCAGGAAAAAGCCCGCTTGTATGGCCGCCGGCTGCTCGTATCTCAGACCAATGCCTAACGCAAACATAATGTATCCGGCTTGTGCAATCGACGAATAGGCCAGCAGCCGCTTCGTGTTCTGCTGCACCAGCGCCAGGAGATTGCCCGTCGTCATATTGACAAACGAGAAGATGATCAGGAAGAGTCCGAGGTCCTGAGGCGTCAGCCCCAAGTCCAACCCCACTTGAGCCATCACGATCAACGTGCTCTTGGAGATCACGCCCGCCAGAAATGCACCGATACTGCTTGGCGCACGTCCGTAGGCATCGGGCAACCACGTGTGCAGCGGCACGATCCCACTCTTCAGGGCCAGACCCACCAAGTACACGGCAGCGCCGACGCGGCCCCAGGGCCCGATCTGGGTGTCAACGGGCATCATGATGCTGCCTGTCTCGCGATAGATCCAGGCAATCCCCATCAGCATCGCCAGCGTGGCGGCACTGCCCAATATCATGTATTTGAAACCCGCCTCGACCGCAGTGTCTGTCTGCCGCCGGAACGCGACCAGCACGTAGGAGGCGACACTCATTAGCTCACAGAAGAGGTAGAGCGTGAAGAGATCAGCAGCCGTTACCATTCCCAGAAGACCCACACTGAGCAGCAGCAGCAACGGATAGTAGATGTGATAGCGCCGGTCCAGCGAGATATAAGATCCCGAGTAGATCGTCACACAGAGCCCGAGCGCCAGCGCGATCCCGGAGATGAAACGCGCGGCGGGCGTCGTGCGCAAGGCGGTAGCGCCGATCACGAGCCAACTGGTCAACGCCGGATCTGCCGCCGCATTGACCTCCGCCGTCAGATAGACCAGCGTGAGCAAGGCCACCCCGAATACGCCTGCCGTACAAAGCGCCAACGCTTTGTTGCTCGGTTTCGTGAGTCGTGCCAAGAGGTAGACGGCAAAGGCACCCACCAGCAGGGTGAGCATAGGAACAATAATCCATACGTTTTCAGGTATCACCAAGCACCTCTCAACGCTAACAGCACCACGACCACCAAACTCAGGGCCAGCCAGAGCGACCCGAGCCGCAGATTGCCGGTCTGGATACGCTGAATGACGCGACTGAGCGCCACAACTGCACGCCCTGCCCCGTGGAGCAGATCCTCGACGACCACCTCCTCCACCCGAACCGGAAGGTCCGCCTCTCCACCTGCCACGGCGTCGCCGCCGGTCGTTGATCCCGCTTCGCCGACATCCTGCATAAGCAGCGACCCGCGCATCACACCACGCAGCGCTTCCATAGTCCCGAGGGCGGGTGCAGTCCGCTCATTGGCGCCCGCAAGCGACACGGCGGCGGGCGTGCTCACGGGAATCATTCTCCAGAGCATAACGCCCAACCGGAGCAGCGCGCCGACGATCAGAAGTATGGACACGCCGGCGACAAACCCGAGTCCGGCGACCGCGAGGCCCAACGACCCCAGTATCGCGCCGCCGTAGATCAGCGACGAGCTGGGACCACGATCGGCCCGCGACCAGAGGAGTGCGGCTACCGCGCCGCTAGCCAGGGCCAAAACGAGCAGCAGCATCCCTCCACCGCCAGAGACGAGGGGCGTGACCCGGTAGAGGAGATAGAGACCCAGCTGAGGCATCAAAATCCCGTACATCCAGGCGCCGGCCAGGGGCAGCCGCGTCATTCCCAGACGCTGCCAACCATAGAAAGGCCAGGCACCAACCTTGACCCACACCGCCAGAGCAAGCGCCCCCACGATCCAGACCAGCGGCATACCGGAGAGGCCCATACCGGCCTGAAGGGCCGCGCTCACGTCCAACGTATTACCGGCTCTCAGCAGTAGAAGGATGGCAGCCAGCAAACCGGCATCACCAATTCTGAGTATAAGATAGACATAGGCGCCGGCCCGCGGGCCGCCGTCCGAACGGAGCTGGACGAGACACGCAGCAGCCACACACAACGCCACAATCTCAAGAGCCAGATACCGTGCCAGGAAATGACCGGTTAGGAAGGCCAAGCCAGAGCTTCCCAAAGCGATCAGAAAGATCGCATCCGTTCCGGGCGAGCAATGCTTGCCGCCGGCGAGAACGACGATACGGGTCACGAGCGCAGTCCCCACCGTTACCACCAACGCAACCAAACCCATCCCACCCACGTGCAAGCTCCACGCGTCTGCTCCGGGAAGCCAGGCTACGGGTACCGCTACATCCTGCTCCGCGAAGAACAGCAGGCCCAGCGCGCACACAAAAGCAATCGCCGTGATCGCAAGACCGGCATAGCGTCTGACCCAGACCACCTGACGACCAACGAACAGGGCCAGAATGCCGGCGATCACGGGAAGCAGCATAAGTCCGAGCAACAGTGTTTGCATAGCCTCAACCCCGCAGCCGATTCAGATCATCGACGTCACCGGACGGATAGTGCCGGTAGACGTTCACGATCAACGCCAATCCCACCGCCATCACCACCGACTCCACGATCAGAGCCGAGATCACCATAGACTGAACAGAGAAGAGATCGCCCCGCATCCGGCCGGACAGGATCAAAGCGAGGGAAACGCCCTGAAGCATAATCTTCAGACCGAAAACCTGCTTGATCACTCTTCGCTGGGTGAGCAGTCCTATCAGGCCAATGACGAAGAGCAGGATACTCACAACCGAGGCGACAGGATCGAACCAGGAACCCAAATTGACAGCCATAAGCTCAATCTCCTTCGTCAGCCTTCAGCGGTAGAAGCGACAGTTCCGTGCCTTCGCTGATATTGGGCAAGATCGCAGCAACCCCCAGAGTGCCGGCAAAGACCAACGCGACCTGGGCCAACAGCTCGAGACCGTGATGCTGCCACAGCCAGTCTCGGAAGATGCGCGGTTCCGCTTGGGGTTCTACTGCAACAACAGGAGGCGTCTGTTCGAGCGACCAAGCGCGATCAAAATGTCGACCGACAATGAGCCCCCCGCCCAACAACAACAGGATGAGGACGCCGAACAACACGCGTTGGAAGGTGATAGGCTCAGTTCTCATCGGCAGACTCCTTCGGAGCGGACCCCTTAGGGGCAGACTCCTCAAGTGACCTGGTGAGGCTGATGGCCACGATGAAGAGGACGCTCATCAAGCCGGCGCCCACACTCAACTCGAATCCCGCGGCATACGGAGCATCCAAAGCGAAGTAGAGCATAGCGAGGGCGACACTGCCCAATCCCAGAGCTGCAGCCGATCTGATGAGGCTTTTCGACAGCAGTGCAGCAACAGCACAGCCAACAAGGACAAGGATCATCACAACAAGATAGATCTCTAGCACAGTCACCACTTTCTGGCACGCAGATGGCGTGGCCGCTACGGTGGCTGAGCCGGCGCCGCAAGGACCGCAGGGCAGCAACGTCGCCCCTTAGAACCATTACCCTAAAGTATACTGCTACGCTACCGCAAACGTGCTTCGATGCGAGCGGGAGGCTGACCTAGCGGAACTGCAAATGAGGGGTCGGATGAAAGTCGTCTAGCTACAATGAGGAATAATCTTCCCAAATCTAACCAGACCAATCTCTATTTCACGTACTCGGCCGACGGCCTATCGCAGAATCCGGTAGGGAGCGGTCATAGGGTACTCAATGGGCGCTCGACTCTCCAACGATTAGAAGCTAACTCCAGTGTCCAGCGCAGCGTCTCTGAACAAGGGAGATTCTACCACGCTCCAACACAAATAGCAATAGAGAAACGGTGCTCAGATCACCTCGGAAGCCGGCAAGTCTTCCAGACTGAGCGACAGCACCTCGGAGACGCCGTCATCGCGCATCGAGATTCCATAGATCGTGTCGGCGACCTCGACGGTGCCCCGGTTGTGTGTAATGATCACGAACTGGGTCTCCCGCGCCAGTTCCTGGAGCATACGGCGAAACCTGCCGACATTCGCCTCGTCGAGCATCGCGTCGACCTCATCCAGAACACAGAAGGGCGTCGGACTGATGCGCATCACGGCGAAGATCAGCGCTACTGCCGTCAAGCTGCGCTCGCCGCCCGATAGCATGCTCAGATTGGCGGCGCGCTTGCCCGGCGGACGTGCCGAGATCTCGACTCCGGGCCGCCCCGCCTCATCCTCCGTGAGCACGAGCTTGGCGGCGCCGCCGCGGAAGAGGATATCAAAGACCCTGGAGAACTCGCTACTGATGGACTTGAAGGTGGTGTTGAACATCGTGTCCATCATCCCGTCCAGCTCCCCGATAATCTCTCGAAGATGAGCTGATGCCCGCTCCAGGTCTGTCATCTGCTCACGAAGGAAGCTGTGACGCTCGAACAGTTCATCATATTCCTCTTTGGCTGCAGGATTAACCGGCTCGAGCCTTCGGAGCTGGGTGCGTAGGTCGCGCACCTGTCCTTCGAGCCCCTGGGGCAGCGTGACAACTGTCGGAAGCGGGCAGACAATATCGTCGAGTGGTAACGGCTGCTGCGTCGAGATGGAGTCGGGGAGGTTGCTAATGACGATATTTAACGTTTCCTCAACCTCACGCCGGAGTGCCTGAAGCTGATCTTCCCGCCGGCTCGCCTCAACCTCTGCCTGTGCGAGACGCTGTTCTGCTTCGCGGAGAGCACGGCGCGAGGCTTGCTCCTCGCCTTCCAACGTCACCTGCTCCGCCTCCAGGGTCGTGAGCTCCACCTCCAGAGGCGGAATCTGTGCAGCCAGGGCCTCGGCCGCTGCCTGTGCCTCCTCGTAATCCGTGACGAGACCGTCGAGACGTTCCACCACCGTAGCCAATTCAGCCTGCAAGCCGCTAATACGTTGCTCCTGCCCGGCGATCTGCCTTTGAAGGCGAGCTGCTTCGCGCTCCCGACTCTCCAATAGCACGCGCCGGCTTTCACGCTCCTGGTCGAGCACGGCCAGCGCCGTGCGGCGCTCGGCAACCGTACGCGCGATGTCATCGTCCATCAGCTTGCTCACCTGCGCCTCCAGCGTTGCAAGCACATCCTCAGCTTCTGAGAGAGCAGCCCGCTCCGCAGCGCAAGCTGCCTCAAGGCGCTCGGCCATCGCCTGCGTGCGTCCTTGCTCCTCGACCGCCTCAGCCAGGCGCGTCTCCTGCCATTCCGTTTCCTGTAACAGCCGTTCCAGGTCACGGACCGCTTCTTCAACACCGCGATCGTGCCGGCGAAGCGCACCCTCGGTTTCCCGGCGGCGCGTGAGCACCGTCTCGCGCAGGGTCGAGAGCTCGACCAACCGCTCCCCACTCTTGGCCAGCTGCGCCTGGGCCTCCGCAACCTGCGACTGCAGCAATGCCACCTCTCTGCGCAACTCGCGGCGCTCGCGTTCGCGCGAGAGCAGGCCCGGCTCCTCCGACTGACGGCTCTCGCCGCCGGTGACAGAGCCACTTGAGCGCACGATCTCACCTTCAAGGGTCACGATGCGGAAGCTGCCCCGCAGCTCACGGTGCAGCCGTCGCGCCGCATCCAGATCCTCAACAATGGCCGTCCTCGCGAGCAGTAGCAACACGGCAGGACGATAAGCGGAATCATATTGCACGAGATCCGAAGCATTTCCAACGACACCCGACAGCACCGGGAGCTCCAGAGACGGCGGAGGACGGAGCGTGTCAAGGGGCAGGAATGTGGCACGACCGGCGCGCTTCCGCTTCAGCCATGCCACCGCCGCCTCGGCATCCTGCCACGTCTGCGCAACGACATTCTGCAGCTGTGACCCCAGCGCAGCTTCCACAGCGCGCTCGAGCTTCGCAGGCACCCTGAGCACGCTGGAGACCGGGCCTGGTAAGCCGTGCAGATCGCCACGCTCGGCAGCCCGCAGTACGGCACGTACTCCGGCATACATACCGGCGCCCTCTGCATGAAGGCGCTGCAGCGCCTCCAGACGGGCAGAACTCCGCTGGTGGTTGGCTTGTTGCTTATTGAACGCTTGTCGCGCCTCTTCCTGCTGCCGGCGCACATCCTTAAGCTGTGCTTCCACCTCAGCTTCGTCATTGCGGACCGTCTCGAGAGTCATCTGCGTCTCTTCCAACTTCCGGCGTGCTTGCTCGACACTTACTTGTTGAAGGCGGCGGCGCTCGGTCCTGGCGGCAACAGCTTCCTCAGCCGACCTCTGCTGCGCCGCCAATTCCACAGCTCGCTCGCGCGCCTGGTCCAGGCGACTCTGCCGGTCGGCAAGGCGATGACGGGTCTCCAGCGCCCGCGCCTGCGCCTCAGACTGATGGCGTAGCACGAGATGTCGTTGCTTGGTCGACTCACTGTGCGCAGTTTCAGCCTCTTCGAGCGCCTCGCGAGCCTCGTGGAAACGTTCCTGTAGTCCAGCCAGAACAGCTTTGAGCTCCTCATTATCCTCGAGCTCTGCTCCAAGTGCGGTCCGAAGAGGTATCAGATTCGCCTCACTCTCCTCAATCCGCTCTCCAAGCTGGCGTTGGCGTTCCCGCGCCACTGCCAACTCACGCTGCCGGGCTCCGGCTTCGCTGTGCTGCGCGCTGCTTGCCCGGTGTAACTCAGACAACTGATCGCGACGCCGCGCAATCAACTCACGCTGTTGAGTTACCCGCGTCTCAAGTCCCGAGCCTCCCTCCAGCAAAGCAAACGCCTTATTCTCCCGATAGATCAAATGCTGGCGTGCCCGTTCCAGATTCGAGAGCGCCCGACCCCAGCGGTATCCATACCAGATGCGTAAAATCTCACCGAGCTCTTGTTGCGCCCGCGCGTGCTCCTCGACCTTTGCGGCTTGCCGCTGCAATCGACGCAATCGTGGCTCGATTTCGCCGATGATGTCATAGATACGCTGTAGATTGTTCCTGGTCTCCTCAAGACGCCCGACAGCATCCTCACGGCGCGTCCTATAGGGCGTGATGCCCGCCGCCTGTTCAAACAGGGCCAGCCGCTCCTGCGGACGCAGAGAGAGCACCTGATCCACGAGCCCCTGCCCGATCATCAGGTATGCATCGCGGCCCAATCCCGCGCGATCGAGGAGATCGCGCAGATCCATAAGTCGAATCTTGCTACCATTCAGGATATAGTCGCTCGTGCCATCGCGGTAGGCACGCCGCTCCACCGTCACCTCGGCAAAGTCCACCGGAAGCCAGCCATCACTGTTGTCGAAGGTAATGGCGGCACGGGCCATGCCCGCGCGACCGCGCTTGGGGCTCCCTGCGAAAATCATATCCTCGCCGGTTCGCCCACGAATCGACGTGATCCGCTGCTCTCCCAAGACCCAACGAATGGCATCCGCGACATTGCTCTTGCCGCTGCCATTGGGCCCTACGACTGCCGTAATACCTGTGGGATAGAGGAAAGTAGCAGGGTTAGCGAAGGACTTGAAGCCCTGGAGCTCGAGTTTCTTGAGCCTCAGCATATCACCTCGGCCTGTGGTGATTCGTCAGCCCATACCGGCACAAACACCATCCACTCATCCGGAGCTTGCCGGATGAACGCCTCGACCTCGGCCAGGATCCGTTGCAGATTGACGACTTTATCCTGTCGCCGATTACCGGTGCGCTCCATTTCCATAGGAGGATTGGCCAGAATATGGTAGGCCTTGCCATCATAGGAACAGGCAACTGTCATGACCAAGCAATTCGTGATGAGCGGGATGCGTATATACCCGGTCGGCAGCTTTGCCGTAGCACCGAATAACGTGACAGCATCGTTGCCTTGTTCCAAAGGGCGGTCTACGCCCGTCATCACGATACCACCCTGCCGGAGCTTTTGCATGGCGTCACGTAAGGATACGGATGTCACCGGCGTGATCGTACCGCGCGCCCGATTGCGTACGTCGTTGATAAACTGCAGGCCGGGTGCCGGATCGGCAATCGAGAGCACCAAAGGGGGTACGGGTAAATACTCTGCTAAAGCACACCCACACATGTCATAATTTGAGGTATGGGTGCCGATGATCAACAGGCCCCGCCCGGCATACATCGCTTCATCGATATAACGCTGCACCGTGGGACTGATGCGAACCGGCGGATTGAGCTCGGTCACCGTGACACCCCGTCCCACATTGTGAAAAAAGTCATAATAGCCTTTCGTGCGATAGAAGAGCAGGCGCCAGAGCATCCACCGCACTTCGATCCATGGTGTATCTGCAGGGAGCACGTGTCGCAGGTTGCTGAGCGCGGCAGTGTATACGGTTGGCTTCAGGACTATGAGCAACACAGTCACGATCCAGACCACACCCATGCCCAATATCGGGGGAAGGGATCTACCCAACCAATACACAAACTGTGTCGGACCCGTGCGCTGAAAAACCGACTTCTCTTCAGAGTTCATTGTCACACCACTCCAAGGGCAGTGATAGAAGCCGTAGTCGCCCACGATTGGGCGTCCAGGTGGCCACAGATCAGTTGTACTCTGGACCACCCTCCGTCAGAGCTCTCGGACCCTCAATCAGAACGGGCAGGCCGCGCAGCACACAGAAGGCGACCGCCAACCATGTCAGGATCTGTGCTACGATATTGAGCCCGGCAGCAGCCGGGCTATCCAGGGCCGCAAGTCCAAACTGCACGGCTAATAGGCAAAATGCTGCCGCCTTTGCCAATGCGTAAGGTGTCCGGAGCCAGGGCGATTGCACCAGAAAGCGGCCCAATGGGGACTCCATCAACTCGAATGGGGCGAGTCCACGTGCCGGCGCCACCGAACGAAGGGCATCAACAAAGACATCACGCAGCACAACGATCAGTGGCACTGCGATCGAAATACGACCCAAGCTCGCAAACACAATCCACAGGACAAGCTCAACTGCACGGTCCGCCGCGATATCGAGGACGCTTCCAAGCACTGAACTCTCATTTCTGCGGCGCGCGACGAAGCCATCCACCATATCGGTAAAGAACATCATCACGATCAGGCCGGCTGCCGCGAAGCGCAGTGCCGGCGATGGTTGATAAAGGAAAAACACTACGACAACCAGCAGGGGTATGCGAGATAGTGTTATCAGGTTGGCCATCGTCACTCCCTCCGCTCCCGTGGCGTACTACACGCCCTAGCCAGCCGGCATACCCGGCAACGCACCATCCTCCAGCAAATGTCGCAACGCGCGAAGCGCGAGCACCGGTCGCAGCCGGGCATCCTCAGGCAGTGAACGCACCGGCGCAATCCCAATCCACGGTTCGGCCCTCACCTGCGCCAGCGACCACGTCTCGGGTTCAAGAAAGCGCCCCAGCTTGTCCCGCTCGACCTGGAGCAGCGCAACCGAAGCATGATGAGCGCGAATCCGCTGTAGCGGGAGCAAGTAGACAGCCTGAACCAGCGCATCCGGCATCATGCTGCCTCCCAGGCGAGGCGGGGTGAGTACGAAAAAGTAAGGCATATGTGCGGCGACTTTGGACAACACATGCACTTCACCCACCTCGTCGAGTACGTAGCTATAACCCGCCGGGAATAGCTCAACTGTGGCATACCAACTCTGGCGCACATACTGTAGCAGTGATTGATGTGGGGCATCGCTTTCGTCGGGTTGTACCTGTGGAGCCCTAACACCAATGACATCCGGACCATTTGAGAGCCGTCCCCAATGGCGGCGCTCGCTCAATTCGAGGTAGAAAGCATTCTGATCATAAACAAAACCGGAAACCGAAATCAATCGCAGTGCACGATCATTAAGCACCGGTAGCGTGCTGTCCCGTAGCTCCGGGTAAACACTGAACAGATCCATATTAGAATCACCCTTTCATTCTACGAATCCGCAGCAAAAGGACACCCGCCCCATCTGAATCGGAAGTTAAGCCTCGCTTCTGCTACGCATCCTTAGCATCCAGCCCATTATACCATCAGCAGGGATGGAACCAAGAGAACGCTGCATGCGGCAGGATATCAGAGTCGGCACAACCTCGTCCAAAACAGGGGAACAGCGATTAAGTATGGATCATGAAAAGGGGTTGTGACTGCTCAGCGAGCATGGGGTAGATCGATCACGCCAGGGTAAATCTTGCACCCAAAGCTATGTGGGTAAGATGTCCTCTCCGAAGGACAACCCATTGCGATCGCTTGTCCGAGTCGTGGCACTCTGGCACTGGCGCGCGAGAGCCAAGCGCACGATTCACAGCCTCGGTGGCTGAGTTTCGGCTACGTCACGGGCCGGGTCGTGCGACCCCGTCATCACTCGACGTAAATCTCGACGCGCTCTCCATCGTCACCATCTTGCACATCCAGAATATGCCCGACCTCGCCGCGATCCAGCATCTCCTCAAGGCCTGCAGTATCCAAACCCGCAACACCTGCGATGCTACCCCCTGCCCGCAATCCGGCGCGGACGAGGCCTACGGGTAACGTGAGATTGACCCGAACCTTGTCGGCGTTCGTATCGGTCACGCGGATGCGGACCCATCGCGGACGTCGGTGTGGGCGGCGCGTCGTTTCCTCCTGGTCGCGCAGCGCATCGAGCAGTTGCGCCGCATCATCGGCGCCAATCGTGCCCTGCTGCACCATCTCCAGGATCTTACGCCGTTCCTCCCGCAGTTGGCGGGAAGCCGTTCCGGTAGGAGGTGTCGGCGGACGGTGAGGATGCCAGCTATCTTCATGATGGGGGCGCTGGCGCCTTTGTGCACTCACCATCTCCAGCGTCTCCTGAAGCTGCAACTGAACGTCACCGAGAGACTCCGTTAGCCGGTCACGCATCTCCTGACGCAGGTCCGCCTTCATCCTCAGCCGCTCCTGCTTTGCGAGCAGGCGCTCCCGTTTGGCCTCGATGCGCTCACGCAGACCCGGAGCCTCGCTTTCTGCGTTGTCCAGGGCGTCCAACTCTTGATCGATGGTGTCCAACTCTGAATCTACCGCGTCAAGCGACAGTTGCAGATCATCGTCGGCTTGGAGCTCTTCGAGCTTCCGGGTGATCTTCTGTATCTTACTCTCGAACTTCTCTCGAATTTTCTCTTCGCGCCCAAGTGCTTCCATAGCTGCCTCCTGAATTAGCGACTGCAATCCTCCCAGACCAAATTCATCAACACTTCACCGGCTCAGAAGTCGCAACGCCTCGGCAACCGACGTCTTTCCGGACGCCAGATCGTCGAGGACTGACTGTGTGCGAATCTCTTCGGGATCGGGCTCACCGACCTCGTACCCCATAGCACGAATCACTTCGTGCAGGCGATTGCGTACGGTAGGATAGGAGAGCCCCAGCTCCTCCTGAAGGCGATTGAGCTTGCCCTCACAGCGAAGGAAGAGCTCGACGAAATCCCACTGCTCTCGTGATAGTTGCGCCAGCCGCTGGGGCAAAAACATACCCTGTATGGAGGTGCCGCACTGTCCACAGGTCAGCTTCTCGACATATAACTCATCGCCACAGACCGGACACTTGCCGGGCATTGGATACATAGCGGACCTCCTCGTCTGCACTCATCGGCCTTTATCTCATTTTATCTCGACACTTAAACTATGTCAAGGGATAACTTAATATTATTGATATTGAAAATGAAGATTTTGGGCCGAGCTCGCGTGAACGAGCGCTGAATAGCCAACGGAGGGGACGCCGCAGCGCGCGCACGCAAAAGCGTGCGCATGCAAAAGCGTGAGCATGCAAAAACGGCTCGCGTGAGCGAGCCGTCGTGGATAAAGCAAGAGCTTCCTGGCAGCGACCTACTCTCCCAGGGGGCTACCCCCCAAGTACCATCAGCGCTGACGAGCTTAACTGCCGGGTTCGGGATGGGACCGGGTGTGTCCTCGCCGCTCCAACCACCAAGAAGCTCT
>SLDA01000092.1 GCA_007125545.1 Thermoflexales bacterium | reverse complement strand
TAATGAAACAACGCCTAATTATCTACGCTAAACGGCCTCTAGGGCGCTATGCAAAGACGCGCTTGGGAGCCGAGATCGGCACCCAACAAGCGGCGGGTGTCTACGCCCGGCTGCTCTACACACTTCTGATTGACGTCACCTCTGCGGACCTGCCCAACACAGTTCTAGAACTCTCCGTCGCTGCTCCGGAAGACATTGCCTACTTCGAGAGTGCATTTCCCGAGTTCATGGTCCGAGCACAGCTAACCGGCAACTTGGGCACACGAATGGCACACACGTTTGCGCACGCCTTCGAAGCCGGCGCGGAATCTGTAGTGCTGTGCGGGAGCGATATTCCCGATCTCACAGCGGCTGTGCTCAAGCAGGCGTTCGCAGCACTCGACATTCCTGATGAATCCGGGGCTATCCCCGGCGTCATTGGGCCTGCCGCGGATGGCGGCTATTACCTGATAGGCATGCGGGCGCCCGGCGCGCCGCTCTTCGAAGGGATTGCCTGGAGCACCGCTGCCGTCCTGGCACAGACCTTAGCGTTAGCGCGCCGCCACCACGTGCGACTCACCCGACTCCCATCCCTCTCAGATGTCGATGTCAGCACGGACTATGACACGTGGCGCAAGAGTTTGCGCAGGGCCTTTCCCGATCCTGATTATGCATTCGGCACGGTTAAGGAGAACCCTAGAGACCCTCTCTCGTAAGCCGGACCGGTCCGGGGTAAGATTTGGTAGACGATTGTCGTCCAAATCCTATGACAGTGGACCAATGAGGGAGGATAACATGCGTAACCTGAACAAACTTTGGCTGATCGGGATTCTGCTGCTGAGTGCGTGCGCAGCGGCCCCTTTGACGTCTTCAAACGAGGAGGAGCCGGCGACTGCCGCGCCACCAACGATCGAGGTGGAACCGCCCCCGGCTTCAGACAGTCTCCTGCCCGAGGAGCCGCCGCCTGCCGGCGCACAGCGGGAGTTCACCACCGACTTCAGCAGGCACACGGTCCCGTATAGCGAGATCCTCTCCGGGGGACCACCTAAGGATGGCATCCCCGCCATTGATGCGCCGCAGTTCACGACGGTGGAAGATGCGGATACCTGGCTTGAAGAGCAGGAGCCCGTGATCTTGATGGAGGTCGCCGGCGAGGCGCGCGCGTATCCGATTCAGATTCTAACATGGCACGAGATCGTCAACGACACGCTGGGCGGCGTGCCTGTGGTGGTCACATTCTGCCCGCTCTGCAACACCGCCATTGCCTTCGACCGGCGCCTGGATGATCTGGTGCTGGACTTTGGCACGACGGGCAGGTTGCGGTACAGCAATCTGATTATGTACGACCGGCAGACTGAGACCTGGTGGCAGCAAGCAACGGGCGAAGGGATCGCCGGACAGTTTGCCGGGCACGAGCTGACGTTCCTGCCCGCCAATATCATCGCCTGGTCGGACTTCCGGGACACGTTCCCCGAGGCCGATGTGCTCTCGCGAGCGACGGGTTTCAGCCGCCAGTATGGCCGCAACCCCTACCCCGGCTACGACAACATCAACAGCTCGCCCTTCCTTTTCGACGGACCGCGGACGCCGGATCAGTTGCCGCCCATGGCACGGGTACTGGCCGTCGAACTCGAGGGCGAGACGGTGGCCTATGACTATGAAACCTTGCAGGCCCACCAGGTGGTGAACGACACGGTCGGCGATTCGCCGATTGTGGTACTCTGGCAGGCCGGGGTCGCATCGGCGCTCGATCGAAGCATCCTGGCAGATGGGCGGGATGTGGGAACGGTGGTGGCATTCCTGCGAGACCTTGACGGCGAAACGCTTACCTTCACGCTCGACGGCGGGAGTATGGTTGACGAATCGACAGGCACACGATGGAACATCTTTGGTCAGGGTGTCGAAGGCGCCTATGCCGGTCAGCAACTCACTCCGGTCGTGGGCGTGAATCACTTCTGGTTCTCCTGGGCGGCCTTCAAGCCGGAGACGCGTGTCTTCGTGCCCGAGGGCGCCGCACCGGGCGCGGACGATGGGCCAACCACGCCCGCCGACCCGTCTGCGAGTGACGATGTGCCACCCACCCTGGTGGATGCGCTCGAGATGGATTTTGAGATCGACGTCTATTTCGGGGCCGACACCGTGGGAGGGGAACGCGTGATGCTCTCTGAAATCTTGGGCCATGGAAGACCGGTCGTGTTGGAGTTCTGGGCCGGCCTCTGTCCGACATGCCGGCGCGCCCTCCCTCATCTGCAGCAGGCCTATGAGCGCTATGGGGATGACGTGGTCGTCATAGGCGTGGACATTGGGCCCTTCGTGGGCCTTGGCAACGAGCAAAACGCCCGCGCGCTCTACACGGAGCTGGGCCTCTCATTCCCAGCCGGATCCATCGACGATATTGAGGTTTTGCGAACGTATCGGGTGACAGGAATGCCGACGACGCTCTATTTCCTGCCGAATGGCGAACTCTTCGATCGCGGGCGTGCAGTCATCAGTGCGGATGCGTTGGGCGAGAAGCTGGAGGCGCTCCTTGCGGCTTCCGGGTCCTGAGTGAGATGCTTATTCCCTGATTG
>SLDA01000277.1 GCA_007125545.1 Thermoflexales bacterium | reverse complement strand
TCGTTGGCGCGTGCCTGGATCGACTTGGTGGTCGCGGTGTCCGCGGGCCCCCCGGCGGGTGGATTGTATTTGTAACCGCCATCCTCCGGCGGATTGTGTGAGGGCGTGATGACGACACCATTAGCCAACCCGCTGGTCCGGTTCTGGTTGTACGTCAGGATCGCATGGGAGATGACCGGCGTAGGGGTGTAGCCATCCCGTGCATCGATCATAATCTGTTGTTCATTGGCGGCAAACACCTCAACCGCGCTCGCCAGCGCGGGCTCGGAGAGCGCGTGCGTGTCAATGCCGATGAAGAGGGGGCCGGTGATCCCCTCTGCCCGGCGATATTCGCAGACGGCCTGGGAGACGGCCAGGATGTGGGCTTCGTTGAAGCTCCCCTTAAGCGATGATCCGCGATGCCCCGACGTTCCGAAGGCAACGCGCTGGGTGGGATCGGTGGGATCGGGGTGTTGTGTATAGTAAGCTGAGACCAGACGTGGTACGTTGACCAGTCGTTCGTGGGGAACTGGCTTCCCCGCCAGAGGATGTAAGCTCATGGTAAAGCTCCTTTCTTACTGTAGCACGGCAATCTGGATCCGGCCCCGGCGCGAGTAGAAGTGCTGGGCGGGCGCCGGCACCTGCCGAGGACCGCCGCCCCCTCTGCTACTCGGCAGCCCTACCGAACGGCCCTCGCCCCCCGAGCGTCTGCTCCGGATAGTCCGGACCGCTGTTGCGATATACACGTCGCACCGCTTCTTTGTGGAGTGCTGTTCGAACAGAAATGAGTACGCCACCCGGTGATTGATCTCCTGCAGCAACAGCCGATTCGCGTCGTTCAGCACCTCTCGCTCCGCAGCGCAACGCTTCGTAAAATCTCGTCCGCTCAGCGTTGCGCGGTCTGTCGTTCTCGCGCTTCCCTAACGCTCGTATGACATGACTAGAATTGTAGCACATCCAACTCCACATTCCAGCGGCGACACAGGTGACCGCCGCACTCTCACGACTGGTGAGCACAGGCGTCCAGAAAATGTGGTGCGCACCCTCTCGCTACACCCAGCACCCCACCATACCCAGCCTCTCACCGAGCCCAAGTTTCCCACGGACGCCTGTCCGTGGTCTGTATGCATCAACGTCCGCACACCCTCCACCACACACGGCCATTATCCCTAAACTGCTCCACCTACTCTATTGTAATCCCCCAAATCTCGCCTACCATTAGTGGAAACATCCGTACAGGAGGCCCTATCCGTGATTCGTCCCCCGCACCTATCCGACCCTGCGCCCCCAACGTCCAGTTCGAACCCCATTACCAAACAAACCCATTTTCACGTCGCGTTCCCACTGTCCCGTTCCAACCCCATTACCAAACAAACCCATTTTCATCTCGCGCCCCTTCCCAAGGGTCCATTTCATCTTCCGGGCAGGGCCGCAGTTGTTGCCCTGCCGCACCCATCCCATTTTGACACGTATGCCATATCACCTACACTGTTGGCAGTGTGTAAGTCACACACCCGCTGCTCTGAATAGGTGTTGGACTGCGCTCTGAAGAGGGCCTTCACCAGCTCTGCTTGCGTTTGTGCGCAAGTCCTTCCAGACAGGAGGAAAGACGATCTATGAAGAAGATTGTGGTTCACACCCGCGCCACGCCGGATCAGGTTCTGGTTGAGGAGCGGGAAGCGCTCGACCGGCCCGATATCGAACTCCGGCAGTGCGGTCCGTGTCATACGCCGGAAGCGGTGCTGGAGGCGGTGCGCGATGCGGATGTGGCGCTATGCGGCGACGAGCCGTATACACGCGAGGTCTTCGCCGGCGCCCCAAAGCTGAAGATGGTGATGCGCTACGGCGTCGGCGTGGATACTGTCGACCTTGCGGCTGCTACCGAGCACGGGGTGGTGGTGGGATACCTACCGGATTTCTGCATCGAGGAGGTGGCCAACCACGCCCTCGCGCTGCTCCTGTCCTGCGCCAAGAAGGTGCGCCGGCTCGATGCGACGCTGCGCGCCTCAGGATGGGGCGCTGCCCGGGCCGTGCTCTCGCCTATGGAGGCGATCCACGACGAGACGGTGGGCCTGGTCGCCTTCGGCAATATCGCGCGCGCGATGGCGCTGCGCTGCCAGGCGCTCAATATGAAGGTCATCGCGTTCGATCCGTACGTAGAGCCTGAGGTGTTTGCGCGGGCGGGCGTTGAGTCGGTCAGTCTGGACGAGTTGGCGGCACGTTCGGATTATGTGTCGTGTCATCTGCCGTTGACCCCCGAGACGAATGGGTACATCGGCGCGGACTTCTTCCGCAAGATGAAGCCTACAGCTTACTTCATCAATACCGGTCGCGGCCCCGTGGTGAAGGAAGCCGATTTGATTGCCGCGCTCAGCGAGAAGCGGATCGCCGGAGCCGGCCTCGACGTCTACGAGACCGAGCCGATCTCTAGCGACCACCCCTTCTGCTCGATGGAGCAGGTGACGCTCACGCCGCACACGGCCTCCTATGCCGATTCCACGATGGCGACCCAGCGCCGGCGGATCGGTCGTGACGCGCTGAGCGTGCTCGAGGGCGGGTTGCCGGACTTCGTCGCC
>SLDA01000252.1 GCA_007125545.1 Thermoflexales bacterium | reverse complement strand
TTTCCGCGAGGCGGTCCAGTCACTGTGGTTCGCCTTCGCCTTCCAACGACTCGTCGGAAATTGGCCGGGCATCGGTCGGATCGACGAGATGCTGGGTCCCTTTCTGGAGCAGGACCTCGCTGAAGGACGCATCACGCTCGAAGACGCCCGTGAGCTACTCGCCCACTTCTGGATTAAGGGAACGGAGTGGATTGGATCGCGCGAATGGGATACCGGCGACGCCCAGCATTACCAGAACATCGTGCTCTCCGGCGTCAACGCGGAGGGAGAGGATGTCACGAATGCGGTGACGTATCTGGTACTCGACATTGTCGAGGAGTTGCATATCAGCGACTTCCCGGTCGCCGTCAGGGTGGGAGCCGCTACCCCGCCCAATCTCTGGCGGCGCATCGCCCAGGCCCAGCGGATGGGCGGTGGGATCGTGTCGATCTACAACCAGGATCTCATCATCCCGTCTCTCGTTGGAATGGGCATTCCCCTATCGGATGCGCGCACGTTTGCCAACGACGGCTGCTGGGAAGTCCTGATCCCGGGCAAGACCGCCTTTGCCTACCGACCCTTCGATCTGCTTCACGTCCTCCAGACCACACTGGGACTCGACGAACCCGGAGCACGGCCGCAAGACGCCGGCTTCGACGCCCTCTATACGCGCTTCACACAGGATCTGGCGCTGTGCCTCGACGAAATTCAGACGCAGATCGACGGCTTCCGCATGGGAGGGCCGCCGGCGACGTGCATCTCGATGCTGGTAGAGGGCTGTATCGAGCGGGGCCGAGGTTACAACGATCGGGGTCCGCGCTACACCTTTATGGCTCCGCACGCCGGAGGTATGGCCGATGTCGCCAACAGCCTCCTCGTCATCAAGAAGCTGGTCTACGAGGAGCAGCGCCTCTCATTGGCCGATTTTGTCGACATCCTCAGACGCAATTGGGAGGGCCACGAGCGTCTGCGCCAGGAGGTCAGGAACACCTACCCGGCGTTCGGCAACGACGACGAAGAAGCCGACGCCATGCTGGTGAATGTGTTTAACACCTACACAGAACTGGCCCACCGCGACGGCTACCGTAACGGCATCTACCGACCCGCCGGCCTCAGCACCTTCGGGCGGGAGATCGAATGGCGCCCGCAGCGACGGGCGACGGCGCACGGGTTCCGCGAGAGCGATATCCTTGCCAACAACTTCTCCCCCACCCCCGGTACCGATCTGGAGGGCCCCACAGCCGTAATAAAATCGCAGTGCAAAGTGGACTTCAGCCGCCTGCCGAATGGGGCCACATTAGAACTTAAACTTCATCCGTCCGCTGTGAAGGATGAGGAGGGCCTCGAAGCGCTCATCTCCCTCCTGCAAGTCTACTGCTCGCTGGGAGGTTGGTACCTCAGCGTGGACGTCATCGACAGCCAGACGCTCATCGATGCCCAGGCCCACCCGGAGCGCTACCCCAATCTGGCGGTGCGCGTCTCCGGCTGGTGCGCGCGGTTCAACACGCTCAGCAAAGAATGGCAGGATATGGTGATCCAGCGGACGCAACAGCTGCTGGCAGAATAGCTACAGGCCTGGACTGAGCCTTAGGGAATCAACCGGCTAATCAGCAAAGAAACTCAACATCCGTTGGTTGAAATCCTTGGCCTCCTCATAGGCGCCGTGCCCCAATCCGGGATAGATATGGAGCCGGCTCTCGGGGATTGCCTCGGCCATCTCCTCTTGAACCTCAGGACCGCCGACGACGAGATCCTGCGCGCCCCCGATGACGAGGGTGGGACACTGAATTTGACCAAGCTGGGCATAGGCGTCGTGGGTACCGACAGCCTGGGCTTGAATGATAAAGCGCTCCTGACTCCTGGGTTTTCCGGCTAGCCTAATCAGGAACATGAAGGGTCTGTATCTCCGGAGCCGCTTCTCTGTATAGGTCTTCTCTATTGAGCTTTCGGCCAAGTCTCCATAGCGCTCTGACCGGGCCAGGTCAATCCATTCCCGGATAACCGATTGGAACACCGGGTTTTGCCGGGAAAGGGAAACAGCAATGACGAGTTTGCTTACCTTCTCCGGATAGTCAATGGCCAGCCATTGGCCGATCATACCGCCTTGGGAAAGACCCAGAACCCTAGCCTGCTTGATCCCCACCAACTCCATAGCCTCAGCCAGTTCTCGTGCCATGTCCCGGGTCGTCATTCCCTGAGCCAGCTTCTCTCGGCGGCTGAAGATCCAGACGCGGTACCTACGCCCGAACTCTCGGTAGGTCATCGCCATGGTCCTGGCCAGCCCCTTTACCGTCCGCAACCCATCGCTCAGCCCGGGTATCATCACCATATCCTCCCGCCCTGAGCCGAAGACATTGTAGTGCATATCTATTCCGTTGATCTGCACGTTGCCATTCCTTGCAGCGAACATAGACACCCTCCTAGCTACAGTTGCCATACGTGCTTGCCCACTAGTCGGGAAGGCATACCACCTCTCCGGTTATCAGAGCTCCAGTCAACGATTTGCCCAGTCTCCCGCCGTGCGAAACGTAGTCCCCGTGAGTGAGATCTGCCAGGTGATCTGCCACGGGTCGCGGAAC
>SLDA01000037.1 GCA_007125545.1 Thermoflexales bacterium | reverse complement strand
GCGACCGACAGCAACCCCGCAATCGCACTCAACTGGGCTAGATCGATTTCGCCGAAATCGCGGCCATCGGGGCGATTGATGACGGCAATCGTACCCAGCATCCGACCCAGATAGTAGAGGGGCACCATCATGATGGCACCGCACTGTGCGGCCTCACGCCGCCGCCGGACTACGCCATCCTCACGTGGGTCTGGCTTGCCTTTTGGTGAGATGACCGGCTGCGTATGCTGTACAACCCAACCCGTGAGTCCACCCATCAACTCGCCATAGGTAGACCCTTCGTGAAACTGGGCACTACCATTTTGAGATCCGGGACCGGCGACCGCCATAAACGTAACCTCGCGCGCTTCCACATCCAAAGTCAATGCAACAGCGCGATCGGCCTGGAGCGCCAGCGCAACGCTCTCGACAACTGTCTCCAGCATGTCCGGGATGTCCTCGCTCGTGACGAGCGAGCGGGCGATGCGATATAGGGCTTCGGCCCGATCCAGAGCCTGACGCATCACCTTCAACGAAGCCTCACGCGCATCCTGGGCAGCCTGACGTTCCGCGATTTCCTGTGTAAGCTTCACATTGACAGCGTCCAGATCCGCAATCAATCGCTCACGCTCAACGAGTTGCTGCTGGAGACGGCGTGTGGTGTCGCGCAGCCGAAGATGGGTCGCGACCCGTGCAGCCACCTCATTGATGTGAATTGGCTTCGCTACATAGTCGACGCCACCTGAGCTGAAGGCCCGCACCTTGCTATCCTCATCGCTAAGCGCACTGATGAAGATGATTGGAATGTCTTTGCTGACCGGATCGGCGTGCAGATGCTCGGCAACCTCAAAACCGTTCATGTCGGGCATCATTACATCGAGGAGTATAAGATCAGGCGCGGACGCCTGTACTACGGTCAGTGCTTCGGCGCCGTTAGTGACAGCCCGCACCTTGTAGCCCTGCATAACCAAGATCTGCGTGAGCAGCCTTAGACTCATCGGCGAGTCATCAACGACCAGAATCTCGTATTCGGCCGCATCTAACTCGCTGTCAAATATCCCGTCGATTTTTCGCATTGAGTCCACAACTTTCTGCTAGCGACGACCCGAGCCGGACTGTAAACCGCTACGGCCTTCTCAACGTTGTGCAGCCATCCGCCCCGCTTCGATAATGGCCGCAAGCATACTCTCCTCACTCGCGATTCCCTTGCCAGCAATATCGAAAGCAGTCCCGTGATCCGCTGAGGTACGTATCAGAGGCAGACCAAGCGTGATGGTGATCGATTGCTCGAATCCGTGAGTCTTTACAGCGATATGGCCCTGATCATGATACATCGTCACCACCACATCATAGTCGCCCCTAATGGCCTGGAAGAAGACGGAATCGGCAGGAATCGGCCCGGTGACCGCGACACCCTTCTCACAGGCAGCCGCGACCGCCGGTGCGATCACCTCAATCTCCTCGAGCCCCAGCAGACCACCGTCTCCGTTGTGTGGATTGAGGCCTGCAACGGCCAGCCGAGGATTTGCATAACCCAGGGCACACATGCCCTCGTGTGTCAGAAGAATGGTATCGAGAACACTCTCCTGTGTAATGCAGGCGGCGATCTCGCGAAATGGAAGATGACGGGTGACGTGGGTCACGCGCAATCCCGGCGTCGCGAGCATGGTGGTACAACGAGCTGTCCCCGTCACCTCTGCCAAGATTTCCGTGTGGCCGATATAATTGTAGCCGGCCAGGCGCATCGCCTCCTTGTTCAGGGGCGCCGTCGCCACAGCATCAATAGTGCCATCGAGGGTCAGCTCCGTCGCTTTGAGGACATACTCGACCGCCGCCCGTCCAGCCGCCACGGAGACGCGGCCCACGTCGACGGTATCGGGGACGAGATTGTGAAGGTCCAGCAGCGCCACTCCCTCTGCGGGCCAGGTGGCCAACAACTCGGCTGCGCCGCCTTCCACGGATACGGGTTGCAAGTTAGGGATGCAAGCTCCAAAACGGGGAGTCTCAAGAATGCGCCGGTCACCTATGACCAGTGGCCGACAGACCTCGCCAATTTCCGAGCGAGCCAACGCTTTGGCGACAACCTCCGGCCCAATTCCGGCGACATCCCCGATAGGTATCCCCACTATTGGCAGTCCGTTCACAACCACCTCCCCGCTTGGTGCAATCAAAAGGTCTCAGAGTACCATCGCTTCCATATAGAAATCCGTGAAACTGCGCTGTGCCGTCAACTCGATATAGTGGACACGCCCGACAATCGACTCCGCTATCCGCCTGCGCTCCCTTGAGATCAACATTTGGCGTGCACCGGTGCCGGCAGCATTGCCGACTTGCTGAAAGCGATGTAACGGCAGCGGGGGAAACATACCGATGTTGATTGCGCTCTTGACGTCCAGATACGTGCCAAAGGCGCCGGCAACAATGAAGGTGTGGAGGTCAGCGTGCGTGAGGCCAGCATGGGCCAACAAGACTTCCACGCCGGCACGAATAGCACCTTTTGCTAACTGAATTTCATTCACATCTTGTCGCGTCACCAGCAGATCGTGACCATTGCCCGTATCGGCTTTATCCACCAAGCGAAACGCGCCGCCGCCATCCCACTTCACAATATGCGACTGCCACAGCTTATGATCCGGCTTCAAACGTCCGCTGGGGCCGATGACGCTTGCCGCGCGTAACTGTGCCACGACATCAAGGATACCTGAGCCGCAAATGCCTACCGCCGGACGCCCCTCTATCGTTCGCACCCGCAGCTGGTCTTCCTCGATCTGCACGTATTCCACAGCACCGGGAGCAGCACGCATGCCGGCATGGATATGCGCGCCCTCGAAAGCAGGCCCCGAGGCGCAGGAGCAACTCAGCACGCGGTCGCCAAGAGCGAGGCTGATCTCCGTATTGGTGCCAATATCCAGCGCAATCGTCGGCTCGGACGCTTGCCAAGCCCCGGTCGCCAAGAGCATTGCGACATGGTCTGCACCCACATAGCCGGCGATGTTTGGTGGCAGGTAAATCCGCGCGCCCGGTGCCATGCTCAGGCCCAAGCGTGTCGCTTCGAGACTCAATGGCTCGCTCGAAGCTGCAATATAGGGAGCGGCCCCGAGCTGTGCCACGGACAGCCCGGTGAAGAGATGATGAATCACTGTATTCCCCACGACCACAGCGTCGACCACCTGCTTGCGCTCAACTCCAGCATCACGACAAAGCGTGCCAAGCAGGTCATTGACACCAGCTACCAGAGCGCGCTGCAGAGTAGTGCGACCATCGGGATTCCTGCCGGCGTGTTGGTTGGCATAAGCGATACGGCTGACCACGTCCTCGCCATATGCAATCTGCGGATTCATCAGGCCATCTTTGGCCAGAGTCTTGCCCGTCTCAAGATCAATCAAGTACCCTGCCATCTTCGTAGTTCCGATATCGACGGCAAGTCCGACGGGCGACTGGCCCTGAGCCAAGACACTGACCACCTCATAGCCAGCCGATATTGGGGAGCCGGCGGAGAAATCGATGACGCCACCTGTGAAGGTGTCCTGCCGGTGCAGAGCCAAGCGCACCGACCAGTTCCCAGCGCGAAGTTCGTCGGAGAGGGAGCGCAGCACAGACTGTCCCAGATGAGGCCGGTCCAAGCCCTCGTTGACCAGCGTATCGGCGAGGCGCGTGGTGTCCGAGCGTAAGTCGTCAAGTGCGGGGGGATCCATAAGCAGATCGACAACCCGAATCGTAGGATCCGGCTCGATTTCGATTTCCTCTCCCTCAATCTGGAGCCGCTGCGGCGTGCTCAATGACTCGGGCGGGATGTTGAACTTCACGTCAGTGAGGGTCGGCGCCTGGCACGCCAACCGGTATCCAGCCTGCAGCTCCGCTTCGGCAAAAAAGCGCCGTTCGCTCACCGTTGGCGCCGCAAGCTCTCCGGACATAAGCTGAATCCGGCATTTGCCGCACGATCCTGCTCCACCGCAGACAGCTGCAATCTCGACACCCGCTTGCTGAGCCGCCTCGAGCAGAGTTGTGCCCGGTACGACCGATATACGGCGTCCCACCGGCTGGAGGTCCACCCAGACCTGATCTACACGTTCGTCTCGTTTAGCCACAATTCTCCTCAATCCTACACTGTAAGTTCGGATGACATTGTAACATAGAGAGCGCGGCACTCAAGTCCTGTTTCAAGGCGTTTGCCATTGGGAGATCCCTGGCTATCATGTGCGTATGCTTCGTGTCTTGCTATAAGCGGCTGCTGACATCGCTCTGCAGGCCGGGAGCGTTGGCCCCGGCCCTGAATTTAGCCTCCCGACCGATAATACGGCGCACATTGGCGGGAAGCCTGAAGAATCAACGAACAGGAGAAACATGATGAGCAAGCGATCTGCAATGGGAAGCTATCTGGTCCCCCTCGTGAGCTGCTTACTTCTTGTAGGCATAGCTATGTTGGGCGCGTGCAGTCCCAGGGTGTCTGTGGTCCCTCCGGTCACTCTCGATGTCGAAAGGCCTGCGGAGCTCTGTGTGGATGAGGGAACCGGTGCCCAAATGAGCTACACAGAAGCGCTTGCTCTGGCGGAGCAAAGCGCGTGCGCGCAAGAGGGCGATCTTACCGCTACGCGTGCGTGCGATTCCGCAACCGGCGCCTGGTTGATTGACTTAGAAGTCGAAAGCCCCCTGTGCGAACCGGTCTGTGTCGTGGACATTAATACAGGGTCTGTTGACATCGACTGGCGATGCATCGATGCGCCGACTCCGGAGGACGCGGAACCAACCCCCACAACCACTCCAGACGAGGAGCTTGTCGAAACACCAACAGCGACTGCAGCAACACCAGAGCCTGAGACGGCGACCCCAACACCGGAACTCGCCGTCGATTTAGCAAGATACACGAACGAAGCTTACGGCTTCGCCTTCCACTACCCTATTTCGTGGAGTATCGCGTTGTTGGGAAATCGTCCCGAGACCGTTGACCGCGCGCGTGCGGTGCGTTTGACCAGGGACGATCTCGAGCTCCTCATCGAGTACAGGCAGCCAGACGAGGACGTCATGATCGGTCCGGATAACCTCCCCGAAGGTGAGGTCATCGAACAAGATACGGTTACGCTATTGAATCGCGTTGTGCCCAAGTACGTCCTCGAACGGGAAGGGCGCGTGGTCGTTATCTTCGCAGGCGACCAGTACGTTGATCTAGACCTGTACATAGAACTGCGCATTGTCGGCGAGGGTGTCGCGACCGCGGAGATTCCAGATGACGCACAGAATGAGTTCGACCGCCTCGTCGCTTCATTCGAGCGCACCGGTACAGCTGCGAGCGATCCCTACCCCGACTGGGCCCGCTATGCATGGACCGGGGACACCACAGCAGCCGGCTTTGCCTTCCGTTATCCCCTCGACTGGGCTCTGGACGAGATAGCCCCGGCAGAAGGCGCACCCCTGACACTGAACTTGCGCAAAGACACTCTGGTGCTTCAGCTTCAGGTCAGGAATAGGAATGGCGAAGCGTTGCTTGAATCGGAGGATACGGTTTCAGGATCAGCGAGCGAAGCAGGAACGGTCTCATTCCTCGGAATTCCGACCTCACGCTACGTCGAAGTGGAAGAAGGCCAGCTCAGGAAGGTATTCATCAACTACGACGACGGCGCCGTGCGAATCCACATCGCGCTCGGCGAGGATCCCGACCAGACGCCTTCTACGGAGAGTCATCTTTCTGAGGTGGCCCGCCACACGATGGACCAGATCCTGGCTTCCTTCACCCGGGACGTAGACTAAACGCTAAGCTTTCAGCAAGCTAATTCTCGACCCGGGTTGAAGCCCGGGTCGAGTGCTGTCAGGCACTCGCTTCCCTCTACGGTGTCGGCGTGAATGTCGCAGTGGTGGTGGGCGAGGCAGGACCTGGAGTCTCTGTGGGCAGCACCTCAGTTTCTGTGGGCTGAGGCTCCGGCGTCGCGGTCGGCGTTGGCGTCAGAGTCGGCACTTCGGTCGGTGAAGGGGTGAATGTAGCCGTGGGAGGAGGCGTCGCAGTCGGAAGAGCAAGAGTGGCGGTTGGCGTCGCTGTCGGAGGAATGGGAGCGGGAGTTGACGTCGCCGTCGGTGGGAGAGGAGCCGGGGTTAGCGTCGCTGTCGGAGGCACGTCCGTCGGCAGGACTGCGGTGGGAGAAGGTGGCAGCGCCGTTGGCGTTTGCGTAGGTGTTGGTGGCTCGGGCGTCGACGTGGGCACCAGAGTCGGTGCCGCTGTAGGGGAGGGAGGCAGTGTAGCAGACGGCACCGGGGTGGGCGAACTCACCGGGGTGCGCGAACTCACCGGGGTGGGCGGAACCACCATCACGGGTGGAACGTGCAAGCGAGAGTATGCCCTGATATTTACGTTGGGCAGGCAGTTGGCGCGACGGAGTGCCTCAACCGTGGTGCCATAACGGTTCGCCAGTGTATAGAGCGTCTCGCCAGGCTGGATCAGTATAGGACGCCAGTGTCCAGGCGGCCCGGCGCAGCGGGGAGCCGGAGGTGGCTGTGGCTGTGGCACGCGCGTGGCCGTGGCTGTGGGACGGACAAGGGGTGGCAGGTACAAGAGTTCCCCCGCCTCCAGCTCACGAACCGATGGCAGGCAGTTTCCTTGAAGCAGGTCTTGCACATTGGTCCCTGCATACGTCGCGAGCGTGTAGAGGGATTCGTCGCTCCCCTCTACCAGATACGGATACCAACCGGGAGGACCTTCACATACCGGTATCTCCGTCTCGACCACCAGCGGCACCTCGGTCTCAAGGACAGGGCTGGGGGTCTCGTCTAGCACGACGGGCTGAACACTCGTGGGAATGGGTGTAGATGGAACGTGCGTAGGAAAGAGGGTGGGCGTCGGAAGAGCATAGCTCCCGCGATAGCTTTGAGATCCCAGGAGGCTGTCCGCCCGCGTGAGCCAGATGCTGCCCACTACCAGGACCAGTAAGAGAGTCCCAGTTATGAGAACGCCCAAGAGACGAAAGAGCGACCGCCAGGTTTGTCCTATTTCCATAGGAAGGTGCCCCTACGGGTTCACCGGCAGGAGGAAGCTGATCGTACTACCCTCACCCAGCGTGCTGTCTACCCAGATCCGCCCGGCATTTGCTTCGACCAGCGCGCGCGCCACGGCCATGCCCACGCCGGTCTCGCCCATCCCATCGACAAGCGGTTGGTTCGCCCGGTAGAAACGCCGGAAGACACGGGAATAGTCCTCAGGAGCAATGCCGCCCCCTGTATCAGCAACCGAAATGCACAGGTGCCGGCCATTCTGAGCATCGATCTCCTCCCGGGCACTGACGACCACTTGCGTACCTTCTTTGGAACAGAGCACGGCGTTGGAGAGCAGCCTGAGCATAATCTGGTAGAGGCTATCACGGTCTGCTTGGATAAGCGAAAGCTCGACAGGCAGATCCAGGTTGACGGCCAGCCGACGCTCTCGAAAGCGCGCCGCCAGTCCCATAATGGCAGCTTCGATGACCTCGATCAGGTTGATGGGTTGGTACGATAATTCCACGCGTCTGCTGTCTGGAGAGACCGTCTGAATAAGGTCATTTAGCATATGGTTCAACTGCTCGACATTGGCCTTGATCCGATCCAGGAATTGGTGCTGCATCTCAGTGAGAATCCCGGCTTGTTCTCCCAGCAAGAGGTCCGTATACCCGGTAATAGACGTCATAGGGGTGCGAAAATCGTCAATGAGACTCACGATAGCCTCACGTTGCTCTGCCAGGCTCTCAGAGGAGTGTAAGGTCACAACCAGGCCATCGACCGTGCCCTCACGATTACAGAGCGAGGCCATGTCTGCCTCTACAGTTCCTCTATCCATTACGAGGCTGAGGTGAGCCCGCCTCCGCTCCCCCGATGGGGCTAACAGGTCACTGACCGTCTGGGTCCAGACAGCATCAGGATAAGCTCCGTTGAGCGGCACGCCGATAACGTCTCCACCAGGAAGCCGCAGCAGCTGGCGGGCAACGGTGTTCGCCATTGTGATCTGGCCGCTTGTGTCCGCCACGACAAAGCCCACCCCACCGTTGGATGCGCCACCGCCAGCAGGAGAGGAGGCAGTTGCATCTCCCTCCGCGACGCCGGCAGGAGACGGCAGCGTCGGCAGAGCCTCGGCACCCACGAGATCCGGGACCCGCACGTGGCTCTGTAGCTCAAGCACCTCTTCCTCAAGACGCTCGCGGTGCTCCTCCACCTGCTCGAGCTCCTGCTTCGTGAGCACAAGCTGTTCCATAACGCGAGCCCGCTCCTCCAGAAGCATATCGCAATCCCGGTTCACGTCCTGCAACTTGTGTTGCAGGGTCTCACGCTCCTCCGCCAGTTGGCGCACCTCATCCTGCCAGACGGTTAACTCCGTCTCTGAGGCCCCCTGTCCCCGAGATTCCAGCTCGTTGTTGAGCGTCAGTATCTCCTCATCACGCGTCTTAATCTCCTGGACGAGGACTCGGATGCGGCCGTTTAGTGCCAAGACCTGTTTCTTGGCCTTGTCGATTGTCTCAGTCAGCTTCTGCCGTTCGACGTTAAATTCAGCCGCGTCCGCCATCACCGGTGTGGCACTGCGCTCCTTGTCACCCTTCTTGGTTTGGGCCGCAGCGATTGCAGCAGCAAGCGTTTTGGCCACCGAAAGCAGGCCCTCGTAGCTTTCCGCAGAAATCTCAACGTCCTCCCATCGCTTCCGGTCCTGTGGCCCGCCCAACAGGAGTAAGCCCAGAACACTCTCCTTGTGCAGCAAAGGGAGGATTGCCAGCGGCGCCGGCTTCGTGAATCCGAGTGCATCGTAGATTGGGGAGAGCCAGGAGACATGGGAGACCGAGTTGGCAACGACTACTTCACGCCCCGAAATTGCGGTTTCCAATCCGGGAAAGTCCGTCAACTTGAGGCGCGGCGGATCGATCTGCACGGAAGTCGGAGGATGAATGGCAATCACCTGTACTGCATCCGGCACATCTTCCTGTAACAACGCGAGACAGCAGACATCCACCTGCAACAAACCCGCGAGTTTGGAGGAAGCCAAGATCAAGGTGGACTGCAGATCCCGAGCCGCCTCAATGCTCTGCACAACCTCTGTCAAGAGCACAGTATCTGTAAGCGAACTAGCTTCAGAGGTTTCGCCCGATGGTTTCAGTAACTGCCGTTGCACCATCAACGCCATCAAAGGCAGGGCGACGAGAGAAGCCAATCGCTGCCAACCGTCGAGGAGCAGCACCGGATTGCCCCAGAGAACTTGGGCAAAGGTTCCCACTGTCCAGAAGAGCAGAATGCCGACGGCCCACTCCCACTCAGGAGGACGAAATGTGACGGCCAGAAACAACACAATCAGAAGCGCAACCACCACCCCAATCTGCTCCCACAGAAAACTGGTGGACAAGAGCAACAAGTGATCAGACGTCATCCTGGTAGCAGAGCCTAACGCGAACGCCGCGAAGCTGAGCACGAGCAGCCCCACCAAAGTCCAAGTCTGCCAGCGCCGCCCCTCAACGCTCAAGACACCGGCCCACCCCATGGCCAACACCGTTGCCAGCAAGACCCAGCGCTCCAGGGAAGGCAAAATAGTGAGTGATGTAAGGAGACCTGCAACCCCCAGCACCCCGCATAGGATCAATACCACGCGGCCCAGCAGCATACCGCTGCTCGCCCATATCCACCGGCGAACGGCGACACGAGGAGCGCGAGACCCGCGCGCATGGAGTGCTGTGACGAGAGTTTGCTGCAGTGCAAAGAGAGACACCAGGAAATAGACCAGGTTTCCCGGCGACTGTGTAATCAGTTCAATGGCTTCTTCGAGGATCAGCATCTCTCACCTGCATTTCTCCGTCGATTATACTTAATGTGCAAACCATGACAAGGAAAAGAACGATCCGGGGAACTATGGTATAATCCCCAAGGTTTTCGTCCGAAGATTTTTGCTTACGTCTGAAGTGTGAGAAAACCCATCAGAGAGTGAGCTTACTATGCGTGATACCCTCGTATGCACTGCCGAAGACGGTCGTTCACGGTTTGCGAGACCATTGCACCGGCACCTGCCATTCCTGCTCCTGATCATCTTCTTGACCGGTGTGGCTGT
>SLDA01000564.1 GCA_007125545.1 Thermoflexales bacterium | reverse complement strand
TAGCTCTGGCCCTTCGTGCTCACGCGCAACGCCAGCCGATTCACGATCGGAGAGGGCGGGTGCTTGGTACGCCCGCTCCCCGGAGGGCCGGGTGGATCCGTCCAGGCCAGGGTCACCTTGAGCGGCTTGTCCGGATCCGCGATGCGGATGTGCCAGCTCCGGGCTTCGCCTTGCTCGCGCAGCAATATCGACTGATCGACGTAGATCCGGGCCAGGTTCTCGTCCAGGGCGTTCGCCACATTCAGGCGACCCCACCCCTGCTGCATATTCGGGATAGGGCCGCCAAAGCCCATATCGACGGCGCTGTTGACCAGCAGCGCGCGCAGAAGCGCCGGCGAGGGATCCTGCCCGTCGTTGTTGCGCCGCCACCATTGGGTGAGCAGCGCGCACGCGCCCGCCGTCTTCGGCGAGGCGCCTGACGAGCCGCCGCCCCAGGTGATCCGGTCGCTGACCCGATACCGTTCGGGTGAGTTGTAGCTGGACGACGCGGTCCACTCCCCCGGCGCCACGATGTGCGGACGGATGCGACCGTCGCCGTTGCTCCCGTGACTGCTGGCATCCGGGCCTGTGTAGACCTCGTTAATGTTGTCGCTCTCGTCGCGGCCCACGTCGGGACGGAAGTTCTCGGAGTTGCCGGTGACGATGATGTTCTTGGCCGCCTTGGGCCGCGTCATCCCGCGATCGCCCCGGTTGCCGATCGAGAAGCAGATCGTCAGGGGCCGCGGCTCCGGGCCGTGGGGGTCGGCGTTGCGCACCAGCGCGTCGTAGTCCGCGTCCAGGGGCCCGTAGTCCATCGGGTTGCGCAGTTCCTGGCCCCAGGAGTTATTCTGGATCGTAGCGCGCGCGCCGCCGGGGCCGGGTGTGTTGACGGTGTCGCGACTCGCGCGGTCGGGCGCCTGGATGACGTCGCTGAAGTACAGAGCGACGAGCTCGGCGGCAGGTGCCACGCCCAGCCCGTAGATGAAGCCACCGCCGTCGCGTTCCTCGAGATAGCGACCGGCAGCGTAGCCCGCTACCATGGTTCCGTGCCAGGCACGCTCTCCGTCATCGCGCGCGCGGATCCTGCCGCTAAAAGCCGGATGGGTCTCATCGACGCCGTTGTCGACGATGCCGATCGCCACCCCCTGCCCGTTCAGACCGTGCTGCTCCAGCCAGGCCAGATACTCGCCCTGGGGCCGGCCGAGGGAGGTGGTCTTCCCCGCCAGAATCAGGTCCGCGACCTCGTCCTCGATTGTGGGCGGGCTAAACCGGTCGACCCGCTCGACGAGCGGGTGCGCCATCAGCCGGTCGAGACCATCCCCGTTGACGGTAGCGCGGATGCGCGCGTTGGGACCGATCACGCCGACACGCTCCTGCCGGTCGACGGTGACCCCCGGCAGGCGGCTCAGTTCGTCGAGCAGCGCGGCCAGCCGCCGGTCGTCGGGCCCAGCACCGTCCAGCCCGGTTAGACTGATGACGACCTCCTGCTCCCCGGCCTCGGGGATAATCGGGCGCGGCTTGATGTCGCGGGTGAGCGGGGTGACGTCGATCACAAAGGGCAGCTGCTCCGCAACCGTGCGGAAGGCCTCCGTGCTCCCGCGGCAGAGGTAGCTATTCCGCGGCTGAAAGCGCAGCGGCTCGACGCCGTGTTGGCGCAGGGCCTCCAGCCAGGCCGGGTCGACCGGACCCGCGAGAACGACGTAGGCCAGGATCGGGCGCCGGGCGTCAGCCTCGGGCAGCGGCGCCTCCAACCGGTGCCGCGCCCGCTCGAGCGCCGCCGGGTCGGCATCCGGCAACGCCAGCCCGGTCTCGACCTCCTCGAAGCCGGTCGCCTCGCCGGTGGCGGCCTCGACAGTGGGCCCGGTCATCTCGACGCGCGCGAGCCGCCGGCCATCCCGGTAGGTATGGAGCACTTCCAGCCCTTCCTCGAGGGGGAGAGGCGCCTCCGCCGGCACCAGTATGATCTGCTTGCTCATAATGACTCCTTGGCTTATCCCGTTCGGGCTCCTCTCGCGGAGGAGCCCCCGGTACTGTGGGAGGCGTCACCTTGCGGGTGACGCCTCCCGACTCCTTTCCACGTCACCCAGGTAGATTCACAAAGATACGCTTGGCGTAGCCTTGCTCGACCCGGATCTTGACCTGTTTGCGCTCATTGGCGAAGGGATAGAGCTCGGCATCGGTGCGGACGCGGATGCGATCGATGCCCCTGTCGGTTTCCACAATCAGCGCCGGACCATAGAAACCATACTCGACGCCGACCACCATACCGACCACTTCGCCATCAGCCTTGCCATTCCCCTTTTCGGGTTCGGGCTCGCCGGGTCGCGGCTCGATCTCCTCCTCGGACTCCCTCGTTTCGACCCGCGGGCGGTCCTTATCGCGGAGCAGCCTGCCGGCCAGGCGATCGGACTCCGCGAAGACCGCGCTCTCGCTCACGAGCTGGATGCCTTCCGAGCTGGCAAGGATGAAGACGGCCTCTTCGTCGAAGTTGATGGCCTGCTCCTGAGCCCGCACCATCCGCCCACCGATCACGCCGAACGCGCTGAACTTGGCCTCGCCGGGCGTGCCGTCGGGGCTCATCGGATAGCTGAACTCGAG
>SLDA01000306.1 GCA_007125545.1 Thermoflexales bacterium | reverse complement strand
TGGTGAAGCACCTTGCGCATCTCGGCGGACTCGAAGTCGCCGATCCGGCCCCAGATCTGTTCGCGCATCCGTATGAAACCCTCTCCGCTGCTCGCCTCGCTCATCTGTGGCGTCATCTCGGCGACAAAGAGCGCCTCATCTCCGGCATTCAACGCCTGAAACAGCCGCTCTGTCGTCGGCGCAACCGCCTCTGCAAAGGCACGGGCCTCATCCCGGGGTAGCTCTCCCGGAGCCCGACAACCAATCAGGAGTGCGCTCAGCCCCAGCAGAGCCAGCCCTATCCACATCACCGACCTCTCACGACACATACAAACCTCCGTCGTTGAATGTTGACGATCAAGCGGCAGATACCGCCCGACCGTGAATGGCCCTATCGTACCACATCAATAACCGACTCACTCTCCCATTTTAGCGACGACGATCTCCAGGATCTCGCGCTCCAACCGCTCGGCGTCGCGGGCCAGCTCTGCAGCTTCCTTGACACGCCCGGCAGCTTCGCCTTGGTCCAGCGTCACGGCGTTTGTGCGGACGTTGAGATGCGCTCCGCGTACGGCTGCCCGCGCGCAGAGCGCGCCGACTCCGGCATCCGACGTTGCATTGGGGTTGCCGATCTCGGCCATCGCCTTGATGACCTCCATCGAGCGCAGCGCAGCCCGCATCGTCCGCAGCGGCGCGTCAATCGCCCCGAGCGTCGCCTGCACAATCTCCGCGGCACGCGCTTTCTGCTCCTGGTCCGTCGCCTTCGGCATCGCGTACGCCGCCATCAGAACGTCGAACGCGTGGGTGTCCGCATCGACCAGCGCCAACAGCTCCTCCTGCACAGCGCGACCTTTTACCGCCCACTCCGAGAAGGTCTCCCAACGCGCGTCCCAACCCCGCTTGTGCGCGGAACCGTTCGCCACCATCGTGCCCAGCGCGGCACCCAAAGCCCCCACTGCCGCCGCCACCGACCCGCCACCGGGCGTGGGCGCCTCCGAGGCCACGGCGTCGGCAAAGCCGCTGACGGCCAGGCCCACGAGCTTTGCGCGCGCCGCCTCGCCGGTCTTCGCTGCCAGCGCATACTCGATCACCCGCTGCTCCGCATCGAAGGGCGCCAGCTCATTCAACCCCAACGAGCGAATCGCGATCTCGACAATCTCGCGCTCCGGAATACCCAGCGACCGCTGCTGCTTGCGCAGGAAGTGCTCGCCTGCCGCACGCAGCACCCGGAGGGGCAGCAGGCCCACAATCTGGGACCCGGTTACTCGCATCCCCCGCGCCTGAGCCCGCTCGCAGACCTCCTCGAAGGCGACGTGGAGCGGCGTTGCCTGAAGATCCGTGAGATTCATCGACACCTGACAGATGCCATACTCCTCGATGTACCAGCCGACAGCCTTCACACCCTCAAGCGCACCGGGGAGACGCACCGGATTTCCGTCCTCGTCACGGACCACTTCTCCGGTCAGCGGGTCGCCTTTCCGCTTGATCCGCCCCTTCTCGCGGACGTCGAAGGCCACGGCGTTCGCACGCCGCGTCGAGGTCGTGTTGAGGTTCACGTTATAAGCGATCAGGAAGTCACGTGCGCCGATTGCCGTTGCGCCGGCACGGGGATTGAAGCTAGCGGGACCGAAGTCGGGCTGCCAGTCGGGGTCCTGCAGCTTGCGCGCGAGCCCCTCGTACTCGCCGGCGCGTATGCGTGCCAGGTTCTGCCGCTCGGGCCGGGTTGCCGCCGCCTCGTAGAGATAGACGGGGATATCCAGCTCCTCCCCCACCCGCTGCGCCAGCCGCCGGGCGACCTCAACGGTCTCCTCCATCGTAATGCCCGCGACGGGCACCAACGGGCAGACGTCGGTCGCGCCCATCCGCGCGTGCTCGCCGTGATGCTGCCGCATATCGATGAGCTGCGCAGCAGTTCGGATGCCGGCAAAGGCGCCTTCGAGCACCGCCTCAGGCTCGCCGACGAACGTCACCACCGTCCGGTTCGTCGAGGCCCCGGGGTCGACGTCCAGCAGGGTCACGCCGTCCACGGCCTCAATCGCCCCGGTGATCGCGTCAATCACGCCGCGGTCGCGGCCTTCCGAGAAGTTGGGGACACATTCGATTAGTTGTTGCATATGGCCTCCGTAGGTGTATTAGGTCCGAGGTCCGAAGCCGGCCAAGGACAAAGATTTGCACCCTACCCGCTCTGCCTCTGCCGGAGCGCGGGCGTCTCGCCCGCTCTGCTCTGCCGCTCTCCTCCCGGGTGCATTTCGGCTTCGGGGCAGCGCATTTTCGTGATCTGCCGTACCGTCCCCGGGAAGTGGTGCCCGAAGACGGGCGTACGAAAATGGGTTTGTTTCGGACTGGGGGTTTGTGGCGGGACGGCAGTGGCGCCCACAGAGGGGCGGCGGCGCCTGAAGCCAGGCGTACGAAGCCAGGCGTACAAAAATGGGTTTGTTTCGTAATACGGCTTTGTAGCGGGACAGCAGTGGCGCCCGAAGAGGGGCGGCGCCCGCAGACGGGCGTATGAAAATGGGTTTGTTTCGTAATACGGCTTTTTGGCGGGACGGCAGTGGCGCCCGCAGACGGGCGGCGCCCGAAGACGGGCGTACGAAAATGGGTTT
>SLDA01000625.1 GCA_007125545.1 Thermoflexales bacterium | reverse complement strand
CAGGACGGATCGGCTCCACCAACCGGATTCTCTACAGCAACAGCGTTTTCGATGCGTGGGTCGATCGCGGCGCGGAGGAACTCGATCCCGCGACCCGAAGGGCGATCTACCGCGAGGCACAACAGCTGATGCTGCAGGACACTCCTATGGTGCCGCTTTACGTACCGGTCGACATTCTCGCCCTGCGCAGCAGGATCACGGGTGCCGAGGTGGGGTTTATGGGTCGCCTGAATCTCAATGACGCCCAACTCGAGCGGTGAGGCGCGACAGCTATGCGCTTGACGCGACTTGCGCAACGGGCAGGAGAGGCGGTCCTGAGCCTGCTCCTCATTAGCCTGCTGATCCATGCAGCCCTGGATATCGCTCCGGGAGACGCCGCGGACACCCTGGCAGGCGAAACTGCCGGCGCCGCACAGTTAACGGCTCTCCGCCGCGAGATGGGGTTGGACGCGCCCTTCCTCACCCGCTATGGGCACTACGTAGGAGGCATTCTGCTGCGAGGGGACTGGGGCACCTCGCTTGTCAGCCGGCAGCCCGTCGCGCAATTGCTGCGGTCGCGCCTGGCAGCCACGGCGACCCTGGCGGTGATTTCTATGACTATCGCGACCACGGTGGGGCTTGTAGTGGGCGGGATGGCCGCACACCACAGCCACCCGTGGTTCGACGCTCTGGTGATCGGCATCACCGCCGTCGCGCTCGCGGCGCCGAGCTATTGGATCGGGCTCCTCTTGCTGCGCCTCTTTGCCGTTCGGTTGCGCTGGGTTCCGGTCATTGGCCGCAATGACCTGTCGTCGCTGGCTTTGCCCGTCGTGACGCTCTGCTTGCCCCTGACCGCCACCATCGTGCGGTTGGTGCGGACGCACGTGCTGGTGGAGTTGAGGGAGCGTTACGTGGTCACGGCACGCGCGAAAGGCGTTTCACAGTGGCGGCTGGTCGCGCGCCACGTCCTGCGCAACAGCCTTTCTCCCATCGTCATGATGCTGGCCCTGCACTTCGGGCACCTTCTCGGTGGCGTCTTTATCGTCGAGACCCTCTTCTCGTGGCCGGGTTTGGGCCGATTGATCGTCCAGGGCATCTTCGATCAGGATCATCCGGTGGTGATGGGCGCCGGGCTCCTCATCGGCGCCCTCTATATTGCCTGCAATCTCATTGCCGACGTCGCGCAGGACCGGCTCGATCCCCGTTCGGCACAACGGGCGTTATAGCATGCAGGCGACTCACACGAACCCGGGGATGGTGGCACAGGCGAGGACGCGGCAGACGCGGCTGCCCCCCACCCTCTGGCTTGGCGCGCTGCTCACCGGGGTGCTCATCGTGGCAGCCACGTTGGCGCCCCTGATCGCGCCCTATCCGGTCGACCTGATCAACGGCGCGGCGCGGCTGAGCCCGCCAAACGCTGCATACAGACTCGGCACCGACGCGCTGGGCCGCGATCTGTTCAGCCGCATCCTACACGGCGCGCGTCTCGCGCTCCAGGGGGCGCTCGTCGGCACCGCTACCGCCGGCATTCTAGGGATCCCGTTGGGTGCTCTCGCGGGCTATTGTGGAGGCCGGACCGATCGCCTGCTCTCGCGTTTGGTGGAGGTCTGGCTGGGTATGCCGCCGCTGCTGATCGCCACCGTGCTCGTCGCGCGCGCGGGGCCCTCGCTTACCCACGCGATGCTGGCGTTGGGCGTCGCCAGCGCTCCAGCCTACTACCGGATCACGCGCAGCCGTATGATGATCCTGCGGCGGCAGGACTACGTCGAAGCAGCGGCTGCACTGGGGGCCGGTCCGGTGCGCATTACCCTACGGCACCTGCTGCCCAACTGTATGCCCTCGCTCCTGGTCGTGACGACAACGCGAATGGGACGTTTCGTGTTGATGGGCGGCGCGCTCTCCTTCGTGGGCCTTGGCGCACAGCCGCCCCAGCCGGAGTGGGGTCTGCTGCTGGCAGAGGGCCGCGCCTCTCTTGCGACGGCGCCCTGGCTATCCCTCTATCCCGGCATCGCCATCACGTTCGGCGTGCTCGGCCTTACGCTGCTGGGCGAAGGATTGGCAACGTGGCTGGACGTCCGGGTGGCAAGATCGACTCAGCGTCCCGGCTGATCCACCGGCGCAGGCACGGGCTCTTTTCCGACATCCGGGACGATCCGTCGTCCTTCGCGGAGACCGGCACGGCACACGTGCCGACTCCTACCACCGGCCCCACAGGCGAGTTGCCAGTCCCCCTCATTCTGCTATCTTCTATATATAGAGAGTCCTGATAACGAAAGGGGATCTATGGCCAAGCAAGTCCTGTTCAAGAGCCAGGAGCAACGCGAGAGAGAGCAAGTCGGTGCCCTGCTGCTGAGGTTGGCGGAGAAAATAGAGACCGGTCAGATCGCGCTACAGCGTGGCGACCAAGAGGTCCAGCTCGACATCGGACAGACGGTCGATGTGCAGCTGAAAGCGAGCAAGAAGGACAAGAAGCGCGGGAGCCGTGTGACGCTCAAGCTAAGCCTGAAGTGGTGGGAAGGAGAGGAGGGCGAACCTACGCTGAGCATCGGCTAGGTATCGCAGTCCGCCGAAGTCGCCGGCCACCTTCACGGCGTGATGCTCGCGCGGT
>SLDA01000343.1 GCA_007125545.1 Thermoflexales bacterium | reverse complement strand
CGACTGCGCCGGCCACCGTGGCCGCGACGCCCACGGAGCTTTCCCCCACCGTTGCCCCCGCCAGGACCGTGGTGCCCACACCGAGCGTGGTGCCCACACGACCCGCGATCGCTGCCCCAACCTCAACCGGCACCCCAGACGCTGAGGCTGAGAATTCTGACACGCCGGTACCTGACACGCTCACGCCGTCGCCACTTCCAACAGCAACACCGGTGCCGACAGTGAACCCCACCTCTCCTCCGGCAGCTACGGTGGTGCCGCCGACTGCCACCGCTTTCGTGGAGGGCTCCACAGAGACTGGTCCGAGCGACGAGACGGGTGGAACGAGAGAGTACCTTGCCTTTGTCGCGGTTTTGACGGTTCTTGGTGGCGTTTTTATGTTCTTGCGCCATCGTCAAGGAGGATAGATGCACCTGGATTCGGCCTGGTCCTGCGGATCAATTCGCCGTCCGCCGGTAGCCCGGCTTCGGACGCGACGGTGGCTAAGTTGGTTGACCACCGCCCTCGCCTCCTTAATCGGCCTGGGTGCTTTCTTCTACCCCTTCTTTCTGTCGGAATTGCCCCCTGCAACCGGCCTGGCTCACGCCGCAGAGTCGCCACTTCTATTGGGTGCATTGGGGGCGCTCTCGCTACTGGCTCTCATTCTCGAGACACAAGGTGGTGCGGCGTCGGAAACGAAGCAGGTAGCGTTGCTTGGCGTTCTGGTGGGACTTAATGCGGTCCTCGGCTTTCTGGAAACGGCTCTGCCCGGACCTGGTGGCTTTAGCCCGATCTTTTTCCTGATCATCCTCGGGGGATATGTCTATGGTGGACGGTTTGGCTTCCTCTTGGGTGGGTTGACAATGTTTGTGACCGCGTTGATTACCGGCGGGATCGGTCCCTGGTTGCCATTCAGGATGTTGGCCGGCGGATGGATTGGGCTTACCGCGCCTGCGGTAGGGCGGGTGGTTGCCTGGCTGCGTGTTCGTGAAACCCGCTGGGAGATCATCGCTCTAGCCATCTTTGGCTCGGTATGGAGCTTGCTCTTCGGAGCTTTGATGAATCTGTGGTTTTGGCCTTTCATCGGCACCGCTGCGTCTCAGCCAGGGCTTGGTTACTGGGAGTCGGGACTCTCCGTGGGCCAAGGATTCGCGAACTTCGTAGCCTTCTACATTGCGACCTCGCTTGTTTGGGATTTGGCCCGGTTGGGAGGTACGGCAGGCATGCTGCTGCTATTCGGGCTGCCTACCCTACGCGCCTTACGCCGGTTCGCATGCCGTTTTACCTTCACGGTCGCGCCTGAAGAGAGCTCCGTATGACCCATCCGGTCCGGTGGTTCGTATGGATTGCGATAGCTTCCGTGGCAACGATGCTGACGCGTAACCCCTTATATCAGGTGATCCTGTTCGGGATCGGTTTGCTACTGATTGATTCACTTCGAGCTATGCAGTTCCCTGAGCAGTCGGGCGACGGGATTCGTGAGAGCGGGTTGCCCTTCTCCCCTCTTCGCTTCGCGCTTTTCGCAGTACCCGCGGGCGCGCTCTTCAACGGGCTCACGAGCCCATTCGGGGATACGATTATCGCGCGCCTCCCGACGTCGATTCCGTATCTGGGTGGCCCAATTACTGCGGAGGCCGTTGCGTACGGTGCAATCAACGGACTGATCTTGGCAACGCTTTTTGCTGTCTTTGCTGTACTCAATCTCGCAGTGCCCGTGCGTGACTTGATCGGCTACTTGCCGCGCGCTTTCTACCCGGTCGCCGTCGTCTCGGCCATTGCCGTGACCTTCGTGCCGAGCATCAAGCGGCAGTTTGTCCAAGTGAGGGAAGCGCAGGCTGTGCGAGGACACCAAATGCGTGGCTTACACGACTGGTTTCCGCTCTTTATGCCTGTCCTTGTTGGCGGATTGGAGCGGGCGATGCAGATGGCAGAGACCATGACGGCGCGTGGTTTCGCCGCCCGCGATCGGGACGAAGCAGCGAGAGCCGCGCCCATTACTCAGCTTATGTCTGTGCTCGGGATGGCCTTGGTTCTGGCCGGCGGGGTGCTCCGCTTGATACCCGGATGGACCATCGGGTCGCCCTTCCTTCTGTTCGGCGGTATGGGCTTGATGGGGAGCGCGATCTGGTATGCGGGACGGAGCGTGCGTTTTACCCGCTATCATCGGCCACAATGGACGCGGTTCGATACGGTGACGGTCGTTGCTGCCGGCGCGGCGCTTGTGCCACTTCTATTGTGGCCGATCTCTCGTGACTATAATCCCTATCCGCTCCTCTCCTGGCCGCAGTTCGATGTCAGGATCGGGGCGACGCTGCTGGGGCTTATGGTACCGGTCTTCCTCTTGCCCACCAGGAAAGACGACACGACCCGTACCTTCTCTACTCAACGTTCGAGCGACATCAATGATCAGGTTTGAGTCCGTCGCATTTCGCTATCCCGGTGCTGCCCGGCCAGCGCTGCGGGACGTGACGTTGACGTTGCCCGAAGCCTCCTTCACTGTCGTCTATGGACCCTCCGGAGCCGGGAAATCGACCCTGCTGCGCAGCCTCAACGGACTTGTGCCTCATTTCAGCGGGGGTACGGTCTCCGGGCGCATCGAAGTGGCCGGACTGGATCCTGTCCGGGTCGGCCCTGAGCGGATGTGTTGGCAGGTGGGGTTTGTCTTTCAGGATCCGGAGGCGCAGTTCGTCATGGACCGCGTCGAGGATGAGATCGCGTTTGCGTTGGAGAACGCGGCTCTGCCGGTGCCTGAGATGCGAGAGCGCGTGGCGGAAGTCTTGGACCTTCTGGGCTTGATGGAACTGCGCCGCCGGTCGCTGGCTTCTCTGTCGGGAGGTGAGAAGCAGCGGGTAGCGATCGCAGCAGCGCTGGCTCTCCGCCCCGGCATATTGGTTCTGGACGAGCCGACGTCACAACTCGATCCTGAGTCTGCAGAAGACGTGCTCCAGGCGCTGACACGTCTGAACGCGGGTGCCGGGCTCACGATCGTGCTGGCGGAACACCGGTTAGAGCGCGTGCTCTCCTTCGCGCATCGCCTCATCCATATACCTGCCGGCGGGACTGAAGTTCTCTGTGGATCACCACGGGATGTTCTCGCGCAGACGCCGCTGGTACCGCCGGTTACGGCTCTGGGGAAAGCCCTGGGATGGTCGCCGTTGCCGGTTACCGTGGCGGAGGGTCAACCTTTTGCTCGGCGTGCCGCCGCCAAGCTAGAGGGCGCAAGAGTACCGGTAGATGAGCACACGGGCGGTGAAGCTTCGGGATATCTGCAAGTGGAGGCTCTGGAGGCGGGGTATGGCACGCGGCCTGTACTGCGTGGTGTGAGCCTGAATCTTGTGCCAGGCGAGGTCGTGGTCTTGATGGGACGCAACGGTTCCGGAAAGAGCACGTTGCTGAAGGCTCTTGTTGGGTTAGTACGTCCACAGGAGGGGCACATTTTGTTACAGGGTCACGACACGCGCGGCGTGCCGGTCGCCGAGCTGTGCCGGCAGATCGCCTATTTGCCTCAAGACCCCAACGCCCTGCTCTTTGCGGACACGGTCGCCGAGGAGCTTGCCATCACGCTACGCAACCACGGAATTTCGACGCAACACGCTCCACTTGCGCCGGAGGAGCTGCTGGCGCGTTTGGGCCTGAGCGACAAGGCGGATGCTTATCCACGGGATCTCAGTGTGGGAGAGCGCCAACGGGTCGCTCTGGCCGCGATTATGGTCACACGGCCAGACGTGGTGCTTTTGGACGAGCCCACGCGCGGCTTGGATTACGAGGCCAAGGGCAAACTTCTTGCACTGATTCGGTCCTGGCGGGCCCAACGGCTGGCAGTTCTACTGGTTACCCACGACGTCGAGTTGGCTGCTGCCGCGGCCGATCGGGTGGTGATGATGGAGGACGGACGGATTGTAGCTGAGGGCTCTGCTCACAGCATCCTGGGCGAGGATTCTGCGCATGCACCGAGGGATGATTCTACCGGGGCGCAATCCTTTGCGCCCCAGACTGTCCAACTCTTTCCCCGTAGGGGATGGCTCACGGTTGATGAGGCTCTCGCCCACCTCGCTGTCCCCGTCAACCTAGCCGCCGAACCGCCGGCGTGATGCTTCCTGCGCTGCCTGGTAGACCTCACGGAGGGGAACGCCACTTTCGTGCGCCAGACGGCGGCAGTCCTCATACTCCGGAGAACTCTTTACGCTTCCCTCTCCCAGGTCCGCGAGCTTAACGTGGACCGACCCATACGCAGTATCGACATGTTCGATTGAGCGCGTTAGAGCGTGGCGGTTCACGGTCTGCTCCCGCACACCGAGGGTGCTGGTCTCGAGAAAAAGGATGCGCACCAACGCCTCGATCGTCTCCGGCCGGCAGAGCACCCGCAGAAGCGTGCCCGGTCGGTTTTTCTTCATCTGGATCGGCGCGAGGAAAACATCAAGCGCGCCCGCAGCGAAGAGACGGTCCATAACATACTCGTACGTCTCAGGATTCAAGTCGTCGATGTTCGTCTCGAGAACCTTGAGCGTGGCTGTGTCCAGGCAAGAGTGGCTGTGATCGTGTGTATGCTCGGCGCTACTCTCAATGTCGTGGCCATAAGCGTGCGACTGTTCTTGCTCTCCTGCCTCGTGTGGTAGTTGTCCGGCGGTTGTATGATCCCGAGCCTCCAGTTTCGCTTCGGGCTGTTCGTGGGTATGATCGTGCTCCCGATGCGTCGGGTCTTCTTGCGGATGCGGGTCACCATGTCCCTTTTCCGTGTGTGGATGAGTGTGGCTGTGCGCATGAGAATGCCCGTGGTGGTGTGGCGTGCCGGCAGCGGTCGCAGCGTGATGCACGAACGCTGTGCCCTCGCCGATAAGGATCCGTAGAACATTGGGAATGGCGAAGTCCCGGCTACCGGCGCCATAGCCGACAGCTTCCAACTTCATGCCCGGGATCGCACCAAAAGCGTCGCCCAACGAGGCCAGGAGCGCCGCGCCGGTCGGGGTGACGGTCTCGACCTCGAGCGGGCTACCCACCACCGGCGCGCCTTTCAGCAGTGCGACGGTGGCCGGAGCTGGAAGGGGAATACGACCGTGCGCACCGCGGATAAAGCCGCGGCCCAGAGGGATCGGCGACACAACGACATGTTCGATACCGAGCGCTTCCAAGCCGACAAGAGCACCCACGACGTCAACAATGGTGTCAACTCCCCCGAGTTCGTGCAGATGTACGGACTCCAATGACGTGTCGTGTATGGCCGCCTCGGCAGTTCCGATCTTGCGGAAGATCGCTACAGCTTTCTCTTTGATTGCCGCAGGCAGATCGCTCTCTTCGACGATGCTCAGAATGTCGCCAAGGTGGCGTTCCGGCACAGTATCCGATACGATGACATCGACCTTTGTAGCCGAGAAGGCGTTTTTAGCTACCTTGCGTGCCTCCAAGTGAAAGTCGGGCAGGTGGAGGGCATCCAGGCGTGCCTGCAAATCAGAGAGAGCAAGACCGGCGTCCACCAGCGCGCCGAGAATCATGTCGCCGCTGGCGCCGGCGATGCAGTCGAAGTAAGCTATTCTCATCGGTTCCCTCTACTCTTTATGGCGTAGCTTGCTTGATTTGGCGGAGAATCAGGTGGGCAAGCACGGCTGCGCCGTAGCCGTTATCAATGTTCACGACCGCCACACCCGAGGCACAGGAGTTGAGCATAGTCAACAAAGGCGCGACACCCTGAAAGTTAACGCCGTATCCCACACTCGTGGGCACGCCGATGACTGGAGCCGGGACGAGGCCCGCCACTACACTCGTGAGAGCGCCTTCCATACCCGCGATCGAGATGATCACGTTAGCAGCCATCAGGCGGTCAACCTCGCCCAGCAGTCGGTGTAGACCGGCAACACCGATGTCATAGGCCCGCTCCACATGGTGTCCGACGAACTCCAGGACCTGCGCAGCTTCCTCGGCTACCGGTAGGTCGGAGGTGCCGCCACAGACGACCATTGCATGGGGTTCCCCTGCAGCGGGTTTTGGTAATTCGGTCCGAATCAGTGTTACCAGTCGCGAAGCCGGATCGTAAATGGCATTCGGAATCTCCGCAACGATCGCGCGTGCCATTTCAGGGGAGACGCGCGTACCCAAGACCCGGTCGTGATGCTCCCACAGCCGCGCCAGAATGGCAATAGCTTGCGCATCTGTCTTGCTCTCGCAGAAAACGACCTCGGGCATTCCGTTGCGTAGGGCTCGGTGAATGTCCAGCCGGGCGAAGTCTTCCAGGTCATCGAATGGCAGGGTGCGCAGCCGGCCCAAGGCGGCATCGACATCTACGGATCCCTGCTGCACCGCAATCAACAGTTCGCGAAGTTTCTCAGCATCCATGTTAGATCACCTCATTCATGCTTCCCGAGCGGAAGCCTTTTAGGTCTAATGTGACGTACGCGTATCCCAATGCCTTGAATGCCTCCACAGCCTGCTCGCGCCGTTCGAGAAGAAGGGCGAAGTCCTCGGTCGGAATTTCGATCCGTGCGACATCGCCATGGTGCCGGACACGCAACTGCTGGAAGCCGAAGCCGCGCAGGATCTCCTCCCCCTGGCCCACCTTGGACAGCACTTCGCGCGTCAGCGGCGTACCATACGGAATGCGGGAAGCCAAGCAGGCGGAGGAAGGCTTGTCCCAATTGGGCAAACCCATTTCGTGCGCGGCAGCGCGAATCTGAGCTTTGGTAAATCCTACCTCTTGCAGTGGACTACGCATGCCACATTCCCGCGCAGCGCGTTGTCCCGGACGATAGTCGCCCAAATCGTCCAGGTTGGAACCGTCGACGATCACGCTGTAGCCGTGCTCCATGGCATAGGCGTTAAGCCGGGCGCAGATGGCTGCCTTACAATAGTAACAGCGGTCCACGCTGTTATCGAGGATACGCGCATCCCCAAACGCAGCCTCGAAATCGCCCGCTGCCGCCGTGGCTCCGACCGCAATTTCCTCAAGAACTCCCGTCGATCTTAAGACTGCCAGACGTGCGCCGATTGCAGCTGCAATATCCGCCGCTTCTTGCACCTCGTCATCCGTGACCAGGGGAGAGATAACCATGACACCAAGTGCCTGATCTCCCAACACATCCTGCGCCATTCTGAGGAGAAACGTACTGTCCGTGCCACCGGAATAAGCGACGAGCACGCTCCCCATTTCGGTCAGAGTTTCCCGTAAACTAGTTACCTTGTCCCACATTAGTGTAATTCTACTCCTGTGATAAGTTCAAAGGGCAACCCGCCGGGCTGCCCTTTCCTATCGTGCCACGCTGCACGCTAGGGCCATTATGACACGGATCCCGTCATCTTAGCCACGTACCGGCTTGCGCCTCTGAGCCTGTTGTTGCCGCACCAATTGTGCCGCTCCACGGAAGCGGGCTGGATCGGTGATTTGCCGACGCGCGGGCTTTGCAATGTCCGGCTGAATGAGGCGGCGCAATTTCGCGAGGTCCTCCGCCTTCAGGGGAACGGGGCGAAGAGCGAGCCCAAGTGCGTAGTTCGAGGCTGCTAGCGCCCAATCCCATTCACGCCGCATCTCGTCGGCGCGTACGTGATAGGCACGCTTATCCCACGCCTTTGCGGATTGTTCTGCATCCTCAGCAATCTCCCCCAGCGCGGTCCCCGCTACTGCGAGCAGGTCCCGGGCGAGACCTGCGTCCTGATCCAGAAAATCGGGAATGTGCACCAGTAGAATCTCCGCGACGACACGGAGCTGTTGATTTCGGTCTTTGATCGCCATAATCAGTACTTTCGAGGCGTCCTCCACCTTAGGACAGCCGCGAACGAATAGCCTCCTTTGCCTGGGCACTGAAGCGCCCCATTTTCTGTTCGAGCTGCTCAACCAAGCCTACCGGGTCCGTTCCACATAGTAGGCAACCCCAATCGATCCGGGTCCCGAGTGAACTCCTAGCTCCACAGGCACATGGGTCAAGTAACTCTCGACGCAGTTGAGTCGGTCTTTCAGGGTTTCCAGCAAGCTCTGCCCTTCTTTCTCGTCTTCTGCGTAGTGCACGGTCAGATGTACCGGATTTTCTTGCACGTCCTCAATCGTTCTTTTGATCAAGGTCTCGAGCCCTTTGCTGCGCCGCCTGACTTGTCCCATTAGACCAACCTTATTCCCTTGTACACGGATAAGGGGCTGGATGTTCAGCATGGCTCCCACGCGGCCAGCGGCGATCGAGAGGCGCCCTCCCTTAAGCGCATAAGATACGCTCTCCAGGAGGGCCACCAAATTGACATTCGGTATTACGGATTTTGCTCTTGCGACAACTTGATCCAGGGTGCCGCCGGCAGCCGCTACTCGCGCAGCTTCGAGCACGACGAAGCCCTCAGCCATAGCTGTAGTTTCGGTATCCAGGACGACAACCGGAACCGGTGACGTCTGCTGTGCCAGCTCAGCCGCATTGACTGTCCCACTCTGTTTGCCCGCGACGTGGATGGAGACAATGCTCTCCGCCCACTTGGCTACATCTTGGTACGTATCGATAAATTTGGCGAGGGCCGGCACCCCTGTGTGGACTTCTAACTCGGGCGTTGCGCGCAACCTCCTGAAAAACTCCACGGGTTCCATCGATACGCCCGAAACAAAGGACTCCTCTCCCATATGGACCCAGTACGGTACGACTTGGATTCCATACTGCGAGATCAGTTCCGCCGGAATGCCGGAAGCAGAATCAGTCACAATCGCAACAGATCTTTTGGTTTCCACCGTTCACTCCTGGATTCTCAGCTAGTTCGACCCTGCTATTATGTGGTTATGACTTGCACACCGGCTTTGAGTTTTCTACCAAATCCTGGTACGATACACGTAGCCTGACTTGAGTCTGGCATTTGGCGGGTCCAGATGGCCTTGCCTGGGACACACTCGCTCAGATTTCCAGCACTGAGTTTACACGGATCGTTTCAGGAAGCAAGTCAAGGCCGGGTCCGATAACACTAATGAGGAGGAGTATGCGATGGCCCGCGCAGCCGTATTTGAGGGGCTCGTCGTGAATGAAGCCGATGACGCCGTCGCCGTGAAGCATATTGGTCAGGAGGCCTATTACGTCGTGGATGATGATGGCTTTCTTCGTCATATCCCTTCGGAGGAGGTGGATCGGGAAGTGTTGGGGGTACTTCAGGAGAGCGTATTGGCTAACCGTGAAGCGGTGGTCGGTGGCATTCTGGAGTATCTCGGCCAGTCCGATCTCTTTACCAAGGCCGCCATCGAGGCTTCGCTCGGCAAAATGGGAGAGCAAATGCAACAGTTGCTCGACAACGGGTTACCGGAGGACGCCCGTCAATGGCTTGGGCTGATGGGCTTCCGTGTCGTGATCGATCTCCATGGCGATGTCCTGGCAGTCGAGATGCCCGGAACCATTGATGAAGGTGAGTAGAGAGGCTTGAGGGTGGCGCCGACAGAAGCCGAAGTCCACGTCTATGCAAGTGCCCGCGAATTTGTTGTGGTTCCCGTCACGATGACTGACACCGGTGCTGTCCTCGAGGTGATGCCGGTTGAGCGTGTCAAGCTAGTTGTGGGTCGCGCTACGACGGTCGCCCTGAGTGTGGCATTGCGCCAGATGCACCTGCGCAGCACTGGGGAGCTAAGCGCTACTCGCTGGGATGCCGACAATGGCCGTTGGTGGGAGCACAGCCTGCTTTTCGTCGTCTTGCAGTGGCAGCCGGACGAATTAGTTTTTGCGCGGCAGGAGCTTGATTCGTGTGGCGAATGGCAAACGATGTCAATAGAACGGCTGTCAACCAGCACTTCTTTTTCGACTCTTGCAGAAAAGCTCGTTCACGCTCTGGGCGAGCAGCTGGACCGGTGAAGGAGTCCGAGCATGGCATTAAAAAAGGCTACACCAAGTGTAGCCTTTTTGCTCCTCGGCCTGGACTCGAACCAGGAACCAACCGGTTAACAGCCGGTCGCTCTGCCAATTGAGCTACCGAGGATTACCGAACACAAGGGCATTATACCCACGATCTGGAAATCCGTCAAGGGAGATTCGGAGAGCGTTTTCACGTGGGGACAACCTCCGCCGGGAGGGCGAGCAGTGGGGCGGTACTGTGCTCGCGCAAGTAACGGGCCAAGGGCACGGTAGACAGGTCGTAGCCAGCGAGCTCCAGGG
>SLDA01000059.1 GCA_007125545.1 Thermoflexales bacterium | reverse complement strand
TGTGGGACACCTCTTGTCGGATGGCGATATGGGCGAAGACCGCATGGAGCAGAGCGCTCGCATCGAGGGCCGGTCGGCTTGGGAGATCGCGGAAGACTATGCCGCGGCTTTCAAGCAGGATCTTGAACGCCTGAACATCCTCGAACCGGAGATCTGGTGCCGGGCTACCGATCACATCCAGGAACAGATCGAGACCGTGAAGTGTATCGAGGAGCAGGGATATACTTACCGGACCGAGGATGGGATCTACTTTGATACATCCAAGCTGGATGACTACGGTTATCTGGCGCGCCTGGATGTTGAGGGACTTCAAGCGGGCAGGCGTGTGCGGTTGGGAGAGAAGCGTAATCCGACCGACTTTGCATTGTGGAAGTTCAGTCCGGAGGATGAGGAGCGGCAGATGGAGTGGGACAGTCCCTGGGGAGTTGGCTTCCCGGGCTGGCATATCGAATGCTCGGCCATGTCGGCCAAGTACCTCGGCCCTTACTTTGATATCCACTGCGGTGGTGAGGACCATATCAACGTCCACCATCCGAACGAGATTGCGCAGACGCAGGCGTGCTATGGGACGCGGCTCGCGAATTTCTGGATGCACGGCTATTTCCTGCAACTGGAGACCGGGCGGATGGGTAAGTCACTGGGGAACTTCATCACCGTGCAGAACCTGATCGATGAGGGTTACGACCCGCTGGCGTACCGGTATTTCTGTTTGAACGCCCACTATCGCTCCAAATTGACTTTCAACAAGGAAGCCTTGGATGCAGCCAGTACTGCTTTCGACCGCCTCCGTGAGCTGGTGTACGGCTGGGGAGAGCCAGGTCAGGTCGACGAGGAGTGGATGGACCGGTTTGTGGCGCAGGTCAATGACGATATCAACGTGCCGAGAGGGTTGGCGCTGGCTTGGGATCTGACACGGAGCGACCTTTCCGATCCCGACAAGAAAGCCACGATTCTCCGCTTTGACGATGTGCTTGGGCTCAGGTTGGACGACTGGAAGCCCGCTGAGGTGCCGCAGACGGTCCGCGGCCTTGTGCAGCAGCGGGAAGCTGCTCGCGAGGCCCGTGATTGGTCGCGGGCCGACGAGCTGCGTGACGAGATCGCCGAGGAGGGGTGGGAAGTGCGCGATACGCCCGACGGCGCGGTGGTTCGCAAATTGCCGTAGGCGGCTTCCCCGACCGCAAGCCGGCGTAGCCGCAGCGGGAGGTGTGTATCAGTTTTCGCATGGCGCGACGCACAACCCCGCAGCGCGCCGGCGCTTGCGCAGGCCCGCTTATATAGTATAATTAGATGAGATATATCGTGGAAATAAAGCGGTCTGTTCTGGGAGGCTATATGAAAAGTCATGTTCGTCGTCTGATCCTGATTTTGGCCGTATTCACCACCCTGGCGATGGGGTGCAGCGCGCCCTTGGCGGCAGAGGATAACCCACAGATCGGCGATGTGGCAGCGTTGCTGGTCGAGCTCGGTCCCGATGTCTCGGTCAGTGAGGTCGCACAGCTCTATGGGACCGGTGACGTCGTTGTGATTGACGTTCGAGAGGTCGACGAATATGCCGGCGGCCACATTCCGGGCGCGATTCTGATGCCATTGGGGACAGTGCCGCAGCGTTCGGGCGAGATTCCCGTCGACCAGCCCGTCATCGTGGTCTGTCGCACCGACAATCGCAGCGCGCAAGCCGTGCAGTGGTTGCGGCAGCAGGGCTTCACGAATGTTCACAGAATGTTCGGCGGGATGGTAGCCTGGGAAGCGGCAGGGAACGAGATCGAGCAGTAGGTGCGCCAACAACAACGCGCGCGCCCGCAACGGCGCGCGCGTTTTGCATGGCAAATGGCTCGACGAGGGACGTTGCGCAACCAGCCGTGGTTTGGGAGCAGCTCGATCAGGTTGAGGCGCAGCGCGGAGGACGTCGTCGACGCGGGCCGGCGCAAGGAGGGCTGCGTCAGCTACCGCGATGTCAGCAGGTCGCCCACGTCCCCGCAATTGCGGGGGAGGATCGACTTCGGCAGGAGGACGTCGCCGCGAATTGTGTCCCGGTTGGCGCTGGCTATACTTGAAGGTAACGGCCTTACGTGTCATCGGATGGCGGTGACACGCTGACAGATTCTACAAGGGAGGTGGAGCTTGAGCGAGGAGCAAGACAGGCGCGAAGAGCAGTCTGCGGCGGAGGCCTGGCGCAGGGTGGGGGAGCAGTTCGAGTCACTCGGGAAGAGTCTGGCAGCCGCCTTCGAGGAGGCATGGCACGACGAGACTAATCGCCAGGCGGTGAAAGAGGTCGAGTCGGGGCTGCGGGCGATGTCTCGTGCCGTTGCGGATGCGGTGGACGAAGCGGTGGAATCGCCGGAAGGCCGGCGTCTGCGGGCGGACGCCGAGCGGATGGCCCAGTCAGCTCACGAGACGGGTAAGCAGGTCGTGGACGAGGCGCGCCCACAGATTCTGGCCGCTTTCCAGTCGATGCAGCAAGGGCTGCAATCAGCTATCGACAATCTGCAGAGGAAACAGGACACCGGAGCCGAGGAAACTGACCCCGAGGGGCCTGCGGCCTAACTCCTTACGGCCCTGGGACACAAAAAAAGGCGTGCAGTCGACTTGACCGCACGCCTCTGGAGCCTTTTTCTTTGCTGCGCGAGCCATTTGCTCGCTTCCGTTGCTACTTGAGCGCGACCTGCAGACTTTGTACGCGCGGCCTATGCCTATACCGCCCGCGTTTCGACCAGGTTCCGCATCTGCGAGCGCAACTCGGCGATCTGCTCCTTCGTGCGCCGAATCCGCTCGAGCGTCTCGTCGTTGGCGGCTCGACCGTCACGAATCAGCGTCTTGGCGGCTTGGCGCCGATTGCGGGCGAGGCCACCCTCGACCATAAGGTCCAAGTGCTCGCGCGTCTCACCGTCGACCTTGATCACCATCAGACTGGAGACATCCTCCGCCGTGGTGATCAACGCTCTGCCGACCGCATCGACGAGCTTCACCGTCTCACTGACGACGGCGTTGATCGTACCGGACATACTCGCGTCGTGTACATCTTTGACTTCAACTTCGGGTGTGCTCTCATCAACCATAGCGTCCCTCCTACTTTCTTTGGACTCAAGATGTGTGGTCAACTAGACGTCTAGCTCGTCGCCGGTGAACGGCTCGGTGTCGGTCTCCGGCGCCGGTTCCAGCTTGACCTGCTGGCGCAGCTGCTCGCGCAGTTCGCTGATCTGATCCGTAATGTTCCGAATCCGGTCGAAGAGGAGTTCGTTGGCGGTGATGCCTTCGTTGATCAGGAAGGCTGCGCTCTCGGACCGGCTCTTGGTGATCTCGGCCTCGACCAGCATGTCCAGGTGGTTAAGGGCCTCGTCATTGACGCGCACCATCACGACATTGCCACGTCCCTGGAGCGCTTCGCCGAGTGCCTGGCCAAAAGACTCCACCTGCCTCAACGCATCCTTCAGGTGGTGCGCGGCTTTCTCCTTCTTGGCTTCTACGTTTTCCTTGATCTTCTCTTCGGTGCTTTCCTCGGTAGCCTCGACCGTGACATCCGATTCACCCTCAGCGGCGGGCACGTCCGTCACCTCGACCTCAACCTCAACGACTTCTTCTTGGTTCAAGTATTCCTGCTCTTCCATATCTGCCTCCCCGGCACCTAATTCGGCGCGTTGCTGTTTGCGCCTAACTTGTAATTACCTTACAGGTAATAGTATAACACGGGTGTATCCCATGTCAAGCGGGAATCCGGCAGGGGTAGGCATGATTCTCAAGCACAGCTCGGTGCGCAACCCCAGGGGTGCGAGCATTGTGTAAGACTTGCGGCTCACCATGTACTCCACGGATGGATCACCGTCGCAACCTTGGGGTTGGCGAGGGGCAACCCTGCGAAAAAACTGTGCGCGCCCATCGGGTTGACAGACGGTCACTCCTGCTGTATATCCGAGGGTGTCGGTAGCTTGTCACACGCAACCCGGAGGTAGACGATGCATATCATTGATGCGCACATCCATTACGCCGGTGACCATCCCGATGTCTGGCAGCTCTTGGATAGGTTGAGTCTGAAACTTCTGAATGTTGCTGTCGCCCACAAGCGTGGCGGAGAGTGGCGTGCGGATGCTGCCGGCGCGATGGCGCTCAGCGCACAACAGCGGGATCACTTCGCCTGGTGTACCACATTCGACCCGCCGAGCCTCCCATGCAACGAGCAGGGCTATGTCGATGCCGTGATCGCGGGGCTGGAACGTGACTTTGCCAACGGCGCCGTGGCGTGCAAGTTCTGGAAGAATATCGGGATGGAGCTCCGCAAACCGTCCGGCGAGTACCTGATGGTGGATGACCCGCTCTTCGATCCGCTGTATGAGTATCTGGCCGATGCGAGGCGACCGGCGCTGATGCACATCGGAGAGCCGCTGGCCTGTTGGCTGCCGCTCGACGACGACAACCCGCACGCGGCCTATTACCGGCAGCACCCCGAGTGGTATATGGGCAACAAGCCTCACATCCCATCGCACGCAGCGCTGATCGCCGCCCGGGATCGGGTTCTGGCCCGTCACGGGGATCTCAAGGTGATTGGGGCCCACTTGGGCAGCCTCGAGTATGACGTGGGGGAGCTGGCGGCGCGTCTCGATCGCTACCCCAACTTCGCCGTCGACACCTCCGCACGACTGATGGACCTGATGCTTCAGGATACGCAGACGGTGCGTGACTTCTTCTTGGCCTACTCGGACCGGATTCTGTTTGGGACCGACTACGTGCACCGGCAGCGCGTTTCTACAATGGACGCGGAGGCGCGTCAGGCCCACCTGGCGGCATTGGCCCTGCGGTATGCGACGGAAGTCGCCTATTTTGAGGTTGCGGGCGAGTTCGACTTCCGCGGGGAGCGGGCGATTGGCCTGGGACTCCCGGAACCCGTTCTAGCCCGGGTCTTGCACGAGAACGCGGAGCGCTGGTATCCGGGACTGGCTAACCAGGGCTAGCCGGCAGCTCCAAGACCGGCATTAGCGCGCGCAAAGCGGGGAATCTGGGTGATAGACCAACACGTATTGGATCAAGCGGCGGAAACCTCTGAATTTGATGTCCGCACGCTCGTTTTTATCACCGACACAACAAATGCCGTCTACAGGTTCATCCGAGAGGACCAACCCTATATCCTGCGTCTCTCCGTAGGGTCACCGGCAACGGTTGGAAAACTAGAAGCGGAGATTGAATAGAGCTATAAGCTCCAGCCTGCAGGCCCGCCCACACAAGGCGCGTCAGGCATCGCCCAACGTGCTCTCCCACGCCTATGCCACTCAGTCCCCAGCCTCCAGCACCCAGTGACCAGCATCCCGTATCCAGCGCCCAGCAACTAGCGAACCGCCACCAACTCGATCCCCTCACTCGCCCCAAGGTTCCGCCCATAGCGCCGGGTGTCCGCACCGTCCCAGTGATCGTGAACGCCGAGACTCGTGACGGTGAGGCCGCTTGCATCGGAGTCGTAGGTGATACCTGAAGGAGGATCGCCGATCAGGGCTGCCTCGTGCAGGTAATTCTCACAGGTGCTGTTAGGCGGCATGACGTTGTGCAGACGTAGTAGGCTAGGCTCGTTCCGGATGAAGTCCAGGCCGACCGAGTCGATGGCCACTTCGTCCTGAGAAAGGAAGAGACTGGAGGTCCAGTGTCCGTTGAAGGGCGACGACTCCCAACGACAGTCCGGCTTCACACTCGAGTTCTGGTCCTGCGCGACGTAGAATCCATCTAGCATATGGAGGAGTGTCTTACCGCCAAGATGCGGGTGCGCCATCAGGTCCACAATGGCATTATAGCTGCCCATCGGTCGCTGCGACCACGTCCAGGCGGGATCGGTTCCTCCGAAGTCATGAGCTGCGACGGTCCCATGGATGTCTGCTCCCTGCGGGGCCATCCGTGTGGGCGCCCCATCGAGATCCGCACAGATGGTACCGAAGTGGTTTTTACCACAGAGGGTGATGCCTGCTAGCGTGTGCCCGCGCAATGAGGCGAGGTTGATCAGATAGTCCGCTTCGGTGACACACGTTGGAAGATAGGTGGGATTGCCCTGCACATCACCGGACCAGGTGACAAGGGCGTTGGGATCGCGTCGGTATTGCTCGCGCCCCGCACCGCCGGCCCAATCCACAAAGCGCAAGCCCTCGAACTCCGGCACCTCGCATCTCTCCGTGATGGCCTCTGGGATGACGCGGGTGGCGTCGTAGAGGGTGATGGCGGAAGCCGGCACCCCGGCGTTCTGGACAAGCTGACTCACCAGTGCTGCCACCAGGGGTGGCGCTGAGAACGCACCGAGCCCATTGTAGGCCCGCGTGCTCACGACATTGAGGTTCAACTTGATGGCGATCTTCTGCCCCGGGCTATAACCGCTATCTCCGCGGCCCCGGGTCGAGTTGGAGTAGGCGAAGAGCTGGTTCCAGGCCGCGGCATCGTCATCGACCTCTGTCAGCGCACGTAGACTCTGGCTAAGCATCTCGGCGACGCCGCCCGGGTCGAGCGCTTCCTCGGTCCACCACGGCCCGCCTCGACCGCTCCAGCGTGTCACGAGAGGGTCGTGGGCCCACACGACACGCCCCGGATGGACGCCCCGGCCGGTGCCGATCGTGTTGCTCGCCAGTGTAGGCGCGGGCGACGGGGTCCTGGTCGGTGTGAGCACCGGCGTAGGAGATGCTGCGGCCGTGCTGGAGGACGCGACGGTGTCCGTCGCCGTCTCGGGCTCTGCCCTGTCGGCTGTAGCGCATCTGGAGAGCAGCAGCGTGGCGGCGAACCCGCCCAGCCGCTGGAGGAAGGTGCGCCGGGAGAGTGGGGTCTGATTGGTCCGGTTAGGATCTGTCATCTCACCTCTCGGTTGTGGATTTCCTAATGCGGATTATAGTCCGGGCTAAGTGATTGACAAGACGACACAGACGTTACTCAAGGTCGATGAAAGGAGCTTGTGTATGGCACGCGCAGCATTTTACGAACGCGATGAGACGATTCGAGTTGGCGAGGCAGAGGCGCCGTCGCCCGGTGCCGGAGAGGTGCAAGTTGAGATTGCTTATGGTGGCATCTGTGGCACCGACCTGCACATCTACCATGGAAAGATGGACTGGCGGGTGGCGGCTGCCCAGATTATGGGCCACGAGGTGTCCGGCGTGGTCTCGGCCGTAGGTGAGGGTGTCGAAGGTATCGAGGTGGGCCGGCGGGTGACGGTGATGCCGCTCCAGCCCTGCAACGACTGCCCCGCTTGTGAGGCCGGTCACAACCACATCTGCATGAACCTGAAATTCCTGGGGATTGACACGCCTGGTGGTTTCCAGTCCTTCTGGACGGTGCCTGACTATGCTGTCCTGCCGCTGCCCGATTCAATTTCACTCAAGCGTGCGGCGCTGATCGAGCCGCTCGCGGTGGCCTGCCACGATGTGCGGCTGGGCGGTGTACAGGCGGGTGAGAAGGTCGTCGTGCTCGGAGGCGGGCCCATCGGCATGCTCGTGGGGCTCGTGGCCCAATTCGAAGGTGCCGAGGTCCTCGTCTCCGAGATCAATCCCATACGCGTGGCCATGGGTGCGGACCTGGGTCTTGAGGTCGTGAACCCGCTGGAGGTGGACCTGCAAGCTCTGGTCGAAGACCGCACGGGCGGGGCCGGCGCCGACGTCGTCTTCGAGGTGAGCGCCTCGGCCGCCGGTGCCGACATGATGACGAAGCTCGCCAGGACGCGCGGCCGTATTGTCATTGTGGGGATGTTCAACGATGGCCCGACCGTCGATCTCTTCCGGGTACTGTGGCGGGAACTCCAGTTGATTGGGGCGCGCGTCTACGAGCGCGAGGACTTTGAGAAGGCGATCGAGATTGCCGCGAGCGAGGCGCTGCCCCTGGACGAACTGATCTCTGAGGTCGTGCCGCTAGATCAACTGAAGGCAGGCCTCGATAAGCTGGGCGGGGGTGGCGATGTGATGAAAGTGCTGATTGACGTGCAGGGGAGGGCTGGTTAGAATGGGGACCCGCAAGACCGGCATCTTGGATCAGTTCAGACTGGACCGAAAGACGGCCCTCGTGACCGGCTGCCGGCGCGGAATCGGCATGGCGATGGCTGTCGGCCTGGCAGAAGCAGGTGCAGACATCGTCGGGGTGAGTAAGTCACTGGAGACGTCGGGTAGTGACGTCGAGCGAGCCGTGACGGCGTTGGGACGGGAGTTCCGTGCCTATCAGTGCGACTTCGCCGACCGGCAGGCCGTCTACAGCTTCATTGAAACGGTCAAGAGAGATGCGCCCGCGATCGACATCCTCGTGAACAACGCCGGCACGATCCTACGTGCGCCCGCCGCGGAGCATTCTGACGACTACTGGGACACCATCATTGAGATCAATCTCAACGCGCAGTTCGTGCTGGCGCGCGAGTTCGGCCGCGATATGGTCGAACGAGGCAATGGCAAGATCATCTTCACCGCGTCGCTGCTCACCTTCCAGGGGGGCATCACCGTGCCGGGATACGCGGCAAGCAAAGGCGGCATCGGCCAACTCACCAAGGCCCTCGCCAACGAATGGGCATCGAAGGGTGTCAATGTCAACGCCATTGCGCCCGGATACATCGCCACCGATAACACAGCGGCGCTCCGCGCCGACCCGGCGCGCAGTCGACAGATCCTGGAGCGGATCCCGGCGGGCAAGTGGGGCGACGCCGAGGATTTCAAGGGTGTTGCTGTCTTCCTGGCATCAGAGGCCTCGAATTACATTCACGGGGCCGTCCTTCTGGTCGATGGGGGTTGGATGGCGCGGTAGCCGGAAAACCGTGGCCAAGAGGGTGTGCCTTGGCTCTATGAGCTCCCGCATGATCCTCGCCTGGCGGCTAAGAAGCGAACGGGGACACGGATGTCCACGGGTTATTCAGCGGCTTTCGTCGTTGAAAATCGCTGTTCATCCGTGTCCGATGCTCCGGAACAGGGGGATTATGGCTCGTTTTCTGTGGGCGTCAGGTCGCCCAGGTCCATCTGGGGTGACATCATAATCATCATCAGGTTGGCGAGCTGGACGCGGGCCATGCCTTCGAGTTCTATCTCGCCCGCGAGCCCGGCCAGTTCACCGGCCTTCTCGTAGGCGGCGGCTGCTTCGTAGAAATGGCCCATGCTCCCATAAGCGTTCCCCGCCTGGAAGTACCCGAGACCACTGGTCGGGTCGGCCTCGATCAGGCGAATGGCGTCCTCCAGAGCTAGCTCGGGGCGATTGCCCAGCATATACGCCTGAGCACGTGCAGAGTAGAACTTCTCGTCGTCGTTGACGAGCTCCCTGATCTCGGTGAAAGCGATCTCCGCTTGCTCTGCTTCATCCAGGAGCACAAGCGCAACGGCGCGCAACAGCAGCAGATCCTCGTCATCCGGGGCGTAGGTCAACCCCTCTTCGACGGAGATCAGCGCAGCTGCAGGATCATCGGACATCAGAGCTTGTTCCGCTGCTTGCTCGTGGCGATAACGCATGCGGGTCGTCTCATCCGGCATTAGGAAGGCAATGTAGAGCGCTGAGATAATTGCCAGCACAGCAACGGTGATACCGATCGTGCGGAGGGTTCCACTGCGCCGGGTCCGCTGTTCGCCGTCCAGGAGCTCATCGATATACCACCACCAGTTCGCTGCAGGAGGCGTGCGCGGTTGCGCGGCGCGCAATGCTTGGAGTTCGCGGCGCCCGCCAACGCTCCTCAAGAAGCGCTTGCCCTTGCGCCGAAATTGCTGCCCCACCGTTTCGAAGCGTCCGCGCTCGCCCGACAGATTCGCGCCTCGCTCCGCCAACTCCTCGAGCAGGGCATTCGCACGATCGAGCGCCAACAAGAGCTCCACCGGCTCACCGCTGTCGCCAAACCCCAGCTTGCCAACTCGGCCCTCGAGTTCGCCCAGGATTATGCGCAGTTCCTCAGCCGGCGTGCTGGCCGTCCTGATGTGCGATGCAATCGATGCTCTTAGGTTTTCCATACCCTCAGTTCCCCATCACCCGCGTAGGTGAAATCCGCGTCTATCTGGCCCGCGAATCGGACCTTCCAATAGCGATCTTGGCAGTCAGTAGTCAACTCGTCTATCCCTGATTATACCTTGCTGCGACGGCTGTCAATAGATAACGCCTGTGCGGA
>SLDA01000629.1 GCA_007125545.1 Thermoflexales bacterium | reverse complement strand
TGCAGGTCCGGCTCACGCTGGTGCTGAGACCTGCCGGCATCGATGAGCTACCCTTTTTGGAAAGCTGGATCCGTACTGGCCTGTGGCCCACCGCCGTGTTGCCTCTGACGCCCGCGCAGAATGAACCCCACTCTTTCCTCACAAGCTTGACGCGATCCCTCGCTGGAATCCTCGGGAAGCCCGTCGATGCAGCCGCACACGCGGAGCTCACGCTGGAAGATACGGTCACCGAATTGCTCAACGCTGCGAGCGGGGCACCGGATGACTTCGCCTGGGTCTTCAAGGACTACGACTGTATCACCGAGGCTACTGTTCACCACGCTGTGAGCTGGATGCTGGACTATGCACCATCCCAAATGCATCTGTACCTGACACTTGATCGGGAGCCCCCGCTGCCGAATTTGCCCCGGCTGCGAGTACGACGACACTTACTCGCAATCCCCTTGCGGTTGGATCAGGCCTAGATGCCTGCCAAGCTAAGCTGGCTCGCGTCCAAAGCTCTGGCAGCACCGATCCTCCTCGCACCTTTGATGTCCGTGAAGCGAAGTCTTTATTGGAGCGGCGTTGAGGTGATCTGAAGAATGAGCCCATTTGATGTTCACCCGCATCTGCTTATAATGGCATTCCAGTGCAGTCCCGCAGCTTGACATGCGCTGCATTTTCCTGGAGGAGGGGAAGGCGGTTGACCATGGGATCGGCAGGCTTGATTACACCTTCTCGCTTCCAGCGCGCCTATCGTCGAGCCTACCGTTGGGCAACTCGCCGCTTGTATCGGGAGCTTGCCTGGGCCTACGAGCTTATAGCCTGGCTGGTCAGTTTTGGACAGTGGGATGCGTGGCGGCGACAGGTCCTTGAGTATGTTGCCGGCGAGCGCGTACTGGAAGTAGGGTTTGGAACCGGCGCCTTGCTTAGCGCGGCAGCCCGGCGAGGCCTAGAGGTTTGGGGTGCCGATCCCGCCTCAGCGATGCAGACGGTTACGACCCGCAGATTGCGCCGGCAAGGACTTGCTGTGCCCCGGGTCCAATCGACGGCACAAGCCTTGCCCTTTCCATCACGGGCATTTGATACCGTCCTCTCGACTTTTCCCGCCGAATACATCCTCGACCCGCAGGCTCTGAATGAGGTGGCGCGTGTCCTCCGAGAAGGGCGGAGCGAAGCTCCCCGAGGACGGCTGGTGCTGACAGGTATTGGCTTCCGCACCGACGATCGATGGCTCGCGCGACTGCTGGGTCTGGTCTTCGGTGGTTCCGGGGAGGATAGCGTGAATTGGTATGCCCGATATGCTTCGTCACACGGATTCACTGTGACCGTGATAGAGGATAAAACACAGCGCGTGCGCGTGCCGGTGTTGATTCTGGAACCAACGTCTGGGGATGCATGATTCGCAGTACCGTAGAGGCACAATGCGAGAACGGATGACAGCAGGGGGGCGCATCGATGAGACGGGTCCGGACACAAGGCGGCTAACGATACCTTCTCAGAGTCAAAATCAGCGTCCGCATTACGAAGTGGCGCAGCTCGATGACTATACCGGACTGTCGCGTAGCAACTTTCCCTGGCAACCGCCGGCGAGTCTTGCGCTCTCCGCGCGCGTGTCTGCCAACCACCTGCCCGGGACCTGGGGTTTTGGCTGGTGGAATGACCCGTTCAGCGCTGACATCGGTTTGGGAGCGGCTGGACGGCGCTTTCCGGCACCGCCAAACGCCGCCTGGTTCTTCTACGGCTCATCGCAGAACTACCTGGCCCTGAACGACGATCACCCGACCGCAGGTTTTCTTGCCGCTACTTTTTCGGCGCCACGGTTGCCCTGGCCCCTCCTGACGCTCAGCATGCCGGCTTTGCCGTTGCTCGGCCTGTCGCCCACAGCACGCCTGGTACGGCGGATAGCACAACGAATCGTGCGGGACGATGCGGCAACGGTCAACACTGTTCCCACCCGGATGCATCGCTATCAAATCGTGTGGGAGTCAGATGAGGTTCGATTCCTCGTCGATGATAACCTGGTCTTTCACACATCCGTTGTGCCTAGGGGGCCGTTGGGGGCTGTATTGTGGATCGATAATCAGTATATGAGGTTTCCGCCCGACGGTAAGATACGTTTCGGTACTCTGCCTCATCCCGGTGGCTGGCTAGAAGTGCACGACATTGCGCTCTACAGCAACTGGACGGGATCCCGGGGGCAGCAGTGACGCAATCGGCTACGGCAGCGGCACATCCCAATCTCGCGCTGGTCAAGTATTGGGGATATTCGGAACCATCGCTGAATCTGCCGGCCAACAGCTCCATCTCGATCACACTCAGCGGTGCTACCACGATCACCTCGGTGACCTTCGACTCTACTCTCGACGATGACCTCTTCACGCTCAACGACAGTCCGGGTACTGCCGTTGCATCACGGCGTGTCAGTGCTCACCTGGATCGTGCACGCCAACTCGCCGGAAGTGTGGATCGAGCGCACGTCTCCTCAACGACGGATTTTCCTACGGCTGTCGGTATGGCTTCGTCGGCGGCAGCGTTCGCAGCGCTCTCGCTCGCAGCGACACGGGCACTGCGTCTTGATCTTTCGCCGCGCGAGCTTTCTATCCTCGCACGCAAGGGATCCGGATCGGCCTGCCGCTCGGTCTTTGGTGGGTACGTCGAATGGAGCAAGGGCAGTCACGATTCCAACTCTTTCGCGCGCCCTCTCTATCCACCGCAGCATTGGGATCTGCGTGTAGTCACCGTAGCCTTTGGAGGACGGCCGAAGCCTGTCTCCTCGGAGGAGGGCCACCGCGCCGCAGTACGCAGTCCTCTCTATACCGCGCGGCTCAGGGAGTTGGATGGCACGCTGGACATCGTGCGCGAAGCCCTTCACAGGCGCGACTTTGCGGGCCTGGGGATCGCGGTCGAGCGTGAAGCGCTCTCGCTGCACGCGATCGCAATGACCTCTCCGTTGGTAGAGTATCCGTGGGTGAGCGGCATCATATATATGGAGCCGGAGACAATCCGTTTGATCCGTGCCGTACAGGACTGGCGGGCGCAGGGCGCACCCGTCTACTTCACGCTCGATGCGGGTCCTGCTGTGCACCTCTTATGCGAACCCGCCTATCTCCACACGTTGTTGGAAGAGATCCGGGCGCTTTTCGGCTTGCAGAGTCACCAAGTATGGATAAGCAGCCCGGGCCGTGGCGCCTGGGAAGTTGAGGGCCCCCTGTCTACCTAGATCACGGTGTTGTCAGGGATCACAACCCCCTTGGGCAGGACGACGATTCCATCGGATACGATGTAAGTGTCCGTTTCCTGATCCTCCGCCCCGGCATGGTTCCGGATCACGACATTACGGCCAATGCGCACGTTCTTGTCGAGAATGGCGTGCTCAATCACACTGCCTTCCCCAACGCCCATGTCGGGCAGGCCAAGATGGCGGTTCTCTTCGAGCTGCGCCTGTGTCTCGTAGTAGTCTGCACCCATCATGACCACACGGCGCAAGTGTGCACCCGGATTCACGATGCTGCGCAGACCCACGATACTGTCGGCAACGGTTGCGTTGTTGATGTTACATCCCGGGGCAAGGACGACACGTCGAATCGAGGAATCCAGCACGCGGCTTCCTGAGAGATAGCGGGCACGGGTGTAAATCGGCCATTCTGCCGCGAAAAAGTCGAAGGGCGGCTGGGGTCCCGTCAGCGCCAGGTTGGCGCGATAGTAAGCTTCCATCGTGCCGATATCTTCCCAATATCCCTCAAAGGGATAGGTGACCACACGTAATCCCTTTTCAATGGCGGCTGGGATGATGTGTTTCCCGAAGTCGGAGCCGGTCTCCTCTCGCAGCAGATCCACCAAGGTCTGGGTACGGAAGACGTAGATGCCCATCGATGCGAGGTAGGGTGTGTCTCCTTTCCAGCTGGCCAGGCGCTCGAGTTCCGAGGGATCCGGCTTTTCCAACCACTCCGTGACCCGGCTGTCGCTATCGGCCTTAAGTATGCCCATCCTCGGTGCGTCAGCCGCACTGACGGGTTTCGCCGCAATCGTGATGTCGGCTTCATTGCTTACGTGAAATTGCACAAACAGGGAGTAATCCATACGGTAGAGGTGGTCTCCCGCGAGAATCACAATGTTACGGGGCTCCGGGACCTGTAGCTGGAATAATTGCTTGCGAAGCGCGTCGGCGGTGCCCTGGTACCAAGACTGGCTGCTGGGCGTCTGCTCCGCTGCCAGAATGCGCACCCATCCACCCGAGAAACTGTCGAATTGGTAAGTGCGTACCACGTGCCGGTGCAGGGAGACGGAATTATACTGCGTCAGCACGTAAACGCGATTGATGCCCGAGTTGATGCAATTACTCATCGGTATATCGATCAGGCGGTAGTAACCCGCCAGAGGCACGGCGGGTTTTGCGCGTAACTTCGTCAATGGGTACAGACGAGTACCTGCTCCTCCACCCATTATCACGGCAAGCGTGTCTTTCATTCGGCTTAGCATCCGGTGCCTCCTTGGACAGCTCTTGGAACCCCTACTGACGCCCTTTGATCCACGACAGGTCGGTTGTACAGGTGACCCCCACATATGAGTCGAATCAGGCGCCCGTCAACCGCTGTGCAGCGCCCGCAAAAGTGCCGACACTTTCTATTATATCCAGGCGCCCGGAATCGCGCAATAAGGGTTTCCGTTTGTTTACGGCCCCAGTCTCTCCGTTATACTATGTAGTCGATAGTACAGGGAGAGGAGGTCCGTGTTCTGGAAGAGGGGGCGGTAGTTAGCCGCCCCCTGGAGATAGACGTTGCTACCCGTGTGCGACGCCCGCCCGATTGGCGGATTTGGCAGCCGGGGCTGCCTCGACGATTTCATTCACCACGGCAGTCAGCTCACTAAAGTCCTCATTGGCGTAGGTTTCGATAGCTCCACGGTCGGCCAGCTTTGCCATCTCTGGGTCGATGCCGATTCCACCCAGGAATCGGGTGCTCAAGCTCTCGGCCATAGCTTTGCTGTCGCCCTTACCGAAGAGCGCGGAGCGCTCTCCACAATGCGGGCAGATCACGTAGGTCATATTCTCGATGACACCGATCAGAGGGGTGCTCAGGTGGCTGGCCATGTGGGCTGCTTTGCGGACGACCATGCCTGCCAGATCCTGCGGCGACGTGACCAGAATGATGCCGGTTACCGGCAGATTCTGCATCACCGTTAAAGCTGCGTCAGAGGTGCCCGGCGGCATGTCAACCACGAGTGTGTCGAGATCACCCCAGAAGACATCGTTCCAGAACTGGTTGATGGCGCTGGCGATCATCGGACCACGCCAGATCACGGCTTGTTCCTCATCTTCCAGCATTAGGTTAATCGACATAATCTTGATCCCCATCGCCGTTTGAGGTGGCATAATGCCTAAGGGCGACATGGTGGGTGCTTCTCGAACCCCGAAGAGTTTGGGGATGCTCGGTCCGGTGATATCTGAATCTAGGACGCCAACCCGCCGTCCCTGCCGCCGAAGCCCGACAGCGAGCATAGCAGCAACCGTCGACTTGCCGACGCCACCCTTGCCACTCATAACTGCGATAACTGTCTTCACCCGGTTAAGGTTTCCGGCGGGTAGATCCGACTGCTGGGATCGTGTACCCTGCAGGTTCTGGCGCATCCGCTCGCGTTCCTCTTCGGTCATCGCTGTGAGCACGATCTCGACATTGAGATCCGTGTCCAGCACATCCACGGCCTGGCCCGCATCAGCCGCGATCTGGTCCCGCAGGGGACAGTTAGGCACGGTGAGCGCCAGCGTGACTTGAATGTCGCGGTTCTGAATGTTTATATCACGCACCATCCCCAAATCCACAACACTGCGATGCAGTTCGGGGTCCATAACGCCTTTTAGTGCGTCAAGTACTTGTTCCTTTGTTACCACCTGTGTCCTCCTGTAGTCGTCATAGTTTGTGAGCGGTTCACGTGTAGCCCCCCATATCGGGGGGCTACACGATTCTTCAAAATCTCAATGCGAGCTATCTGCGTGTTAATGCGTCTGCTCGTTCTCCAGTGTCAGCCTGCTTCCGATGAGACTGTCTCCGGGCTGACACATTCCTCCTCGGCGTACGCTTCTGATTCGACCGCCTCTTCGGTTCCGGGCGTGACCTCCCAGATTCGGTCCGGTGAGACCAGGCGGTCTATATAGAGCACGCCGTTGAGATGATCAATCTCGTGTTGGAAGACGCGGGCCAGATAGCCCCGGGGACGCATACGGAATGACTTGCCCTGCATATCCTGGCCGCGGACGAGGATTTCTGTCGCTCGTTCGACCTCACCGGCGTAACCTCGTATGGACAGGCATCCTTCTACGCCTACTTCCGTCTCGCGTGATTCCTTGACGATCTCTGGATTCAGAACTACATAGAGCTCGCCGCTTCCCCAAATCTCCTCATCCTCGGGTATCTCGATCACGAGGATCCGCTGCAACTCACCGATCTGTACGGCTGCCAATCCGACACCGTCATTCTCGTACATCGTTTCGACCATATCATCGACGAGTTGTCGAATCTCTGGCGTTACACGCTCAATCGGGCGCGATTTTTCCCTGAGGCGCGAATCCCCCACCTGTATTATCTCTCGTGCAGCCATGCCATCTCCCCTATATTGTGCTTACCTCTGCGACCACGTTGCTCTGTGATCACAGCCTCTCTTGTGTCATTGCCGCGAATAGTGCGGTTATTGTTCTCTTATCTCGCGACGTACTTCATTATACGTCGAGAACCAGGTCAGTAACTCCTGCTGTCTTTGCTGGGCCTCCATATCTCTCTGTAGCTGCCGGTACTGATACTGGCGATTGGAGATAGTGGACTGCACCTTGGCAGGATGCCGGACGTACCGTAACACAAAGGTACCTCCGGTACTCGCCGTCTCAAATTGCACGTGCCCATACTTGAAAATACGCGCAACCAGACTTGGCACGACGTAGGAAAGGTTCTGAATCCGGTCCAACCGTGCTTCGTGCCGAGATTCCTGCAACAGTAAGGGCAGCCGGTCGATGTGGACTATATGGGTTGGGGTCAACTGAAAGAAGTCGTTCCGCCAATCCTCGACGTACCAGATTAGCACCCCAAGCAGAATAGCCTCCAGGAAGAACCATGCCACGAGCCAGGTGAGGAAAGCTGCTTCCCCAATGACGGTCGCGAGAATGGCCAACCCACCTACAGTCCCCACGATGAAGGCCAGGAGTGGAAGTCCATAGACCCGTAGACCGGGTAGCCAATAGCGTCTCCAGATGATCGTATGGCCTTCTTCGAGCTCAACCGTCGAGGGTGGGAAGAAGAAATTCCGAATGGTGCCCAGGAGTCCGTACAAGGGCGGGGGCGGGGCCGATCGGCCTGTCTCCGCCGCCCTTTCGATCGGGGTGGCCGGTGCTTCCGGGATTCCGTCTGTATACATCCTACTCCACAGAAGATCGTGCACCTGTCCGCGCGTTCGCAGGACATCCCGGGCGCGGCTACGTTCAACCTGTCGCCTGATCAGCCTTCGCAATGAGCCCGGTGCGGGGATGTAACTCATGTCAACATCCACCGTCTCGCCCGCGGTTTGGAGCACAAGTGTTCCGTAATTCAGCAAGTTGGCGATAATGTTGGGCTGGAGTTCGTAGATATTCTCGATGGTGTGAAGAGGTGTTTCCTCCAGGTGCGTCGAACGGGGCCAAACGCGCTCGATATGCACAACCCGCTGTGTGGTAACGACAAAGTAGTCATCCATCCAGTTGAAATACTGCCAGACGATCACGGCGGCAAGCAATAGCAGAGGCACACCTAACAGTCCTGCGAGGATTATGAAAACCATCTGCCCGCTGAAAAGGAGCATCAAAACTGCCGGTAGCAGCAACAGCAGCACCACTGTAGGCACTGAGATCAATCGAACCAACCGTGTCCAGTGCCGTTGCGCGACCTCCATCACCCACTCATCCTCGCGCAACCAGGCAAATGAACGGTGGCGGAGCAACTTCGCCACCGGGGGTGATATGTTCAGCCGGCGTTCCAAGTACGGGCGTTGATTCAGCAGTGGGGCGAATTCCGAGCGCTCAATGTAGAGCACGCGGGCATGTCCCTTGGCCACAGCGGTGACGTCGTGAAAATCGCCCACCAGAAAGCCGGTCTCGCCCATAACCGCGCCGGGTTCCAACTCATCGACGGTATGCGCAAATCCTTCTGCATCCACGAGCGTTAGCTCAATGCGGCCTTCGAGTACCTTCATAAGCTTGTCCGAGACCTCACCCTGCCGGAAGATCCACTCCCCGTCCCCGTAGTACTGCTCGCGCGTGATCTGGGCTACCCGATAAAGCTCCAGATCTGCAGTATCACTCGTCAACTGTTGGAAGAGTGGAATGGTTCGCAGTGTTTCGACCACGCGGTCCGGCTTGAGGGGGCCATCAAGGTGTTCGCGAAGATGGTCGCTGTTTTGGTAGGCTCGTACCAGGTCTCTGAAATGGATCGTGACGACTTCGGTCTCTTCGACGGTCTCAACCGTGAGCTGTTCGTAGTCGCCTGCAACCAAACTCGTGCGCCCCAGTACGGCACCAGGGCCTCGCTGACCCAGTTCGCGTTCGTCACCAGAACCATCGCTCGAGTCCGCCGCTCTCCGGCGGACAACCACGCTTCCCCGGACAATGATGAGTGTCCGATCCGGCGGCCTATTTCCGCGGATCAGGGTTTCGCCTGACCGGTACGTTGTGACGCGCATATGGGGCACGAGGCGGACGAGCTCGCGCTCGCCTTCCTCTCTAAGATCCCGAAACATCGGAATCCGCCACAGGTGGTCCAGCATCTCACGCGTTTCCATGCAATTGATTATACCTCAATCTTGTTATTTGGGGGCATAGATTTGCTGCCTGAGGTGGATTTCGCTTGGGTCAACGGAAATGCAACGTCCCGATATGCATCTCGCGTCTCCTTCGCGGTCTGTTGCCAGGAGAAGCGCTGGCTCTGGATCCGGGCGCGCCGGACAAGCCCTGCATGAAAGGGTTCGTCAATCAGGAGTTGAATTAGGGCACCGGCTATTCCCGAGATGTCCTGGGGTTGCAGCAGAACCCCTGCATCGCCCACGACTTCGGGCAGACTGGATGCATCGCTGGCAACGACCGGGACCCCACAAGCGATGGCCTCCAGCGCAGGATACCCGAAGCCTTCGTATGACGAAGGAAAAACGAATGCGCGAGCTCCACGATAGAGCGCTAGCTTCTGTGCTTCCGACACGAAGCCGACAAATCGTACAGCCCCATCGGGTAGACGAGCTGCCTGCGCAAGGCGCCGTGGATCCGGGTGGAAGTCCGTATCGGAGGCGGGCAGGCGTCCTGCAACGACCAGGCTTACATCTGGATAGGTTTGATGCACAATACTAAAGGCGTCGAAAAGAGTGGCCACGTTCTTGCGCACATCAAAGCCCCCGAGATAGAGGAAGTAGCGGGATGCGACCTTCAGCGCTCCACGGAGTCGAGCATCCTCAGGAGAAGGCGTAGGTACATAGGCCTGGTCCACCGCCAGCGGTATAGCTCGCACCTGATTGGGGACGACGTGCAGGTGCTTGAGAATGTCATCGCGCGAAGCTTCCGAATCGGTCAGCACGAGTTGCGCCCGAGGGGTGCCCGCACTAACCAGCGCCGTGTATGCGCGCACACGCCAGCCGCCCCGATAGGGTTTCAGAACTAGCGGTATGATATCGTGTGCGGTAACAACGACAGGGATCGAGCTGTGCAACGGCGGCGCCCAGTAAGGAACGTGCAGCAGATCTGCCCCTACCTGCGCAGACCACCGCGGTACGAGTATTTGCTCCCAACGCACTTTGCCGAGGTGTGTGCGGGGGGCGGCGCGAGAGATCAGCTTCAGGCGAGGATTGCTTTCGATGCCGGGGTCGCTCTCCTGCAATGTGGGCGTGAAGACATGCAGCTGCAGAGTGGGGTCGTCAGCAATCAGCGCAGCGACCAAACGCCGCAGGTACTGACCGCTCCCTGTAGCCAGGTGATTCCAGAACCATCCATTGAGGGCAACGCGCATCGTGATCTCATTGTATACCGTCAGAGTATGCCGTCAGACGCAGTCAGGCGGCTCGGAAGCCGGATACGTTGCCGCCTA
>SLDA01000363.1 GCA_007125545.1 Thermoflexales bacterium | reverse complement strand
TGGACAAGCCCGTGTCGCGTAGCCCAGGTTGTCTGGACAATGGCACGCGTGGTTGTGACCAGGGGGGAGAACCGGAGAGCGTCGCCGGTGGCACGCTTTTCTGGCTTTGCCGCTGGTTGTAGCGCAGAATCTCGTTGTCATAGAGCCTGCGACGCCTGCTGTGATGGCGTCGCAGGTTCAGTCTGCTGGGCCGCGAGTTGGAGGGGGGATGGTCAGTTGGTGGGAGTGCAGGCGGCTACGGTTTCTTTTAGCGTCAGGCCCAGGCGGCGGATGCCTTCGACGATCTGGTCGGGCTGGGCGTTGGAGAAGTTCAGGCGCATCGCGCAGTGGCCGCCGTCGGCGTCGGGATAGAAGTTGACGCCGGGGACGTAGGCGACTTTGCGTTCCAGCGCGGCTTCCATCATCCCCATGGTGTCACAGGTCTCCGGCGCGCGCGCCCAGAGGAAGAGACCGCCTTCGGGACGCGTCCAGACGCACTCTTCGGGCCAGAACTCCTCCAGCGCGTCGAGCATGGTGTTCATGCGTTCGCCATAGACATGGCAGAGCTGCCTGATGTGCGCCTTGAGGATGCCGCGCTGGGCGATGTCGTTGGCGATCATCTGGTCGAAGGTGCTGGTGTGCAGGTCGGCTCCCTGTTTGGCCTGGACCAGGGGCTTGCGGATCTCGGGCGGCGCCACGAGCCAGCCGATACGCAGGCCGGGGGTCAAGGTCTTGGAGAAGGTGCCCAGGTAGATGGTGCGCTCGGGCGCCATGGCGGCGATGGGCGTGATGTCCTCTCCCGTGTAGCGCAGGGCGCCGTAGGGATCATCTTCGATGATGAGCCAGTCGTGTTTGCGGGCGATCTCGACGAGCAGGCGCCGGCGCTCCTCGGGGAGCGTGGTTCCGGCGGGGTTGTGGAAGTTGGGCAGGACGTAGATGAAGCGGATGGGCTGGTCGCCGACGGTTTCTTCGATCCGCTCTACTTCCATTCCATGTTCGTCGAGGGGGACCGTGATGAAGCGGGCTTCGTAGGCGCGCCACGCCTGGATAGCGCCCAGGTAGGTGGGGCGGCCTGTGACGACGGGGCTGCCGGGGTCTATAAAGATCTTGCCGATCAGGTCGAGCGCCTGCTGGGATCCCGTGGTAATCAGGATGCTATCGGGGCCATGGTGGACGCCATACTGGGCCATACTCTCTGCGAGGTACTCACGCAGCGGCAGGTGGCCCTCGGTCGTGCTGTACTGCAGGGCGAGCTTGGGCTCCTGCTTGAGCAGATAGCTGCACGCCTCTTCGATTTCGCGGACGGGAAAGAGCTCGGGCGCCGGCAGGCCGCCGGCGAATGAGATGACGTCGGGCAGCTGGGTGATCTTCAGAAGCTCGCGGATAGCCGAACTCTTCATATTCTGCGTCCGGTGCGCCATAAAGCGCTGCCAGCGCGCGGGGTGGTGCTCAGGTGGTACTGGTGTCGTCATGAAGTCCTCCTGCTGGACACTACGGTCTCAGATTATCTTCGCATTGTAGAGCGAGAGAGGCGGTGCGTCAACTGAACTCTTACCGCACTTGCTGGGCAATCTTCCTGTTTGGGGGGCGGGCGAGGACCGTGGGTCCATGCGGCTCGGCGGCCGTTTGTGGTATACTGGATCGTGCGATTCACCCAAGCGAAATGGAGGACTGCCGATGCCGGATCCCGTCATCGACACTCGTAACCTGAGCAAGACCTATGGGAGCGTCGTTGCCCTCAACGGGCTCACCCTCACGGTCCCGCAGCACTCGATCTTTGGCTTTCTGGGCCCCAACGGCGCCGGTAAGACTACGACCATAAAGCTGCTCCTGGGCCTGATCCGACCCACTGCCGGGTCCGCCCGCATCTTTGGCCTCGACATGGCGCGCGACTCCGTCGCCATCCGGTCGCGCATCGGCTACCTGCCCCAGGACCCCCGTTTCTATCAGGACATGACTTCCCGCCAGATCCTCACCTTCACCGCCGACTTCTACTTCACCGGCCCCCGGGACGAGATCGAGGGGCGGATCCAGGAGACGCTCGAGCTGGTAGGCCTGGACGACAGGGCCGACCGCCCGATCAAGGGCTTCTCCGGCGGAGAGCGCCAGCGGCTGGGCATCGCCCAGGCGCAGGTTCACTATCCCGACCTCCTGATCCTCGACGAGCCCGCCGCCTCCCTCGACCCGATGGGCCGGCGCGACGTGCTCGAGGTGATGGCCCGGCTCCGCAAGTACACCACCATCTTCTACTGCACGCACATCCTCGATGACGTCCAGCGCGTCAGTGACACGGTGGCGATCCTCAACCGCGGGCAGCTCGTCGCGTACGGGGCCATCGAGACGCTACTCGCCGGCTCCGAGGGCGTGGCCTACGAGATCAAGCTCAAGGGCGACCCCGCCGGTGCCGAGGAGCGTGTCGCCGCCCTGCCCTGGGTGTCGGCTATCCAGTCGCAGAAGCGCAACGGTCTCACGACGTGGACGGTCGGGGTCAGTGACGCCGACCGCGCCGAGCGGGAGCTCTTCCGCATGCTGGCGGCAGAACCGGACATCATCGTGACCGGCTACCAGATCAAGGCCCAGGAGCTGGAGGAGGTCTTCTTGCGAATCGTGGAGGGGGA
>SLDA01000243.1 GCA_007125545.1 Thermoflexales bacterium | reverse complement strand
CCTGGACTTTAACCTTGCCTGGTTCGAGAATTGTTAATGTCCGCACACTAGACCTCCCTCACTTTCGAAGCGACCGATGCAGCCATACTACTGTAGCCAGCTGCAAGCCTCGAGCCAAGTTTAATAGCTGTCGATCAGGCTCTGCACACGAAGGGCCGAGCGAACCCTCTGGACATCCCATCCTGCCAGCGCCGGCAGCGTCACGCAGATCGTGCGCCCGGCAGGCACGTCGAAGAAGTTGTCGCTGAATGCTCCAAAGGCCTCATCAGTACTCTCCAGGGACAGTTGAACATATCGCGCGAGCGAGGTCGCGCTTACGGCGATCTCATAGGCGCCCACCCCCTCAGCGACCTCGACCGCCAATTGAGGATCGGACAGCGCCAGATGCTTGGACGGAACAAAAGTCAGAACACCAAGGCTGACCCGCTCCTCTCCCTGGATGAGTTCGTAGACCAGGACTACTGAACGCTCATTGAGGGCATCGACCTTTCCCTCAAGGTTCGGGGAGGCCACCAACTGAGCGTTAAGCCCCTCCACACTCAATTGCTCGGTCCCGCTTTCCAGGACCTGGCCATCGAGTGTCTCAAACGACCACCGCACCATCCCGTGCCAAGTCTCCACCAGATCATTGGTCAGATGCAGGCTCACGCTGGGGCCCGGTTTCGGCTGGAAGAGGTAGTCCGCCTGATAGGTAGTGTAAGCTGTCTCTTCAGCCGAGAGCAGCACCGGCGCGAAGAAACGACGCGCCGAGTAGTGCAGGGCTTTCCACCGTCCGAAGTAGTCAAGACTCGCCCACGAAGCTACAGGCCAACAATCATTGAGTTGCCAGTACAGCGCGCCGCTGGTGCAGGCACGGTTCCGGCGCCAATATTCCACGCCGATCCGGACCGCCTCAGCCTGGAGCAACTGCGTCAAATAGACCAGTGAGGGGAAGTCCTTGGGAAGCCGGAAATGCGCAGTCATATAGTTGATGATTTTGCCGTTGCCCGCCGCATTTCGTTGATGGTGTTCCATCATATAGGAGGTCATGTTCCAATCGGGCTCATCTGCGTAAGTCTTGATCGTGTCGATCGGCGGCAAGGACTGGAAACCAAACTCGCTCACGAAACGCGAAGGATGGTTTCGATAATGCTCGAAGGGCTGGTCTCCGTGCCAGACCTCCCAGTTGTGCGTATCGCCAGCGTGTACGCCGTTCGGATCGTCGAATGGAATGCCCGAGGAGGGGGAACTGGGCCAGTAAGGACGGTCAGGATCGTGCTCCGCGACCCATGCAGGCAACAGATGGTGGAACATCTCGTCGTAGTAGAACTTGTACGCCGGATCCATGCGCGGGGTCCATCCCCAATGGACCCAACCGCCCTCCATCTCGTTGTTGCCACACCAGAGCGCCAAGCTGGGATGGTGACGCAGTCTACGGATGTTTTGAATAGCCTCTACGCGCACATTCTCGACAAAAGCGTCATGCCCCGGATACACGCTACAGGAAAAGATGAAGTCCTGCCACACCAGAATGCCGTAGCGATCGCAGAGAGCATAGAATCGGTCTTCTTCGTAGAAACCGCCGCCCCATACCCGCAGCATATTCATATTGGCATCTGCCGCGCTGCGAATCAGGTGTGTCAAGTGGGCGTCGCTGATACGAGCGGGGAAGGAATCTGCCGGAATCCAATTCGCGCCCTTGGCGAAGAGCGGCACATCGTTGATCACAAAAGTAAAGGACTTGCCGTAGTCGTCCAGCTCCTGGCGCAATTCGAGCTTACGTAGCCCGATCTGAAGCGTCTTCTGATCGAGGACTGTCTCTGTGGCGTACAGGAGGACCTCAACATCATAGAGAGGCTGGAGCCCATGGCCGTTGGGCCACCAGAGTTCAGGACTCGCTATCCTGACACTCAGCTCCTGCTCCAGGTCCGATCCGGCAAGAGGCGCCTTCACTTCCCAGCCTTCGCCCTCTTGAGGCGGCGTCACGCGCAACACGACCTCAAGATCCGCAGCTTGCCATCGCTCCAGACTGACCCTCGCCTTGAGCGTCACCCCATCCGCAGCATGGGCTTGGCGGATATGCACATCCGCGAGGCGGGCTGTGGTGTAAGCCTCCAAACGCATCTCGCGCCACACACCCATAGGCGGTAATTGCGGTCCCCAGTCCCATCCGAATTGGCATGGCGCCTTGCGAATGTGGGGGCTGCCCGGAATACCCTGCGAGACGCCAATCAGTGACTCCTTCTCCTGGGCAGAGAGCACGTACTGCAGAATTGAGTGGAAGCGTAGGTAGACCTCATTCTGGCCCTCATTGAGCGCGCCAGTTACCTCCCAACGATACTGCCGGAACATATTCTCGGTGTGCCCCAGCGTCTGCCCATTAAACGCCACATCCGTCAGAGTGTCTAGCCCGTCACAGACCAAAAACACGCGCTCCTGGCTGAGCAGGTCCGCATCAGCGGTAAGAGCGACACGATACTCCCAGTCACGTTCGGCGACCCACTGGACCTGCAATTCGTTGTCCGCTACAAAAGGGTCGGGGATCCGTCCCTGAATCAGTAGATCGGTGTGGACCGATCCCGGCACCTCAGCCGGCATCCAAGCCTCGTCCGTACCCGCCTCGCGAAACTCCGCCGTCGATGCTGAAACGATCTCAACCACAGTGCCTCCTGAATCACACAACACAGCAATCCAAAACTCTAGTTGACGCAGACCGACCCGGCCCGGAACGCCGGCATAAGGATCAACTAACTTATTAGCCGCTCGTAGAGTAGTTCCAGAGTAAGATAGGGGCAGACTGCGTCCCGGCACGCGACCGTCTGGGCGGCAGCTGCCATACCGAGCCGCACGGCTTCCTCCAAGGAAATCTCCTCCAGCAAACCATAGGCCACAGCCGCTGTCAAAGCGTCACCCGCGCCAACTGGGTCAACCACGTCGACGGGGAACGCATTGATGCGCCCACTCTCTTCGTTAGTCGCATAGTATAGGCCTCCGGCGCCGAGCGTGACAATCGCCAGATCCACACCTGCCTGCACCAACTTACGCGCGCCCACGCTGATTGCTTCCTCACCCTCCAGCTCCGCACCCACCAGTGCCTCAGCCTCAGCAAGGTCCGGTGTAATCGCCGTGATCCTCGAGAGGTAGGGCTGCAGTCGATGGGCAAGCAAGGGCGTAGTAGGATCAGCACACACGAGAACATCATACTCGGCCGTCAGGCCAAAGAGCGTTTCCAAAGCACCAGGAGAAAGGTTTGCATCGAGGCAAACGATGTCAGCTTGCCGCACGAGGCTGCGATGACGGTCAAGATATCCAGCCGTGATCTCACGCATCACGCTCATATCCTCAAATGCTACGGAGAGCCGCATGTCCTGATGGAATAGGGCAGCATAAGAGGCGGTCGCCTGTTCCTTTGAGATGACGCAGGCCTGCGTATCGATGCCCAACTCTCCGAGATGGTGTAGTAGCGCCTGCCCCCGCCAGTCATCGCCCACGGCAGTGATCAGATGCACCTCCGCCCCCAAGAGCGCCAAATTCTCCGCCATATTACGGGCAACGCCGCCCCATCCCCAATCTATCGTGGCAGGGTTTGAGCGCTCCGATTCGGTCGCTGCCCGAGGGGTGATTTTGACGTCCAGCCCAGCTGCTCCGACAACCAAGACACGATGTTCAGGGTGAACCATGATGCACCCCTCCTATGATAAGCCTTGAAACTCCACTGACGGATCTCTCGGGACACGTCCACATACGGCACGAAGCCACGTACGGAGAGGATCGGAACTCAACACGCCCATCTTCTCTGCGTACAAAGAACCGGTCCTGAGTTGATATTTTCTCTTTGGAGGTGGATGGCTCTGAATCCATCTCCAGGATGAGCAAGTCGCCCCGATCTCCCGGAAAGCGCAGATAGCCATCCACCGGAAAACGAATCGCCACGTAGTCCTTCTTATAGTCCAGTAATTTGCTCAGCAAAGTTTCCCCATACACTGCATGAGTAGCCACAGTCCGATAGGCGACCGTTCGCACATATGCCTGGCTCAGAGACTGCGACAGATCAACACAATGTATACCAGTTCGATTAAGATCCCCATAGATGATCTCATATAAGGGCAACACCAAGACAGGAACACCCGTCTCTTGCCGCGGTATGCAGCCGATGATATCAGAGACCCACCCTCTCAGAAAACGGCAGTCACGGACTCTGGCGGAGTTACGCTCAAAGCTCCAATGTCGCTGACTCTGCTCCAGTAAGCTGCTCGTTGAGCACAGAGCTTTATGTGCTTTCTTGCCGGCACCACGCGTGAGCTGAACAAGGCCCTCTTGATAAGCAGCTATGGCGGTGTTGTATGCAGCTACGGGACCCATACGGCTGTCCAACGAGCGGCGGGCTTCAAGGATTGACTGGAGGCAGAGCTCCCATTCCTGACGGCACCGTTGCACCTCTGCCTGAAGCAGGTTAACCAAGGCGATGGTATGATAGTCATGCTCGTTCTTGGCTGAGTCGCACACGTCCTTGGCACAACCAAGCGCTTGCTCATACTCACGAGCGCTGAGATGCTCGACCATCTCCTCTACGAGTTCGCGAGCAAGGTTGATGACCTCCCAGTCCAGGAGATGAGTGAGTGTAAGCTCCTCCGGAACACAGATTCGATACATATGACATCGTCCTAGGATCGTTTATCTCGATCCAGAGGTATCTCCCTAACGGGGGTAGGTTCTATAGAGGGCGGTGAAGGTGCACCGGATGGCGATCTCGAGGGGCCGGGGTAGCCGCCCGACTTCGGATCGATAGGTGGACCAGCGGGTCCCGCGGCTTGCAGTGCGGATGGGCCCCAGAGAATCATCTGCACGAATCTGACCAGACTTTCTCCTTGCTGGAACAGCATATGCTGTATCTCCGGGCTTCCCTGGTACATAGACAGCACAACCTGCAAGATACTCTCGAATATGAGTTCATTGGGTAGGGACTTGTGCTCCTCGCTGAGCCGTTCCACGCTGTCGAGCGTACGCTTGAGGAAATCCACCTGCAGAGCGCGCTGTACGTCCAAAATCTGCTGAGTCTGATCAGCCTCAACATTCAGCATATACTCATCGTGATCTCGCTGAAGTCTCGCTTTCCAGAAGTCCAACCACTGCCGTACAATGGCCTCATCGGAAGGTTGCACCGGGCCGAGCTCAACTTTTTCCACCACAATTCCGCGGCTCTTCCCGACCTCCCGGACCTCTTTCAGAATTTCCGCCTCCAGCTTGGGCAGCTGTACAGGGGTTACAGTAATGCGAGATGGAAGTTCAGCACCCACTAGCCACTTCTGAGGATTGACGAAATCATCCAGCGTGTACTGTTCCAGAACATCTCTCACCGTGCCGTCTGTTGTCCCATTTACGATCCCGGCGACCCAGTCAGACACCCGGTCACTGCCGCCCGAACGACGAACGAACTTGCTCGTCGTGAGTTGGAGTACAACCTGGACATGCTCGTGCGTGACCTGTGGCATCCGAAGCGACTGAGGAAGGTCCGGACGACAGACGACACTCACAACTGTAGACGCAGGAATGGCGTCACGGGTCATAAACTCAACCGTGATGGTCCGTCGCTGCGGACGAAGATCGACGACGTCCCAGATGCGCTCGAAAGGGCCAAGATCGTGGAATCCGGGAAAGAGAACGCGGTGCAGGATTCCCAAACGGCTGGTGACCACCGCATTGCCCGGACCCACGCTGAGATGCCCGGGGCCACCCACTTTGTGCAGCACTGCGGGGCCCTCAGGAGCCACCTGACCATCCTGAACCATCAAGACCGGTGACTTCGGCGGGAACTCGCGAAGGCCAAACAGCAAACGCATCATCAAGTCACCGGCATCAGCCGGATCGAGGTCATGTAGGTCACCTACGTAGCGCATCAGCAGAAATCGCACGTGGAAATACACCTGCAGACCCGTAACGATAAAACCCAGAGTCAGCATAATAACCGTTGGGTTGAGACCCCATCTTTGACCGGTCTGCACTTCCGGAACGCCCGATAAGAGAAACGCGGCATACGGCAGGGCCAAGAACAGAATGATTGCAGGGACGTGGAATCGCCGCATGCTCATTGCGTTCCTCCATCTACATGTTCGCCTGCTGCCTGACGCATCAACCTGTCCAGAGTTGGGACAGCAGAATCCGGCAGCTTCTTACGAACCTCAGGATTCTGGGCCACGCTCATAAGTGTATAAAGGACCTCGAAGGCCAAGACATTCTGCCGATTCTCTACTTTCCAGGTTTTCAGCCGATCCGCGGAATGCGCGGTGATTTCTTCGACCGCCAGCTCCCGCGCCCTGTAGCCGGCACTGACATTTCGAAGACGCTTTTCCTTAAGCTCAGTCTCCCAGTCCATCACTTTCGTGACGAATGCCGCCTTCCATTTGGTAACACTTTGATCCGTCACATCACGCTGCAGGGGAACGATCCGATTGCCAATACTGCCGCCCAGTATCTCGAAGCCTTCGAGTTCAAAAGCTTGACGCACCGCACGCTGCACAAACTTACCGATGGTGCTTCTGAGCAGAGGATCGTGTGGGGGCTTGGCGGGTCTCAGGCCGAGCGTGTCCTGCAAACTAATATGGATGGGCGTTAGGCTAGGAGACGGGGCGCCATAGAGTTGATCGAAACTATAGAAGGAAATGGCCTGTTTAGCTTTATGAGAGGCAAACGCCAGCAAGCGGTCCTCCCAGGGGTCGGCCGGATGAAAGTCATGCGAACCCAGCCCGGACGGATCGACCTCGGCACGCGAAACGGCGTGGAACACAGTCCGTGCATTACGATAGGGCCAGGGCCGTCCCAACGCGATCGTCTTCGGCCCTCGATCCACCCGAAAAAGCGAGGACACCGGGACGGATACCTCAATCCCATCACGCGTCACGGCCCTGACAACCGTGGAGCGGATCTTATTTCGAAGGTCCACGACCTGCCCCGGCGTAACCATTGCCTTCGTCAACACCACACCCGGGCCGGCAATTCCTGTCACGTCCGCGGCGGTTTTCAGCAAGACTAGGTTCTCCGGCTCGGTCACCAGGCATCCGGGTCCGGAACCCAGAAAGGGATTTCCAGCGATGCGAGTTCGCAGCTCCCCATCCTCTACCACCCAAGTAGGCTTCGGGAAGGAGGTAAAATATCCAAGAATCATCTTGAGAGCCTGACTAGAGGCATTAGGGATCGTACCGGGCAAGGGCACGACTTCACGGGACCAAGCTATTAGCAGTAAGGTGAGTAGAACAGGGCCCCATAAACAAGTCCCGATATAGACAGCCAGTTGCGTCCCAGTGATCGTCTCCTCAAGCAAGCCGGCCAGGATTACCGCCATGGTGATCAGAAGTGTTCCTCCCACGAGAACAGCAGACACTGCCTTCACCAGCACTGCACTGTATGAGGCGAAGCCCAACATTCCATAGTACCAAAGAAAGAGGAGCATCCAGGAGATGGGGAGCAGGAGGCTGAGCGCCATTAGATAACCGATGGGAAAGCCTTCGAAAACTCGCATCCAGAGGATACCGGGCAAAAACCACCAAACAGGACTCCAGAGCCATACGAGGGCGATCCAGGGTCTTCGATAGAGGGGCACAAACTCGGCGCCGGCAGTTGGCAAACGCTGGCTTACAAGCGGGCGAAACAAAATCGTGCCGCCAACGTAGAGTATCACCAACAGCACATGGAGGATGTTCATCTGGGATCTCCTTAGGCCACTCGCTGGAAACCACTTTAGCACACATTGGGTAAAAGGAGAAATGGGACAAGAGGGCAGCTTGTCAGAGGCCTGAAAACGGGTAGAATCACCAGTTAAATCCCAACGCGTAGTGAGTGTGTAGCGAGTTTATGAAATATCACGATGCCTTACGGTACCTATATGGCTTGGTGGACTACGAAAAGCGCCGTATCGAGCGCTATTCACCGCAGGAGTTTAAGCTTGATCGGGTGGTCCAACTCCTCGAGAAGCTACAGAATCCGCATCAGGCTTACCCTACCCTGCACATCGCCGGCACCAAAGGGAAAGGGTCTGTCTCAGCTATGCTTGCGGGCGCGGCCCAGGCTGGTGGGCTGCGAACCGGGCTATATATCTCTCCGCATCTCCACACCTATCGCGAGCGGATCCAGGTCAACCGGGAACCTATCTCGCGCACCGCTATGGCCGAACTGGTGGAGGAGCTGCAGCCGGTTGTTGCCACCCAACCCGAGTTGACGATGTTCGAGGTCACAACAGCACTGGCATTCCTTCACTTCCAGCGCGAGCAGGTTGACATAGCAGTGATCGAGGTCGGATTGGGCGGAAGGTTGGATGCGACCAACGTCATTCTCCCCGAAATCAGCATTATCACCTCACTCAGCCTCGATCACACCTACTTGCTAGGAGATACTCTGGAAGAGATCGCGTACGAAAAAGCAGGTATCATCAAGCAAGGCGTTCCGATAGTGACTGCGCCACAAAAGCAGGAAGCACTGGACGTCCTAGAGCGCATCGCAGCGGAGCGTGAAGCTCCTTATACGGCGGTAGGAGAGACGTGGCGCTGGGAGGCCGTGGATCGGTCGTGGAATGGCCAAACCATGCGCGTCGAGCAGGCCACAGAGGCGTCCGCTTTCGACGGTAACTACGACCTCAACCTCATCGGTGACTTTCAGCAGGAGAACGCGATGACCGCGATTGCGGCAACGGCGCTCCTCCACGATATGGGCCATGAGTGGGCCAAGCCAGAGGCACTCCGCGCTGGGCTACAAGATATTCACTGGCCTGGACGGATGGAAGTGCTAAGTCAGAATCCACCGGTCATCGTCGACTGTGCCCACAATCCTTACTCAGCCGCCACACTGCGCGACTCGCTCGAGACCTGGTTCCCGGAAACCACATGGCTCGTTATCTACGGAGCCTCCACGGATAAGGACATTGACGGCATGTTGGAAGAACTCATACCGATCAGCCAACACGTGATCGTGACCCGCTCTTACCATCCGCGGGCCGCGGCACCCTACGTGCTGGCAGATAAACTCGCAGATCTTGCGCACGGCGCGGAGATCGCGATCAACGCCCAGAGAGCTCTGGAACAGGCATTTCACAGATTGCAACCTGGCTGGGGCATTGTGGCGACCGGTTCGATCTTCGTCGTCGCCGACATTCGGGAGGCTTGGGCCATGAGGGTGGATCTGGATCTGCCTATGGGAGACTGGGTGGATGAGCCCTGGGAGAAGAGCTAACTATGGATTGGGACAAACTACCGTTGAGTCCTGAGGATTTCCTTGGAGAGGTGTTCGACGCAGGTCCTCTGAATGAGGGGCCCTTCGATGCGATTATCCTTCCGCTACGCGAGCTAGTGGTCTACCCGCAGATGGTTACCCCGCTCTACGTAGCACGCGAGCGTTCTCTCCACGCGCTTACGACGGCAGTGCAAGAAGATTGGCCGGTCGTTGTGGTGACCCAGCGCGACGATGAGATGGAGGAGTATCCATCCGCGGACAATCTCTACGATATCGGCACGGAGGTTGTGATTGCACGTTCTATCCGGCTGCCTGACGGCAGCACCAGCGCCATCGCGCAAGGTGTCGGGCGCGTGCGAATCCTGGAATACATCCAAGAGCAACCCTACTTCATTGCCACGGTTGAGATGCTGCCCGAGATCATTGAGAATGGCGCGCTAACGGAGGCCCTGAAACGAGCGGTACTCACGATGTTCGAGAAGGCGGTCCAGCTGAATCAGGCCCTACCCGATGAAGCCTATGTTTATGCTATGAACGTGGAAGCGCCTGGGCAATTGGGGGATATTATCGCCCAAGTCATCAATCTCTCTTCCGAAGCGAGACAGGACATCCTGGAGACACTCAATGTCACCGAGCGTCTGCAGAAGTTGAGCACTCATCTGGCACGGGAGCTAGACGTACTAGAGCTAGAGAATCAGATTCAGACCACAGTACAGGAAGAGGTGGATAAAAGCCAGCGGGAATACTTCCTGCGAGAGCAGTTACGGGCTATTCAAGAAGAACTGGGAGAAGGTGACGCGTTCACGCGCGACCTGGTTAGCGTTCGCGAACAGCTCGAGAAGGCGGAGCTGCCGGATCACGTTCGTGAACGCGCCGAAGAGGAACTGCGACGCCTGGCGATGATGCCTGCTAT
>SLDA01000454.1 GCA_007125545.1 Thermoflexales bacterium | reverse complement strand
TTCTGCGGCATCGTTTCCACGCCCCCGAAGTTGGCCATATCGACACATCCCGGGACGATGACTGCCGGAATGCCGGCGCGCGAGGCTGCCATGCCACGGTCGGGACCGGCGCTGAAGACACCGCCACAGACCTCGTCCGCCAGCTCGGTGGTGGTGATATCCAGCGAGCCGTCGATATAGCCATCGGCAATGAGGCTCTCCATCGTGCGCCCGCCCGTGCCCGTAGCGTGGAAGACCAGCACCTCGTAGCCGCGATTCTCCAGGAGGCGGCGCGCCCGGTTGACGCAGTCCGTGGTGTTGCCGAACATCGAGGCGGTAATCAGCGGCTTTTCCTCGCCCGCGGGTGCCTCGGTCAGCACCATGCCGGCGATGGCGCCGGCGGCGTTGGCGTAGATGCGGCGGCTGATGGAGTTGATGCCGGCGACGTCGACGATAGAGGGCATAAAGGTGATGTCGCGGGTGCCGGCGTAGGCGCTCACATCGCCGCCCCCCAGCGTCGACAGCATCAGCTTGGGGACGCCGACGGGCAGGGTACGCATAGCGGTGGTGGTGATGGACGTACCGCCGGTGCCACCCATACCGATAATGCCATCGAGCCTCCCCTCGTCATAGAGCCAGCGGACCACAGCGGCGAGGCCGGTTGCCATGGTCTGCATGGCCTCGTCCTTATGCTCGCCCCCGGCGAGATAGTCCAGCTCGCCGCCGCCCGCGGCGGCGACACGATTCCGCGAGATGTCAGGTTCGAAATACGGCTGTCCCATTACGCCGAAATCGACCACCAGCGTGTTGAGCCCATGGCTCTCGATCAGCTTCTTGACGAGGGCGTATTCCTCGCCCTTGGTGTCGAGCGATCCGACGACGACAACTGTCTTGGTCATGATCCCTCCTATCCGTGTTCGTGGACGGCACACAAGAGAACCGGTAGCGGGGCAGCGATGCGGGGTGTGGTGCCAGTATTATCCGCCCGTTGCGGAATGAGGTCAACTGCAGCGCCGGACGACTTTCGACCGAACCCGTCGTGCCTAGTTCATCTTCCCAGCATTGGCACCACGAGCACCGGACGCGAGGTGGCGCTGACGATCCCCGATGCGAACTCGGTCCAGCGTAGGCGGGCAGGGTGCCGCTGGGCGGGAGCGCCGATGATGATCAGATCGTAGTCGCCGGCGTCGGCTTCGTGCGCAATCTCGGCGACGACGCCGCCCTCTCCGAAGGGCTTGACCTTCGCTTCGGCTTCGACCTTCAGCGCTTGCAGGGCGCTCACGGCCTGCTGCATATGCCGCTCGACCCGCAAGCGCTGCCATGCGGCCTGTTGGGGTGGGTGTACGTGGAATACCGTGACCGTGCAGCCGCGATTCTGGCGCGCTAGCCGCCCTCCGAAGCGGATGTCGTACTTGCCCGGTTCGCCCGCCGCCGTACAGATCAGCATGCGCCTGAGGGCGGGACGTTGCTCTTGCACCAGCAGCACCGGCGTTTCCGTCCTCTCAACAATCTGCCGGGCAACCGGTCCGAATCCTTCAGGACCCCGCCCCAGGATGACCATCTCGTACTGGCCCTCGTGGGCCTCAGCCAGAATCTCGGCTGCAGTTTGTCCGTGCCGAACCTTGGTTGTCATAAGGGGTGAGGGGCCCCCGGGCCAATGCCGGCGTAGGTCCTCGACCATCTCGCGCGTCGCCGTCTGGTCCTCTTCTTGCGCCACAGCAAGGACGGTGACCGGCCCGCCTGCCGCCTGGCTCACCCGACTCCCGCTCTCGACTGCGGCCCTCCCGGTTTCGGTGTCCGCATATCCGATCAGGATTTTGAGCCCTGTCGGGTCGAGGACATGGTAATGGCGTAATCCGACCCATACGGCATCATCGGGCTTCAGGGAGAGCAGATTCGCGTGTCGATCACTCGAGATTGCGGCCTCAAGGTGGACGGCGGTGTGACCGTAAACAGGCGGCGGTGAGAGAGGCCGCGCGCCCGAGAGCTGCTCCATCTCCAGTCGCACTCGACGCTGGGAACCGACGAAAATCTCATCGCCGATGCGAGCCTGTCCGAGCGTCCGGATGCCACTGTCTTCCGGGTAGGGTGTTGCGCTGAGCGACACGGTCTCCGGACGGAAGAGGAGGCGGATCGAAGCCTCCTCTTCATGAGGCGGCGCGCCTTCCGGCAGCGGGAGGCTGATGCCACCCAATCTGATTTGCCCTTCGGAATAGCGTCCCACGAGTACGTTACCCCCTCCTACGAAAGTTGCCGCAAATTCGGTGCGCGGTTCGTGGTAGAGGGCTTCGGGTGTATTGACCTCAATCAGATGTCCCCGCTCGATGACCGCGATACGATCGGCCAACTCGAAGGCCTCTTCCTGATCGTGCGTGACCAGGACTGTGGTGACTTTGAGCTGCCGCTGGATCCGCCGGAGACTGCGGCGCAGTTGCGCGCGGATCTTGACGTCGAGAGCGCTAAACGGTTCATCCAGAAGCAGCACGCCCGGTTCGTAGGCCAGCGCCCGGGCTACGGCGACGCGTTGCCGCTGTCCACCCGAGAGCTGGTCCGGATAACGATCGCCCAGCCCGCCCAGTCCCATCAGGTCAAGGAGTTCGGTGGTACGTTGCTCGCGTTCGGCG
>SLDA01000231.1 GCA_007125545.1 Thermoflexales bacterium | reverse complement strand
CTCTGGCTGCCTTATGTCACGGCGGAGTACGTCACCGCTACCGGCGATACGGCCATCCTCGACGAGCAGCTCCCCTTCCTTACCGGCGAGCCACTCAAGCCGGAGGAGGAGGAGCGCTACGGTAAGTATCAAGTGACCGACACCACCGCTACGCTCTACGAGCACTGCTTGCGAGCGCTGGATCGTGGCACCACGTCCGGGCCGCGCGGGCTGCCGCTGATGGGAGGCGGGGATTGGAACGATGGGATGAATCGTGTGGGCATCGAGGGGCGGGGCGAGAGCGTATGGCTCGGCTGGTTCCTCTATGCGGCGCTCACCCGGTTTGCCGCGATCTGCGAACTGCGTGAGGAGGAGGCACGAGGCTCGGAGCTGCGGGCTCGCGCCCAATCGCTGCGTGGTACGCTGGATGCCGAGGCCTGGGACGGCGCCTGGTATCGCCGTGCCTACTATGACGACGGGACGCCCCTGGGGTCGAGCCGGAACAAGGAGTGTCGGATCGACGCCATCGCCCAGTCGTGGGCCGTGATCTCGGGCGCGGGCCATGAGGGCCGGATCGAGGAGGCTATGGCTTCGGTGGAGGAGCATCTGGTGCGCGAGGAGGATGGCCTGCTCCTGCTCTTCACGCCCCCACTCGACGAAACGCCGCACGACCCCGGCTATATCAAGGGCTATCCCCCCGGTGTTCGCGAGAATGGCGGGCAGTACACCCATGCTGCCATCTGGACCGTGTGGGCGTTCGCGGAGCTGGGGGAGGGTGACCGGGCGATGGCTCTCTTCAACGTGCTCAACCCGATCAACCACGGCCGCACACGCGAGGAGGCCGAACGCTACCGCGTGGAGCCCTACGTCGTGGCAGCGGATGTCTATGGCGCCGAACCCTACGTGGGACAAGGTGGGTGGACCTGGTATACGGGCTCAGCCGCCTGGCTCTACCGGCTGGGGATCGAGGCCCTGCTTGGCATTCACCGGGAAGCTGATATGCTGCGGGTGGATCCCGTGATCCCGGCTGACTGGGAGCGATTCACTTTCACCTATCGCTACGGTGAGAGCACGCTGCGTGTCGAGGTCGAGAACCCCGAAGGCGTGCAGCGCGGCGTCGCCGCCGCCTGGCTCGACGACGAGCCGCTCGAGGGGGAGGTCACGGCAGGAGCGATCATTCCGTTGCATGACGACGGCCAGGAGCACACCGCGCGTGTAAAAATGGGATAGAAATCCACGTGTGCGCAAGGGAAATGCGCCGCTTCGCCCCGAAGTCGGACTTCGGACCCAAACCAATCATATCATCCGCAAACATAACCATGGACTCACGCTATCACGAAGAAATAACCCGCTGGGCGCTGGAGGCGCACTTTGTGCCGCAGGTGCTCGTTGAGGTCGTGCGCGCCAACCTCGGGCAGGACGCCTTGCGCTACCAGCTCGGCCGCCACCCGCACTTCCACTTCGACAACAACCGCATCAGCGAGGGCAACGCCTACGTCGAGTCGCAACACGCCGAAATCCTTGAGCTTGCTAAGGAAGATGGCGGCGGCAGCCGGCAGCGGCGGGCCCTGGGACGGCTCCTGCACGCCGTGCAGGACTTCTACGCACACGCGAACTACGTCGATCTGTGGCTCGCTCGCTACGAGCGACCCGATGGATCCTATCCGCCACCTGACGCGATCGACCCGCTCCATCCGGCGCTGATCACGCACCCGGACCTTATCACGGGTACGTTTGTGTTCTGGCGCGATATCATCTACTATGTGCCTCTGCTTGGCGCGTTGGCACGGCGTATCTGGGTCCATCCCACCTCGCATGAGGCCATGAACCTCGACTCGCCGCGACAAGGCTGGCGCTTCGACTACGCGTACGCGGCAGCCCGCACCCGCACGCTCCACGAATGGCGCCGTGCAGCGAACGCTGTACGCCAGGCCGGTGGTCAGGACGCTATCGCCGCCCTGACCGGCATTGGGCGAGAGCGTCCCTGACTCCCGCCTGTCCGCTTGCCAGCCCTTTCACCCGTGTTAGCATGCTTCCCAAATACGACACGTGACGAGGAGAGATCCATGGACGTTCGCCCCATCCACACCCCCATCATCCCACCCGAAGTCGGGCTCGAGCGAGACCTGTTGCCGGTTCTGGACGCTGCGCTGTCCGCCGAGGGCGCGGCGCCGCTTCAGGAACGCGACATTCTGTGCATCACCTCCAAGATCGTGGCGATCGCCCAGGGCCGTGTAGTAGAGCTGGCCTCCATCGAGCCCTCGCTGGAAGCGCGGCAGATGAAGCGCCTGCGCTATTCCAAGGACTTCGCCGTCCACCCGGAGCTGGCGGAGCTCGTCTTGCGCGAGGCCGACGTGCTCTTCACGGGTGAGGGGCCGCACGTCTACCTGACGCTCAAGGGTACCGTATGGATTGCCAATGCCGGGCTGGACCTTTCCAATGCGCATCCCGGGACGGCCATCCTCTGGCCTGACGCGCCGTGGAGCTGGGTCGCGGAGTTTCGGCGGCGGCTTCAGACCGCCTATGGCGTTGCCAACCTCGGCGTGGTGCTCACCGACTCGCGTCTGACGCCGCTGCGCCGCGGCGTGACCGGAGTGGCGATCGCTTACGCCGGTTTCGAGGGCG
>SLDA01000552.1 GCA_007125545.1 Thermoflexales bacterium | reverse complement strand
TCGCACCGAGTTCCTCGACCATCAAGCCCTCCCCTCTTCGTCCGGGTTGCGCAACGACAGCGTTACCTGTCGAATGGCTAATCCCCTTCACTATAGACGGGTCGGCTGTGCAACGCAAGTGACGCACACCCCTCACGCTACAACCAGAACAGCGCCTGCTGGAGTCCGGCAGGCGCTGTTGGACGCTCTAACCAGGCGCCAGAGGCGCCCGTCCTGTGCTAACCGTAGATCGGGCCGAAGTTCGCACACGCACGGAAATCGGCACCCGTCGGTTCTTGCGCGCCGAATGCCGCCCAGGCACTGGGACGGAAGACCTTGTCCTCGGGCACGTTGTGCATGTAGACCGGGATACGGAGCATCGCCGCCAGCGAGATCAGATCGGCCCCGATGTGTCCGTAACTGATGGCGCCGTGGTTCGCACCCCAGTTGTTCATGACCGAGTAGACGTCGCGGAAGGGGCCGGCACCTGTGGTGTGCGGTACAAACCAGGTGGTGGGCCACGTAGGATCGGTACGCAGGTCGAGCTGGCTGTGCACCTCGTCCGGAAGCTCGACGACGACGCCTTCGGCGATCTGTAGCGCCGGGCCGAGGCCATCAACCAGATTGAGGCGCGACATCGTCACCGGCATACCGCCCTTGGAGACAAAGTGGGTCGACCAGCCGCCGCCGCGGAAGTACTCAACGTTGCCCGGGTGCCATTGGGTGGCCTCCAGACATGCTTGTGCATCCTCGGGTGTGACCTCCCACCAGCGCTTCATCCCGGGCTTGCCGTCGATTTCCTGCTGTCCCGTGGCATCGAGGGCCGTCGGGCCCGAGTTGATGAGGTGGAGGAATCCACCCGCGGCATCACCACTGAGATCGTGTCCGGTCACGCGCTTGACAGCCTCGGGACTCCAATAGGTGCGGACGTCGGAGAACATCTGCGCCCGACCGGTCAGGAGATGCCCGAACAGCATCGAGATGCCGTTCAGTGCATCGTTTTCGGTGGCGACGATATAGGGCTGGCGGATGCCATTCCAGTCGAAGGTGGAGTTCAGAATGGCCTCCATAAAGTCGCCGTTGGGGAGATGATCGGTCCACTGCCGCTGCCCCTGGAACCCGCCCGCGATGCCGTTGCGACCAAGCGCTTCTTCTCCGTAGCCCAAGTCCGCCAATCGCGGGTTGCCGATCATGATATCGCGGGCGATGAGGGCCATCTTGACGGAGAGCTCCCAATCCACATCCTTCTGTTCGCGGCTGCGCTGCTTGTCCGGAGGATTGCGATCGACACCTTCAGGGCAGTTCTCTTTCACCCAGGCCAGGGCACCCTCGAACTCCTCGGGGTCATAGATCTCCTCATTGAAGCGGCGGACGAATTCGGTCATATCGACGAACTCGGCCCGCATCCCCAGGAACTTCTCGAAGAGGCTGGGGTCGACAATCGAGCCGGCGATGCCCATCGACACGCTGCCCATGGAGACGTATGACTTGCCACGCATCCGCGCCACCGCCAACCCCGCGCGGGCGAAGCGCAGCAGCTTTTCCTGCACATCGGCAGGGATCGTTTCGTCGCCCGCGTCCTGCACATCGCGTCCGTAGATCGTGAACGCCGGCAGTCCCTTCTGCGTGTGCGCCGCGCTCACTGCCGCCAGATAGACGGCGCCGGGGCGCTCGGTGCCGTTAAAGCCCCAGATAGCCTTGGGAATCAAAGGATCCATATCCATCGTTTCGGATCCGTAGCACCAGCACGGGGTCACCGTGAGTGAAAGCCCCACGTTCTCCTTGCTGAACTGCTCCGTCGCCATTGCCGCCTCTGCAGCCCCGCCAATGCAGCGGTCCGCGATCACGCACTCAACCGGCATGCCGTTGGGGTGGCGCAGATTCTCGCTGAAAAAGCGCGCGACGTTCTGTGCCATACCCATCGTCTGGTCTTCCAGCGACTCCCGCACGCCGCGCCGGCGCCCGTCGATCGTGGGCCGAATGCCGATCTTGGGCATCGCCCCGATCAGGCGATTTGTGGGCTCGTTGACCTTTAAATCCTTGACGTTGACCATAATCCCTCCTAGATGAAATGAGTTAGCGATAGCGGCGTAACGTCATCGTCTCCAAATATATGATAACGTTACCATACGCGCTACGAAAGAACGCCACCTTCTCAACCGGACTCGATTCTATTTAATCATTGTATCGAGCCAAAGTCAAACTCTCAAGCAATCAACCCGCCACGATCCCAGGGACCGATCCACAGCCTACGGTCGGGTTCCCAGCCCCAGCCGCGCAGACGCAGCGTAGTAGGAATCTGTGGCCACCCCGCCGCGATACGCAGCTGCACCGCCTCCCATGTAGGCACGCCGCTGACAGCATCCGCCGCCTCGACATTGCAGGCGCCGACGGCCACGGCGCTCGTGAGCGCGGCCTCTGGATCCAGTCCTCTTGCCAGCGCGGTGAGGAAGCCCGCCACGGCGCAATCCCCCGCGCCTGTCGTGCCGACCAGGTCGGCCTGAAAGGCCGGGACCAGCAGCTCTCGATTAAGCCAGGCACGTCGATGCCCGGGAATGAGCCCGGCAAGAGCTGCCAACCGGTCGCGGTCGGCAGTCGTGCGGAGGAGCATGCCCTGCGTGCCCAGCT
>SLDA01000113.1 GCA_007125545.1 Thermoflexales bacterium | reverse complement strand
GAGGGTGACCACGAGCGGGACAACGTGGATATTCAGTTCTGCAAGTTCTTCCGGCGACAAACCGACATCGGCACCACTATCCGTCACGATCTGCATGATTAGCCTCCTTGGCTCACAACTAAGGGAACGCGCCCTTATTGTAGCATGCTTATCGGAATTTCCGGAATTGAAGGCTGATCTCTGCGCCTTCCTTGGAGGTGCTTTCCCTGAAGATATAACACGAATTGGGCGGGTTGGTGGGTTGAATCAATAGAACATATGTTCTATCATATTCATATAGGAAACCAACTATGCCACCGAAGAATCGAGGAAGGGCCGCATACCGACGGGGCGCCGTCGTCTCTGTAAACGTCACCTACAGTTGCAGCCGCTACGAGCGCGGCGAGTTTGTGATTCGCACGACTTATCGCTTCGACGATGGGCGTGTGGAGAACGACCCCAGCCGCCGCATCTACCTCGCGCGCGGCACGGAGTTCGTGATCCGTGAACTCTGGACCGAGCTCTTTGATGCCACGGCGTTGGGCAAGCAGTGCGCGCCGCGTGCCATCTCGATACGCCTGAATCCGGAAGGGTCGTCGGTCCTATGGCGCGCCAGGATGCGTGTCGTCGCCGAGATCGTGGCGCACGAGCTCCGTGTCGTCGTGCGCGGGACGGTGGCGGATACGATGGCGGAGTAAGACGATGAGGGCCGTTGATAGTGGCTGGTTGTCAATGAGCTCAGGCGGCTACCACCCGCTGGCCCTGCACCACAAGGAGTTTGGTTCCCCAGTTTGCTTGGCCCGTATCCCCAACCGACTTGGCACGTTATATAGGGCAGAGGGAGTATATTCCTTCTCTGTCTGCATGCGTGCCAATATGGCGCGCCAGACAGCTTACAGATACAGGAGGTATTGTATGCAACGAACGAACATATGGGCCGTGGCCTTGATTATGTTGCTGGTGTTGCTGTCCACTGCATTGAGCGCTCCCCTGGTGGGCGCAGCGCCCGCGGAGGCCACCTTCTGGACACGCGAGCAGTTCCAGGAGAATGGAGAGGAGCAGAACGCCTTCTGCGTGGATCCCGAACTGATACATCCGGTGGCTGCGAAATTGGTGGCACGTTACGAAGGAATCTATGACGTGACGTACGATCAGGTGATGGTCTGGTTCTGTGACGACGGGATGGGCTTCGGCCAGATCATGCTCGCGCTGCGGACTGCCGCGCTGACGGACGACGATCCCGGAACCCTTCTGGAGCGCCGCGCCGCGGGTGAGGGCTGGGGTGAGATCTGGCAGGACCTCGGCTTGATCGGGCGAGCTCGCACAGCGAGGAACTGGGCACCGGGCGATGGACCACCGCCCTGGGCCGGACCACCCGAGGAACGCGATCCCGACGCTGAGAAGCCGGGCAACGGGCCGCCGCCGTGGGCCGGACCTCCCGAGGAGCGCGATCCCGACGCTGAGAAGCCGGGCAATGGGCCGCCGCCGTGGGCCGGACCTCCCGAGGAGCGCGATCCCGATGCCGAGAAGCCGGGCAATGGGCCGCCACCCTGGGCTGGACCTCCCGAGGAGCGCGACCCCGACGCCGAGAAGCCGGGCAATGGGCCGCCGCCATGGGCGGGTCCGCCCGAGGAGCGCGACCCCGATGCCGGGAATCCCGGAAGAGGACCAAAGAAGCCCTAGCTGTAGATTTTGCGCCGAACCGCGCATGACAACCGAGTATCGACGTGGCCGGGCGCTCAGCGCCCGGCCACGTGGTGTGAACCGTCGTGCAAACCTACGCAGCGCTGCCGGACTCGGAAGCCCGTGCCGCTTCTCGAAACCCCACCATCTTCTCGGCGCGCTCATCGTACAGCCGTATGGACAGCGACTTGAGGCTGCCACGCATGGTCAGTGGGCGCACGTCCTGTGCTTCCGGGATGGCGTCGTAGGCCGGCTGCAGGTGGTAGTTGGGAATCGTCGCCCGAAGGTGGTGAATGTGGTGCAACCCGATGCTTCCGGAGAACCACTGCAGCACCTTGGGGAGCTTGTAGTAGGAGCTGCCCTCCAGCGCTGCACGGAGCGGATCCCACTCCTCGTGACGTGCCCAATAGACACCCTCGAAATTGTGCTGCACGTAGAAAAGCCAAATACCCGCAGTCCCCGCCATCAGGATCACAGGTAGCTGGATCAACACGTAGGTACGCAAGCCTATGGTAAGTGTGGCCACTACAGCTATGAGTAGGAGCGCGGCGTTGGTGATCCAGACGCTCCCCTGCGCTGCTTTTCCCGCGCTCCGTAGAGGAACGCGCTGCTTGAGCAGGAAAACAGAAGGCGGGCCAAAACCCAGCATCACCACGGGATGGCGGAAGAAACGGTAACCGATCTGCTTCCAGCGAGGGGCAGCCCGATACTCCTCCACCGTCATCGTATACACGTCCCCATAGCCGCGGTTGTCGAGATCACCTGCGGTCGCGTGGTGCTTGGCGTGCGCCAGGCGCCAATCGTCGTAGGGCGTGAAGGTCAGGATGCCGGTGATCGTGCCCAGGATGAGGTTCGCCCGGCGCGATGCGAAGAAGGAGCCGTGGCAGCAGTCGTGGAAGATGATAAAGGTGCGCACCAGGAAGGCGGCTGCCACCACCCCCACCGCGAGGGT
>SLDA01000356.1 GCA_007125545.1 Thermoflexales bacterium | reverse complement strand
TCCCACCCCTCCGGAGGCCGTAGAACCCGCTCCCGGTGAACCGGATGACGCCGAACCGGTCGACCCCGAACCCGTCGACCCCGAGCCCACCGATCCCGAACCCGTGGATCCCGACGAGACTGAGCCGGTTGACGACGAGGATCTTCAGGGCTCGATCCGCATCGCCGTCGTGCAGGGCGCTATGTTCGACACGATGGTTCCCCTGGCGGCAGAGTTCGAAGATCGCCATCCCGGCGTGACCGTTAATGTTGAGATGGAGCCCGAAGGCGGCGCATTCGAGGCGCTGATCGCGGCAGGGAATCAGCCCGACATCATCGTCGTGTCGTTCGGACCGCAGATCGGGCGCCTGGCTGCCCAGGAAGCAGCCGTACCTCTGGACGATATGCCCGGCGCGCAGGAACTCTTCGACCGGTTGGAGCCGGCCACGGTCGAGCAGCTCTATGGCGCCAACTACTACGTGCCGATAGGCGCGGACATCACCATGATGATCTACAACAAGCAACTCTTTGAGGAAGCCGGGCTCGACCCGGACAATCCACCGGAGACCTGGGACGAGTTCCTTGAAGCCGCTCAGGCGATCCATGAGCTGGGCGCGTGTGAGTATGGCGACCGCACCTACGGCACGGTCTTCTGGAACGAGGCGCTGCAGTGGGGCGGCTGGTACTGGAACACGCTGCAGCCGATGTATCTGAACGCCAACCAGGGGCAGTGCCAGCTTCTGAACCGGCTGGGCACCGACATCGTCTTCGATCAGCCCGAGTGCGCGATGGCCGACTTCTTTGAGTTCAATGCGGCGGCGCAGGAGTTTGCGCCCCCCACGATGGAAGAGTCCTTCTTCGGCCGCTGCATCGGCATGTGGCTGCAGTACGGCTATTCCTGGGAGCCCAACCTGGAGTCAGCGGCGGGCGAGCCGATGGTTATCGGCGAGGATGTGGGCATCGCACCGGTGCCCGTGCCCAATGAGGGCGACACGGCGTTCACGACCTACGGTGGGCGCGGTTTGATGATTATGCAGACGGAGCCCACCCGCGAGCAGTTGGCGTGGCAGTTCATCCTCTACCTGATGGAGGATGAGACCAATATGACCTTCCTGACGGAACTGGGCTACCTGCCGACGCTGGTCGATCTGCAGGATGACGACTACTTCCAGGATCCCGAGCGACAACCGTTCGTGGAGGCCCTGGAGAACGGCATGCTGCCCGAGCAAATCGGAGCAGCCGAGCGGGTGGCGGATGCCGTGCAGATGGTCTATCAGGAAACCGCAGTGGATGGCACGCTCGATCCCGAAGCCGCCGTAGACGAAGCGGCGCAGCGGGCGCGCCAGGCACTGGATGAGTAAGTTGCGACGGCGCGGGCTTCCGCGGCTACGGAAGCCCGTGGCGTGAAGTTTCGGTTGATCCTTGAATGAGCAAGTGGTCAGTCCGCTCATACCGGTCGGAACCGGCGGGCGGACTGGCCCCTAACCTCAGGAATAAACGGTAGGGGGCTATATGGCAGCTGCAGATCGCGTCACGCGAGATCGGCCCGAGGAGCGCAGTGAGCTCAGCCGCTTATGGCTGCGGATGCGCCAGGGCTATTGGGGCTACATCTTCGTGCTACCCTGGGTGCTCCTGTACCTGGTCTTCGGTCTATATCCGCTCCTCCTCTCTTTCTATCTCACGTTCTTTCAGTACTCGTTCGTTCGCCCCGAGAACTACGTCTTTGTCGGCATCGGCAATTGGCTGCAGGGGATCCAGGACCCGCTCTTCTGGCGGGGCATCATTAACATCTTCTACAACCAGGCGATCTTCATTATCCTGAAAAACGGCCTTGGGCTCATCGCGGCGCTGCTGCTCTTCCGCGTGACCCGCCTCGGCAAGGTGTTTCGGACCATCTACTTTATGCCGGTGGTGACCTCGGTCGTGGTGCTGATGGTCATCGGCGACTACTTGATGGGGCCGGCGGGTCCACTACAAAGTATGCTGGTCAACATCGGTTTCCTGGAGAGTCCCGTCTTCTGGAAAACCTTCCGTTGGTTGCCCATGGCCGTCATCGCCATCATCAATACCTGGAAGTGGTTCGGGGTGAGTACGGTGATCCTCCTCGCCGGGCTTATGGCGATTGACACGCGGTTTTACGAAGCCGCGTCCATCGACGGCGCCAGCGGCTGGCAGCAGTTCCGCCACATCACGCTGCCCCAGCTCCGCCCCCAGCTCTTCTTCCTTCTGGTCGTGGATCTCATCTTTGGCCTGCAGATGTTCACCGAAGTCTTCACGATCGGCTTTAGCGTCTACGGTGGGGGCAACAACCAGGCGCTCACCCCGGTGCTCTATCTCTATGCCTGGGCGTTCGACCGCGCCAATATCGGATATGCTTCGGCACTGGGTCTGCTGCTGGCGCTGCTCATCGCGCTGATCACCTTCCTCCAGTTCCGGTTCTTCCCCCGGGAGAGCGAAGCATGAATCGAGGTGACAAGTGAACACGAGACGGCTAACCACAGCGCGCGTGGTGTCTTTTGCACTCCTGAGCCTGGGCTCGGTCGTGCTGCTCTATCCCTTTTTCTATATGGTGATGAACTCGTTTAAGTATGGGCGGGAGATCCTTCACGCGCCCACCAGTCTGCCCAGCGAGATCACCC
>SLDA01000205.1 GCA_007125545.1 Thermoflexales bacterium | reverse complement strand
CTCAGCGGCCTTTCAAGGCATCGATTTGGCATCTTGGCGACCGTTTTAAGGCTTCAGCGGATGGAAATGGCCAAAGTGTCGAAAATAGGCTAAGGCTACCGCCCTGGTGCTAGCGTTCAGCGCCAGGGCGGTAGTGTCATACCGAAGCTTGGACTGTGTCCTGAGTTGTGTTGACTATTTCACGCCGTTCCACTCACCGGCCTGGACTGCTGCTGGCGGACCTGACGGCTCCGTCGCATTCGCTGCACCAGTTTCCGAAGCTCATCCGCGAAGAAGATCGAGCTGGCTACGGCGGTGATAAGGCCCCACTCGCTTGGGCTGAGGGGGACCGTACCCAGCGCCCTCTGTAGCAGTGGTAGCTGCGTCGCCAGATACTGCAATGTCACTGAAATGGCGATGGCGCCGATGAGCCAGCGGTTTGTGAACAGCCCGATCTGGAACAGCGACCGGCGCGGCGAGCGGACGTTCAGCGCGTTGAAGACTTGGTACATGGCGAGCGTTGTGAAGGCGATGGTCTGCGCCCGCATCAGGCCTCCGGTGTCGTTGGCGCGCCCGAACATCCAGAGCACGCCCACCGCCATAAAGATCGCCACGTAGATGGTGTTGAGCAGGATTGTTGTGTTGATGATCCGCGCGTTCGGGCGGCGAGGCGGGTCCTCCATCACGTCGCTTTCTTTGGGCTCCAGGGCGATGGTGATGTCCAGCAGGCCGTCGGTTACCAGGTTGACCCACAGAATCTGCACCGGGTTGAAGATCAGCCGTCCAACAGGGAAGAGCACGATGGACGCCAGAATGGTCAGGATCTCGCCGAAGTTGGTGGCGACCAGATACTTGACTACCTTGCGCACGTTCTGGAAGACCACACGGCCCTCTTCTACGGCATTGACGATGCTGGTGAAGTTGTCATCGGTGAGGACCATCTCGGCCGTTTCCTTCGTCACATCGGTGCCGGTGATGCCCATCGCCACGCCGATTTGCGCCGCCTGGAGTGCCGGCGCATCGTTCACGCCGTCACCCGTCATAGCTACGACATGCCCGCGCCGTTGCAGCGTCTCCACAATACGGTGCTTGTGCTCCGGTGCCACTCGTGCGAAAACGGCCACGTCATCGATCACGGCATCGAACTCTTCGTCGCTCAGGCGCGACAGCTCCTGCCCCGTCAATACACGCTGGCCGTCCTCCAGGATGCCGACCTGGCGGGCGATGGCAGCGCCCGTGATCTTGTGATCGCCGGTCGCCATCATCACGCGGATGCCGGCGCGCTTGCAGCGGGCCACGGCCTCGGGCACCTCGGGACGCGGCGGATCCATCATCCCCACCAGGCCCACGAAAATCAAGTCGGCGGGATGACCGTACTCCAGCGCCTCTTTGAACGCCTCGAGCTCCTCTGGTTGGATGATCTGGTAAGCCAGACCCAGCACGCGCAGGGCATCGCTTGCCATGCGGTGGTTCTCCTCCAGAATGAACGTCCGGTCTGCGTCGTGTAGCGGGCGGGGGGTGCTGTTCTCCACGATCTGCGGGCAGTGCTCCAACACCGTCTCCGGTGCGCCCTTCAAGAACACCCACACGTTGCCCTCGCGGTTCTGGTGGAACGTGGCCATAAACTTGGTATTGGAGTTGAAGGGCAGCTCGTCAATGCGGTGCAGTTTGTCCTCCAGCCACTCCTTGTGGTGTCCGGCCTTGGCCGCTGCCACCACGAGCGCACCCTCGGTGGGGTCCCCGCGGATCTCCCAGTTGGCTGTGGCGTTCTCTTGCTGGTGCAATACAAGGCGTGAGTCGTTACATAGGGCCCCGATATGCAGTGCCAGCCGTAGATCGGGCGTCGCCGTCGGGTCGTACGGCCGACCATCGCGCATGAAGCGGCCCTTGGGGGCGAAGCCCGCGCCGGTAACGTGGACGGTCTTGCCGTCTACGGCGATCTGCTGTACCGTCATCTGGTTGGTCGTCAGCGTGCCGGTCTTGTCGGAGCAGATCACGGTGGCGGCGCCGAGGGTGTCCACGGCGGCCAGCTTACGAATAATGGCGTTGCGTTTCGCCATCCGGCTGACGCCCACCGCCAGCGTGATGCTCATCACCGCCGGCAGGCCGGCAGGGACGGCGGAGACCGCGGAGGCCAGCGCGAAGAGGAAGACATCCTGCAGCACCATCCCGCGGATGACGCCGAGCGTGATGGTAATGATCGACGCTACCAGCGCGAACAATCCCAGGCTCTTTCCCAGGTTCAACGTCTGCCTCTGTAGCGGCGACTCCGCCTTCTCGGTTTCCTGAATCAGGGTCGCAATCTTGCCCATCTCGGTGGCCGAACCGGTAGCGTAAACAACGGCGCGACCACGTCCGTTGGTCACAACGGTGCCCCCGTAGACAACGTTCGTGCGCTCACCAATGGTCAGATCCTCTTTTTCCAGGGGCGACACGGTCTTCCGCACCGAGAGCGACTCGCCGGTGAGCATCGCCTCCTCGACCTCCAGGTTGGCCGCCTCAATAATGCGGGCGTCGGCCGGTACCTTCGAGCCGGCGTCCAGTAATATAAGGTCGCCGGGCACGATCTCGGCAGTTGGGATGCGCATCTCCAGAGGCTGGTCGCCGTTGATGTGGCTTCGCACGACCTCGGCCTCGGGCGCGGCTTGCGCCTTGAGCGACTCCAGAGCCATCTCGGCCTGGTACTCCTGCACGTAACCGATCAAAGAGTTGACCAAAATGACGAAACCGATCACGATCGCGTCGGTCGTCTTGCCGGCCAGCAGCGAGATCACCGCGGCCACCACCAATACAAAGACCAGGGGGTTAATCAGTTGCGCCAGCAGGATTTTCAATCTGCTAACCTGCTCGCCGCTCTCCAGTTCGTTCGGCCCGTACTCCTCCAAACGGCGGGCGGCCTCTGCCATCTCCAGCCCGACGCTAGTGGTTTCCAAGAGCTCGAGCGTTGTACCAATTTCCAGGATGTGCCAGGTGTGTTCTGTAGCAGTCATACGTTATTCTCCATCTGTCGAAGCAGTATAGGGTGTCTTATCCGTTGTCGCCCAGAGTCGGCGCCAGGCCCAGGGCTTTGTAGCGAGCGCTCGAGTCCCCTCCTCACTCCATCACCCGCAGTGAGGAGGGGCCTGTCTATTGAGCGCAGCCGGTGGGTGTTGAGCACCGGTGTCAGCGCGACCCCGGTGACCAGACTCATTTGATAGTGCTTAGTCAGTTTCCAAAGACTCATAAGTTTCATCCTTTTTGCTCCTCTTCTCGAAAGCTGTTCAACCGTGCTATGATGTCCTCAACGTAGAGCTCACGGTTGACGGTAAAGAAGGCGTCCTGCACCTGCTGTGGATCCAAACCCATGTGGGTGGCCCACCGCTCAGCGAAGACGAGGAAGTTCATAAAGGGAATGAAGCCAAAGAAGAAGGCGGCGAGCTTCAGCTGCACCGCCCGCTCGTCCTGGCTTTCAACCGCTGCGCGAGGAAAGCGGCTGAGAACGCCCTCGTCAAAGATATGCATCAGTGAAGTTTCCGTGTCTTCGCCTTTGATCGACTCGAAGAGAACGATCTTGAGAATGTCACGGTAGGGGTAGAGCTCTTCCCAGTCGCGGCGGGCCAGCTCGTCGAGCTGCTCCGCGGTGGCAGGCAGCAGGTCTCCCTCGAAAAGGGCCTGACGTCGATCGCGTCCGGCCTGCGAGAGACCCTCGAGGAGAGTGTGCAGGAGCCCTTCCTTGCTGCCAAAATAGCGATAGATCAAAGCCACATTCACTCCGGCCTCCTCGGCGATCTCGGCGACGTGGGCGCCGGAAAAACCGTCACGCGCGAATATCGCGGCGGCAGCCTGGAGAATATGAGCTCTGGTCTCTTCTGCAGTCATGTCTAGACATCCTCCAATCTCTAAAGTAAGTAAATACTGATTTACATTATCTCCAAATGGAGCTGTCTGTCAAGGGGAAAATAAGAAAATCGGGGGAATTTCTGGTTCAGAGAAACTCTCAGAACTCCGGGAAGATGGGAGTCGATTTCCGGATGAGACCGCCCGGCAGGTAGTTGGTGCAGTGCTCGACGGCGCGTGTGCAGCTCGGAGCCCCGGCTCGGTGCGCGGATGCCACCCGTATAGGGGCTGATCAGGCTATGGGATAGGAAGTGCACGAGGCGCGGGCATCCGAAGGTGCCCGCGTTATCTCAGGTCGCGTCAATCCGCATCCACACTTCGTGCCGGCGCCGCTCTCCGCACTTGGGGCATCTGAGCCATTTCCCGTCGAGGAGGTGCGGGCTCACGAAATCCGTAAGGGTAGAGATAGTGAAGAACGACCCGCATGCCGGGCAGCGGTACCCGGTGTTCCCGGCGTGCCAGCGGACCAGCAAGTACAGGCTGGCGACAAAGATGCCGCCCCAGATAACCATGCCGGGGAGTTGGAACTGACTGAGCAAGACGGCGCCGGCGACGGTGACAACCAGCATCAGGAAGACGTAGAATCCGGCCCTGAGCCAATCCACGGTCGTAGGCTTACGGTAACGCATCGGACACCGCCTGGTTCGAACCTGACGCGTCCGCGGAGGCGTGGTCGCGGGTACCGCCGGTGAGCGCGTGAGCGATCTCGTCGACGTGGTTCGCGAAGGTCGAAAGGTGGGCGTCGCCGGGGTAGACGACGAGTTGGGCTGTGGGCAGGCTGCTCACCAGGCGCCGAAGCGCGGGAAGAGGCGCCTGCGGGTCCTGATCTCCGTGGAAGAAGTGGAGCGGCATCCGGATGCGGTCCAGATCCAGGCCCCATTCATCCACATAGAGGCGCAGATCCCACGCGGCTCCGCGGGTGTCCTGGGTCATCGAGGTCTTTAGCGTTTCGACGAATGCCTCCTGGCGCCCCGGTTGTGATAATACGGCATGCGCTGTGTGCCCTGCGGCAGAGCGTCGCTTTGTTGAGAGCATCTCCGCCGCAGGGCGTGCCCCCCTTCTACTCCATGACCCTCAGCGTGGAGGGAATGTCGATCCGGCGCAGCTTGCGAGCGCTGAGCAGCGGCGTGAGCGCGACGGCGCCGATGCCCAGCAGCACAGCTGCCACCAGCGAGAGCGGTCCGATGGTCACCAGCAGGCCGAGTTCCTCCATCATGACCTCCATACGCGCAGCCAGCATCTCGTTAAGCATAAACCAGCCCAAGGCCCCGCCGATGAGCGTGCCGAAGAGGCCCAGAAGCACATTCTCGCCTACCTGGACCCTGGTCACGGCGCCCGGCGGTGTGCCAAACGCGAACATCGTGGCCACCTCGCGGCGGCGGTCGTCGATGTTGATGCTCGTGGAGTTGAAGGCGATGAGGAAGGCGATGAACACCACACCCCCCTGCATAATGCGCATAATCGGGATCATCATCCCCTCCATATCATCGAACCCCTCGGTGAGTTCGGCAACGGCATCGATCGCGATCACGTCCTGGCGGCCGAAGAGCTCGCCTCGGATTGTGCCTCGGTCCACGTCCCCCCCCGGTGTCACGACGAGGGCGTTGGTCAGGCCGTCGAGGCCGGTGAAGGCAGCGTCCGCGAGCGGGATGTAGGCAAAGCCCCGGACGGGGTTGTCGTGGATGCCCGTCACACGCAGGTCTGTAGTCATGGTGCGAAAGGCAAAGGGTCCCTCGCGGTAGGGGTGCTCCAGCGCGACCGTATCGCCCACGGCGACGCCAAGGTCCTCGGCGGCCTTCTGCGCGATCACGATGCCGGGAACCTCAGTGCCCCCGCCCCAGCGCCCCTCCTCCAGTCGTGGGACCCAGATGGTGCTGTCGGCAGGGATGAACTCCACCAGCGCATCGAACGCCTCTTCACCGTTGCGGAGTTGCCCCCTGAGTCGGATAAAGGGTTCGGTGTCCGCGAAGAGGTGACCGCGGCCCTCCAGTGTGGCGAGCTCCCGGACCTGCTCGTGATCCACGGGGTAGAAGCTATTGAGGGTCACGACCATTCGGTCGGGACTGCGGTAGAGCAGTGCATTCTCCAGGCCTTCCAGGGTAAAGAGCAACGTGTCCAGCAGGCCCATGAACAGAAAGAGAAGGGCCACGGCGACGGCCAGACCCCCGATGGTGAGAAGCGTGCGCTTGGGCGAGCGAAGCACGTTTTTGAGCGGCATCTGGGCCAGCGTCCTGCCCGGTAGTCGCACGCCCTTGAGGAGGCGGTTGAGGCCGCTGCTCTTCGCCGCGAGGTGACCGTGGAGCGCCTCAAGGGGCTCGGTGCGCACCGCCTGCCAGACCGGAATCATCGTCGCCAGCAGCGGCAGCACGATCCCCAACATGGCGGCGATGAGGAAGCTCTGCGGATGGAGCATAATCCCGGGATCGCCGGGCATTGGCATAAACGCCTCCATCGTCATCGTGAAGAGTCGGGTGAAGCCCAGGCCCAGCAGCAGACCGAGCACCGTGCCGATCAACGCGATCTGGAGGCCCACCAGCAGCGGGCGGAAGGCGAGCCAGCTCCGCGGCGCACCAAGGGCCATCCCGATCCCGATCTGCCGGCGCTGCGACTCCACGATGCGACCGGCGAGGTTGAAGGCTGCCAGCGCGGCGCCGATCAGGAAGAAGATGGCGATCAGGTCCAGCATCTCCTGATCCTCCACAGCATCCGACTCGAGGAAGACGCGGACCGGGTCCTCCTCGCCGGTGGTGACCTGGGCGCCGACTCCCGGTAGCGCCTCGCCCATCCGGCGCTCGACCTCTGCGCGCACCGCATCCCGGTCGGCGCCATCTTCCAGTTCCAGGCGCAGGTCGTTGACCATGCCCGGACGGTCATAGACCGCCTGCGTGGTGGCGAGCGGGACGTAGAGTACGGCCAGGTTCGCCTCGCCCTGCACGGCTATACCGATCTCTTCCGGCACGATCTGGATGTACTCAGGCGAGAGGCCCAACCCCACGATCTCAAGCTCGTTGCCGCCGATGAGGGTGACCCGGTCGCCGGGCCCGACGTCGTAGTAGTCGGCGAACTTCGTCTCCAGCACGGCGACGCCCTCGTCACCCGGATCGAGCATCCGTCCCCCGTAGTTGTGGATCGTATCGACGAGGGGCCCCCCAGCCTCGCAGTCCACGCCCACCAGGCGCCCTGCCACCACGATGGTCTCGTCACCGTTCGAGGTCTCGATGAGGGTGTCGACCAGCAGGCGCGGGTCGACCCGGGCGACACCGTCGATGCCGTTGAGCACGGCCAAAGCCTCATCTCGGTCGACGTAACTGCCCGTTGTGAGTCGGACCCGGAGGTCGTGAAGGTTCATCTCCTCGTATGTCAGTTCCAGGGACCTGAGGCGCCACGATTCCTGTCCGCCGAGGCCGGCGAAGATGCCGGTCCCTAGGGCGATGATCAGGGCGATGGCGACCACCTGCAACCAGCGCTCGCGGAGGTCGCGCCAGGCCCAACGCAGCCAGAATAGCAGTTTCATGGCGTCCTCCTTACCAGTGCAGCTCGGAGATATCGGCTCGGCCTCCGCGAGGTGGGCCGTCAGCCTCGATCTCGCCGCTGCTCAGCTCGATCACGCGGTCGGCAACGCGGGAGATCTCGCGGTTGTGGGTCACGACGAGCACCGTCTTGCCGGCGTGAGCTTGCTCCTCCAGCAGGTGCAGAATCTGGACGCCGGTCCTGAAGTCGAGTTCACCCGTGGGCTCGTCGGCGAGGAGGATGGGGTTGCCGGTGGCGAGGGCGCGGGCGATGGCGACGCGCTGCTGCTCGCCGCCGGAGAGCTCGTGCGGGAAGTGGTGCATACGCGGCCCGAGTCCCACGCTCTCCAGCACCTGGGCCGCCTTACCGTTGGACCCCTTGCCGTTCTGTAGGTCCACGGCGTACTGGACGTTCTCCAGGGCCGTTAGGGTGGGGAAGAGGTTGAAGGTCTGGAAGATGAAACCGATGTTCTTCCGGCGGAAGTCGAACTTGGCCCGCCTCCCGGTCCGGGTCACGTCTCTCTCGTTCACGACGACGCGGCCCTCGGTGGGCGAATCCAACGCGCTGATCATATTGAGCAGGGTGGACTTGCCGCTGCCCGACGGCCCCAGGACGACGACGAACTCACCTGCCTTCACGTGCAGGTTGATCCCGGCGAGCGCGACCACGCTGACCGGGCCCATATCATAAGTCTTTATGACATTCTCAAGATGTATCATCTTTCTCCTTTCTGTCTTCTGCGCGAATCCTGTTTAAGCGTGCGACGATATCGTCGATGTAGAGCTCCCGATTGACGGCAAAGAAGGCTTCCTCGACCTGCTTCGGGTCCAGGCCCATATGGCGGGCCCAGCGCTCGGAGAAGATCAGGAAGTTGATAAAGGGAATGAACCCGAAAAAGAACGCGGCGAGCTTGAGCTGCACTGCCTCGTCATCCCGCCGCTCCAGCGCGTCTGGAGGAAACCGGCGGAGCACACCCTCGTCGAAAATCTGCATCAGCGTGCTCTCCGGATCTTCACCCTTGATCGACTCGAAGAGGACGATTTTGAGGATGTCACGATAGGGGTAGAGCTCCTCCCAGTCGTGGCGTTGGACCTTGTCAAGCTGCTCCGCTGTGGTGGGGATAGGCTCTCCGTCAAAGAGTTCGTGACGTCGCTCGCGCCCTGCCTGCGAGAGAGCCGCGAGCAGGGTTTTCAGGAGACCTTCTTTGCTGCCGAAATAGCGGTAGATCAAAGCCACATTCACGCCGGCCTCCTCGGCGATCTCGGCGACATGAGCGCCGGCAAACCCATCTCGTGCGAAAATAGTAGCGGCGGCCTGGAGAATTTGTGCTTTGGTCTCTTCTGCGGTCATATCTGCCGTCCTCCCCCGTTAAATGTAAGTAAATCTTTACTTACATTATAAGTAAAGTGCATCCATTGTCAATAAGCAAACAAAGGAATTCGGTAGATTGGTATACTAAATTCGCCCCCACCATCCTGCGAATCTGTGGTGATACGAAAGGGGTTTGCTCATTCGCGCTATGGGCCTCTCTGACCAGCTAGCCGGAGCTGGGTGCCGCCGTTAGGTCCTCAACGGCGGCACCGGCAACCCGGTTGACCAGCAGTATGTCGTTGCCCACGGGTAGACACCCCTCTACATCCGGAGCACCCTCCGGCGATCCGACGCGTCGATGCTCGGCGACGACGCCGGCGGTCACCTCTGGAATGAGATTTCGACCGACGTCCACGGTCTGCCCGTCCACCGCCTAGCCAATCTCGAAGAGGCCACCCCAGATAGGCAACTTGATACTCTCCCATTCACTGGCCCTAATCGTAGCTATGAAGTATAAGGAGAGTAGGCAGAGTACGTCTGCAAAAGGGTGATTGTGGGGAGCCTGGCGACACGAGCTCTGTCGACTATAGTGGGCTGCGCGGCCTGTTCCTCTGATATGTCGTGGACTTTGTCCAGTCATAGACTCATCTCAGGGCGCGCCCTTTCCCAAAGGACACATAAGGAGATAGCGACATGAAGAGTTACCGCAAAGAGCTGTGGTTCAATGTGCCCACGCGGCGAGCATTTATCAACATTACCCGTGATGTGCAGACGTGCCTGCGCGAGAGCGGGGTGCAGGAGGGGCTGGTGCTGGTCAATGCGATGCACATAACAGCCAGTGTCTTCATCAATGACGACGAATCCGGCCTTCATCAGGACTACGAGGACTGGCTCGAAGAGCTCGCGCCCCACGCTCCCGTCAGCCAGTACCGCCATAACCGTACCGGCGAGGATAATGGCGACGCTCACCTCAAGCGCCAGATCATGGGACGCGAGGTCGTCGTCGCCATCACCGGTGGCAAGCTTGACTTCGGTCCGTGGGAGCAGATCTTCTACGGCGAGTTCGACGGCGGGCGGCGCAAGCGCGTCCTGGTCAAGATCATCGGTGAATGAGTTACGCGAGCCGACACTGGCGGAAGCGGTTAGTTTCGTCTGGGCGTCGTTAGGCTAGCCAGACGGTACAGGGGAAGCCAAATCTCTTGGGCAGGCTGTCCACCCGGTGGTTGCTGCGCAATATCACCTGCCAGTGGATCAGGCGGCGCGGTGAATGACCTGACAGCTTTCGTTCACTGTGAATCGTCGATCGGTTCAGCCGGCAGAGAGAGGATCAGCAGGCAGGCTGGCGCCTTCGCTTGGGCGAGTTTCATCCGGTACGGAGAGACGCCGGGGCGACCTCTACCTCCTCATCCCGCCGGAGTCACGCCTGCGGTCTCCTCCAAGACCCGGATGATGTGGAGAACGGTTTCATTCATCGGGGTTGGTATGCCATAGGTCT
>SLDA01000283.1 GCA_007125545.1 Thermoflexales bacterium | reverse complement strand
CCCAGCGGCACACGTCACCCTAAGCGGAGGGGCACCGCTTTTTGGTGGACCGGAGTCGAAGGGTCTCGTGGCGGTCGCCGGTGTCTGCTTTTCCCCCCGGCGGCACACGTCACCCTGAGCGGAGGGGCACCGCTTTTTGGTGGACCGGAGTCGAAGGGTCTCGCGGCGGTCGCCGGTGTCTGCCTTTCCCCCCAGCGGCACACGTCACCCTAAGCGGAGGGGCACCGCTTTTTGGTGGACCGGAGTCGAAGGGTCTCGTGGCGGTCGCCGGTGTCTGCTTTTCCCGCCGGCGGCACACGTCACCCTGAGCGGAGGGGCACCGCTTTTGGGTGCCCCGGAGTCGAAGGGTCTCGTGGCGGTCACCGCGAGCTCTCTACACGGCGAGAGATCCCTCGACTGCGCTCGGGATGACTGATTGTGGATAGGGAGGAGTGCGGCGCGCGGCGTACTGCGCTTCACGGTAGTGCCAGGTTTACACAGTTTGTCTCTAAGGTTTCTCTCCGTCTGCCAGGCGGGAACTTGTTCTCTTGCGGACGCCAAGTTTCATCAGTGGGAAGTTAGGTCTCGCGCATCTGCTCGGCAAAGTAGGTGGCCATACTCGCTGCTTGCTCCTCGCTCACGTCTCTGATGACCGGCGCTGCGTGGTCAAGATAGGTCTGGGTGCGGGCGTCGAACAGCGCCCAGGCCAGTAACCGCTCGCGTAAAGCTGCCACTCTTGCGGCATAGGCGGGGTCGTGCAACCGATTGTCGGTCTCCAGAGGGTCGTTGGACAGGTCGAAGTACTGCGATCGCTCCGGATTCTCACACCAGACCAGTTTGTCGTGGTCGCTGCGGACCATAATCTCCCGGCCTCCCCAGTTCTCGGCGAAGATATGCACGCGCGAATTTGTGGTTCCCTCCGCGTGCAGGTCCAAGCCCTGCATAGGCGCGGGAACGTCACAGCCGGCGGCGCGCAGCAGCGTCGGGGCTACGTCGAGGTTGGTCACCAGCTCGTCGGAGTTCTCGCCTGCCCTTGTTTGGCCCGGCAGTTTGAGGATGAGCGGAACCTTCATCACCGGATCGTACATCGCGCCGCCCTTGAGCAACAGGTGGTGAAGGCCCATATAGTCGCCGTGGTCGCTTGTGTAGAGGATGAGAGTGTTCTCGTAGAGGCCCTTTCGCTTCAGCAGATCAATCATACGGCCCACGTGGTGGTCGATCTGTGAGATGGTGGCGTAGTAGTAGGCCATTGCGCGGCGAAGCTGGCGCTCGGTCAAGTCGGCGTGCGGAAAGTAGCCTGGACTGCGGGCGATGTCAACCGCCGAAGGCGACTCAGTCCAGCCTGGCAACAGCGTCAGTGCATCCGGATCGTACATACCATCCCAAGGCGCCGGGGGATCGAAGGGGTGGTGCGGCTTGATAAAACCCACCATCAGCAAATGCCCCCCTGCTGGGCGGGCCTTCTTGTCCCAGCCCTCCAGCGTCTCCATCGCTCGCTCAGCGATCCAGGTGGTCGAATGGTGCGCCTCGTCCAGATCTGATGTTAGTGCCCCGAATGTCTCCCAGTACTCGGCTGGTGCCATATCGCGATATTCCCGGCGCTGATCCATCAGGTCGATGCCGTCGACCTGTCCCTCCTCGCGTAGCCAGCGATGATAGTCATCCTCGAACCGTCCCGGTCCATCCTGCTCGGCCAGGAGCATCTCTTCGAACCCCACATCGAGATACGTCGGGGTGAAGTGCATCTTGCCCACCGCTTTCGTCTGGTAGCCGGCGTCGCGCAAGACGCGTGGAAAGGTCGGCAGGGCCGGCGGCAAGGTGCAGTGGTTGGACCAACCGAGGTGCTGCCGGACATACTGGCTGCTCAGGAGCGAGTAACGGGATGGTGTGCAGACCGGATACGGACAGAAGCTGTTGTTATAGCGGATGCCGTCTTCTGCCAGGGCATCGATGTTCGGTGTCTGCACGTCAGGGTTGCCGTATGCGCCCAAGCAATCGTAGCGGTGCTGGTCGGCATGGAGAATCAGGATATTAGGGGCCATAGAGGTCTCGCTTTCTCTTTCGTGATGCGCGCGCTTGTTGCATGCCCACGGGCAAGTCTAGATTGCTCTGGAGTATCCTACGCTCGTCTCAAACCGTCAAGGTAGCCCAACCACCTCCGGTGTCGCGGTAGGCTATCTCTGCTCTCTGTGTCCGCAGGTTGACGTCAAGGGTGCAGGTGCTCGCTCCATTCTGCCAGGAGAGGCGCAGTTCGTCCTCCGGTGTATCGTGGACGGTGAGGGTGCCGTCAAAGGCGGGATAGCTATTGCGGAAGCGTATCAGATCGAAGAGGCGTTTCACGACGGGGCGCTCGACGGCAGCCTCGATCTCATCCAGGCTGTAGTTGTGGCGGTTGATCGCCCGCCGCTCCCCCGTATCTTCAACGGCATCATAATCATTGTTTCCCGCCAGGAGCCCTACGTAGTAGACCTGAGGCACGCCTGGAGCGAAGAACTGGATCGCCCGCGCTGCCAGGTAGGCGTCATCATTCCCGTTCAAAGCCGAGTAATAGGTGATGCAAACCTGGTGAGCATCGAAGCCCTCGCAGGCCAGTTCGCGTGTGTACAGGTGGCTGCAGTCGGCGCCTCGCTCCAGCAGCCGCGCT
>SLDA01000008.1 GCA_007125545.1 Thermoflexales bacterium | reverse complement strand
TTCAACTTCGAGGGTGGGCGTTATCGTTTCAGGACCATCACCGATGACGGCGTGCGTCTCTACGTCAATGACCGGCTGGTGATCAACAGCTGGCGCCCCATGCGCGGGACGCGCTACGTCACGCTCAATCTCAGTCCCGGAGAGCACACTGTGCGAATGGAGTACTTCGAGGCGACGCAAGCCGCCCGGGCGCACCTGACCTGGCAGAGGCTGGGGCAGTAGCTGCTCGTAGAGAGACACGCTACCGTAATGCGGGGTTCCCGCACTGACGTGCCCGCGATCCGTCTGGACCGCGGGCACGGTTCGTCTGGGCTCGGAGATGGCAGTGACGCGGGATTGACTATAATGAAAGCCGTTGGTCGTGACCGGCTTGTCCGGTATAATCCCCAACTCTCATACTTGGAAAGGAACGCCTATGAATGCCAATCCTATGCTGAAGGCCTTGGGGCTTTCGGATCAAGATCGCGCAGTGCTGATCCACGCAGATGACATCGGGATGTGCCATGCCTCCCTTGCCGCTTACGCTGAGCTCGCTGTGGACGGTGTGATCTCGTCGGCTTCCACGATGGTTCCCTGTCCATGGTTTCAGGCGACCACCCAATTCTGCGCCGCCCACACCGATCTGGTCGATATGGGTGTGCACGTTACACTTAATGCGGAGTGGCACTCCGGATATCGGTGGGGACCGGTGTCCACGCGTGCCCCGGAATCCGGGCTGATCGATGAACAGGGCTATCTACACCATACGGTCGAAGCGGTCGAGGCGCAGGCTGAGCCCGCAGCCGTGCACAGGGAGATTGTGGCTCAGCTACGGATGGCTTTGGATGCCGGCATTGACGTCACGCATATGGATACGCATATGGGCACCGTCTTCTACGGTGGCTTCCTGGAAAGCTACCTTCGCGCAGCCACAGAGGCAGGGGTTCTACCTTTTATGGTGCGCAAAGACGCTGCCGTGTTGCAGGCGATGGGATTTTCCCAAGAGAGGGCTGAGGTCCTGGCGGGACACATTGCCGGTCTGGAGGCACAGGGTCTGCCGATGTTTGACGAGGTGAGTTTCGTCCCGTTCAGCAGCATGGATGCTCACTACGATCAAACCGTACAGGTTCTGAGCTCTCTCAAACCAGGTCTTACCTATCTGATCATCCATCCCTCAACTGACACACCCGAACTCCGCGCTATCCTGCCCGGTGGATGGCAGAATCGGGTCGCCGACTACCAAGTCTTCATGCGGCAGGACCTACGGCGTTATCTGAATGCAGAGGGCATCCATCTGACCGGCTGGCGCGAGATTAGGGAAATAGCCCACGTCGCGTCTGGCCAGGTCTAGGAACGGACTCCAAAACGGCAGCACGGTGGCAACAGCACCCGATGCCCGCCAGTGCTGCTGAGCGCATCAAGTTGAGCATAAGCTAGAAGTCGCCGCGCAGCAACTTCGCCTTCTGCTGCATATAATAACGGAAGTTGTCCCAGCTTACATCCGGTGGTACGGTATGGTCTATGATAGGGATGAAGCCACCCTGTTCGATAAGCGGGATGAGGGTGCGCAGATGGGCATCGATGGCGTCAGGACCCTGGGCGAGGACGCGCTTGTCCACGCCGCCCCAGAGCCGCAGCGAGGTCCCGTACTTGGCTCGTAAGCGCACTGGATCCTGGTCCGCCGCGCGCTCCATAGGCCAGAGGATGTCCACCCCGGCATCCATCAGCAGTGGGATCAGGGCTTCAGGGTTGCCATCCGTATCGACCGCGACGTACCGCACGCCGTGGGATTTATAGAAGTCCACCACGCGTTTCATCCGTGGAAAGATAAAGGTCTTATAGGTGCGTGGGCTCAGAAGGGGACCGGTCTTCATAGCCATATCTTCGTTTAAGCATATGTAGTCAACGGTGGTCGCCTCTAAGATTGGACGGGCGGCCTCGATCAGGAAGTCGGCGTGATGCTCCATAATGTCGTGGGCAAGATCGGGCTGGTCGTACCAGGCATAGGAAAGGCCTTCGGTGCCCATAAGCTCCCGCGCCCACCAATAGAAGCCCAAGGTGGTGCAATTCGGTCCGAAGACGAGAGGATGAGTTCGATTGCGCCAGCCTTCCACGCGGAAAACCTCCCAATAAGGTTCATACCGTTGCGGGCTGCTCGGGTCAAACCGCTTCTTTACGTCCTGCCATTCTTCCATATTGTGGACCGGAAAGTCGATGAAGTGATCCATCGAGGCGCGCGTGCCGTGCGCACTGCCCTCTTTCAAGCCCTTGCGGATCATACCCTTGTGATCGCGAAAGGTGATGGTTCGTTCATCCTCCTCGAAGACCTCATACTCGAAACGTGGGAGCGGGTCGGCACAGAAGTGGATGAACTCCTTCGGATCCATATTCAACGACGCCTCGCCGGGAAACCAGTTCCAATGGAGTGCGGTAGGATCAAGTCCCTCGGCTTCCCAGCGATCCTGAGTCTGCCCCCACACACCCAGCTCCCAGTTAGGGACGTAATCGACGGGTTGGTACTCCATAACGGCGATAAACCGTTCCAGATGGTTCATTTAGATTAACCTCGATACAGAGTGAGCTGTTTCACTGTGACGCCGCCACGTGCGTCGCACTCCTTGCTTGTGGCAGCCTCTTGACAGAGTATAGACTAACGAAAGTGAGACACAAACAGAGAGGCTGGGAACAGATATAGAGATGCTGGCGTCTATAAGCTGGATGAGAGTTTTCTATATCTTGAACAGAGGTGCCTAAAGATGAAAAATAAAACGTGGGCGATAGTGCGCAGCACTGTGATAGGGGGGGTGGTCCTTGTGTTAGCCGCGTGCTCGACTGTCGTCGCGGCTCCGCCCGAAACACCCGGGCCCACCCCGGGCACGAACGCTGACCCGGTACTCACGTGGCAGCGCATAGGTGGCATCGCCGGCTTCTGCAATGGACTGGAGCTGTTCGCGGATGGGCGGGTGATCGTGACCACGTGCGAGGGTGAAGCTATCGATGAGAGCCGGCTCTCGGCCGAGCGACAGGCGCAACTTGAGCGCTGGACCGCTCGCTTTGCTTCGTTTGAGCTCGAAGAGACTGATCCTGCCACTGCGGACGCGATGACTGTGCGTATTGGCTTCTCCGGAGGAGGCAGTGAGGGAGCATCCGAGGCCGATCGGCAGAGCATACGAGACTGGGCTGCTGCGGTATTCGCAGAGTTTGCCACAACTGCCGGTACACCACCGACTCCCGGGATTGTTATGTCGGTCCCGGATGAAGCGCGTGCATATGATGCCGCTCGCGATGCCCTAATCGCGTTGCTCGGCGTCGAGCCGGCGGAGATGGAACAAGTCGAAATCACCGAGCAGGTCTGGCGTGATGGTTGCTTGGGATTGCCCGAGCCGGATGAGATGTGTACGCTGGCGCTCGTCTCGGGTTTTCGGATCGTGGTAGGCGTGAACGGTACGCAGTACGCGGTGCGCACGAACCGCGACAGCAGCGCCGTGCGGATCGAGAGTGAAGAGAGAGGCGTTGTGGCCTGGGAGGATGCCGTTGCCCTGATTCTCGAGGGCAAAGTCGAGCAAGTCATGCAGAGCCACGCCTTGGAGGTCACGGTGGTACTGAAGGACGGCACAGTCCTGACGACGATTGAACCCGTCATCGATGAGGTCTTTGCCATCGTCAGGGAGTGCGGTGTTGCGTGCGGCACGATGATATTGGCGACCGAATAAGCTACCATCTGGGTACCGTCCACGTCTCCGGCTCCTGAACCGGACGCTGTCCATAAAGCCGACGCCCACTTCGGCGTGCGTCGGCTTTATGATTGCCCTATCGCTGTAAGCGTACCACGATGTAAGGCGTTTCAATCTCCAGATCGGGGTAGATTACGCCATGACCGGCACTGTCCATAGCCTCAATGAGGTACATAAAGTCCCAGCGTGGGTCCATCTCTTCGGCAGGAATGACCGCTTCATAGACATCCGGTTGATCCGTAAGGATCATAAACTGGCCCCGATAGTCCTCGAACTGTGTGAGGCTTCGGTAGCGAACTCGAACCCACGCAACGCCCGAAGCTGCTCTGACGATGGCCCGGAGGACCAGCGGGCTGGTGGGATCTGCATAGGTCACCGGCGTGTGGCTTACGACCGGGGGACGATCCTCGTCCGTGACGGTCACCTGGACGGGGTCTGCCGGTCTGGCGGGATAGATTCGCCGCTGACCTTCGCCATCCACGGCTTCTAGCGTGTACTGCAGCCCCGGCCTGACGGCGGTGCTCGGAATCGTGCCCTGGTAGCGGAGACCGTCCTTCGTCTGCAGCGGTAGCGGCTGCATATCATCCGGGTCAATTCCGAAGTGGGCCCTTACCTTGATCGGCGGTGTGTGACCGGCGACCGTTGCGTGCAGCGTTAAGCTCTGCCCGGGGCGCGCTCTCCGGACGGGGACATGTGCGATCCACGGCGTGCTTTCGGCAGCCGGTGGCGAGAAGGCATCCCGCTCTGCCTCAAGCTTGTCTCTGCCCCGGCGCAGGGCGGCGAGCTCGTCGCGCCAGTGTCCCGAGAGGCCGGCTTGCTCCAGACCCATCATCAGATTATCGGTGTAGACATCGCCGGCTGCTGCCACGAGATCCTCCCATGCGGCGATGGCCTCGTCCTCGCAAGTAATGGCGGCATCGAGCGCGTTCAGATCTTGCGTTTGCTCGAAGAGAGCGTAGTGTACGCCGGCGTGGGCACGCCGGGCATGGTAACGGGCCAAGTGGGCCAGGATGCGAAGATCGGTAAGCGTTACGTAGAGTTCTGCGTTGTGCTCGCTGTTGCCGGCTGCTTCCGCTCTGGCCACCTCATCCAATACCTGTGTGGCCACGGTATCAAACCAGGCGGCGGAGGCTGGGGGCCGGATCTTCGGCGAAACCGCACCGGAGACCTGATTCTGGGCCTCTTCCATCATACTCAGAAATTGCTGGGTGTCGCTGGGAAGCGCCGCGGCATAGTCCGGCAAATCGCACATCCGCTGCTTCTCGACCCAACCCCGGGTGGTGGGAAAGAGATTGTACGGATATGTGTACGCGACGATGCGCGGCAAGATACGGCTGGCGAGGTGCAGCCCCCGCATCACGTGAGGTGCCGCTTCCGCACCGAAGCGGTGAGCGAACTCCCGCTCCCACACCTCCGAGGGTGTCTTTGGGTTGTAGCCCAACCGTCCAAAGACCTGATAGAAGTGCCAGTAGCGCTCAAACTCCCAATCATAATGGCGATAGGCGGGGTTATGCAGGTCGAAGGGCTCCTGCTCGTGATCGTGAGACGCCATCTTGGTCGCTAGAGGCTCGTTGATGTCGAAGCCGTCGCCTTCGTAGAGGCTGGTGCTGTCTGCAAAGCGCACGGCGTAGGCCGGGTCGCCCCAAAGTAGAATGCGCGTCGTGCCCCCGTTCCACAGGCGCCAAAGCATGCTATAGCGGCGGGGATACCGTAGTAGGTCGGCGTAGCCGTGTCTCCGGTCGTGCTGGTTCTGTGGATGGATGTGGGTCGGATGGAAAGGAAGGCCCATCTGCTCCATCCAATACTTGGTGCAGAGCCGGATATTGACCCCCTTCTCTAGCGCGAGATCGATAAGGGAGTCGGGAAACTCTTTCGCGCGGGCATCGAAGCGCAAGTGCGGTGCCCGCTCCATAATCACGTCATAAATCCTCGCCCAGAAGGCGCCCATCTCCTCCTCGACCAGCCCGGACTCGTTGTGCATCCTGAATTGGAGTCCGTCCAGATTGGGTACTTGCTCCAGTAACTTGTCCATGGCCGCGACCGAGTACGCCATTAGATTAGCCTGAGTCAACCCTGTGACCCGCCAGGGCAGGGCCACGTCGGCGGCGGCATCCACACCTCCACTCTGTACGCCGGCGCGGTAGATGTGATCCCAGATAGCCAGGACGAAGTCCAGGCCATGAGCGTGGACCTGGGCGATCAGGCGGTTCAGCGCGGTGAGGTAGGCCACCTGCATTTCGGGAGTATGGCCAACGACGCGAACCCCGGAAAACCCGTCGACGTCGAAGAAGTAGGGATAGGGTGGTGCGAAGTAGCCCGCGTTCTCGTAGCCCAGAATCAGGGTGAACGTATTGAACCGAGATTGGGCCAGCATCTCGAGGTAGCGGTCCCAATAGATTGGATTGAAGAACCGCTGCTCGAAGTCAGCCTTCTGCATCGTGTAGATCGAGAGCGAACGTTCTCGAACTGCCGGTGCTTCTTCACATTCGCGCACCTCGCTGAATAGAGCTGTTGGGTTGGGGGCCCATCCAATGCGCTCGGTCAACTCGAGCAGAGCGTACATCAGGCCCCGGTCGTCACTCCCCACAACCAGCCAACCTTCTTGCGCGTAGTTCGTCACGCGCCGGATGAGGAGCGCTTCAGGGCCTGTGGGAAGCGGCACTTCCAGGCTGGCCGCAGTCTGCTGCACGGCGGGGGAGTGAGGGGGACCCAGAATCACGAAGGGACCGCCCATCTCCGGGACGATTGCGGACAAGTCTGCGAGGATGCGTATAGGCGTGTTCCAGGTGTTAAGGGTCTCTTGTAGTCTGTGCAGCCCGTGGCTGGCTCCTGCACCTATCGGTGTATCAATCACGACGCTGAACTGTTGGACCGTGTTTGTCATTTCACTCCTTTCGACCGCGAATGCGTAGGGAACCCTCATTATACTGGAGGCTCGCTCCAACTGCATATACGCACTTTCAGTCACAGACACGATCCGCCGGATCTGTGCGTAACGGATGATTGCAGGTCGTGGTCCCGAGCCCGAGCTCAATCAGTGTCGCGAATTTAACAAATAAACTATTGACAAATTAGAGAACTGCTTGTATACTAAGTCCATAAAATATAAACAAATATTAGACAAGAGAGTACCACGAAATGGGGGGCGAGAGATGGAAACACCAATCTATACGAGTCTGCTGGCTAGAGCCTTGGCGCACGAGCGAACCTTAATGAAGCGTGAGCCCGTCGAGCTACGAGATGGGGGCATAGGATGGCGGAGCATCTCGAAAGTCGTACGAAACTGGGTAAGCACGATGGATCGGATCTTTGAGACGCCACTGGAACAGGCGACGTACTGTCGCTACAATCCGGCGGAATGCCGCGGTATCTCCTAGGGTGATGCGAGCGACGATTCCGGTTTTGGCCAGGGCCCGTGGACACTGTCCACGGGCCTTTTTCTGACTTTGTGCTCTTACAGGCAGGTAGCTTGGGGTTCGTGAATGGATAACCTTAAGCTTCCGTCCCGTTACGGGGCTTCGGGCGGCCAGGCTCGCCAGCTCACGCCCGAGTCGTATACGAACCGCCAGTAGAGCGGGTCTTCATCGCTTGGGTAGACGTCGTATAGAACCCACCGCCGCGGCGGATAGCCCATAGCAGCACCCCAATAGGCCTCGTCACGGTGAAACACGTCGAAGACATAGTCTTGCGGACTCCCATTGCCATTCAGGAACCGGACGTGGACGCGTGCGCCGCCGGCATTCCGAATCTCCTCGGTTACGCCCGGCTCGCAGCAGGTTGTCCACCACTCGATCTGCTCGATAGTGAAGTCCCGATGCAGTCCCGCTGCGAGCAGCTCTCGGGTTACCTGGGTGCGCCGATCCCGCAATGCGTCGCCGCGACCGTCAGGCAGCTCGCGTTCATGAAGCATCCACGCCGTGAGTGCGGCTTCCTCGTCCTCGCGTAGGATAGCTTGTATATACGCATTCACCTTTGTCTCGGGTGTTGCACCGCGCAGCCGTTCCAGGATCGTGAAGCCCTGAACGTGGCCCAGGAAGGGATGGGAGAACCACGTCATTGCGAGGCCAATTCCTATAATCGCGACCACCGCTGCGATAAGGGCCTTCGGGTGCGATGGGATCTTGAGTTCACGACCGGTCGTGAACCGCGCTGCGGTCAACACGACGAACGACAGCAGCGCAATAACCAGCCCCCCCACAAGCGCCGTCCAAAAACGTACGCCAAATAGCCGCACCAGGGGAAGGCTGCCGCCGAAGAACAGAATAGCAAAGATCGCCATCGCTCTTAGAGCTTCCTGTATGAAGATACGACGGGTGTTGCCCAGTTTCATAGTTAGTACCTCCTGAGTGTACCGGCTGTCTTGGGAGTCGCTGCCTTGAACCTCACGCTACCGGGTGCGGGTCAAGGCCCGATCTGCCAAAGCTCCAGTATGCCGGTCCATCTCCCGACCGCGAGCAGAGTGCTGTCGGGGGAGAAGGCCAGGTCCGTGACCCAATCCGTGTCTTCCGACGCGGCTATGTGATCTAACGTTACCCTCAACGTCGCATCTGGCATCTCCCAGAGCATAATCCCATCGGAAGAGCCCGCTGCTAACCAACGGCCGTCCGGTGAAAAGGCTACCGCTCGCCCTTCTTGTGAGAGGCTCAATGTCTGGCGGTCTACACCACTCGCACCAAAGTTGCCATCCGATGCCGTCCAGATTGCGATGACGGGATCCCATTCGTCGTGTGTACCGGCTACAGCAAGCAGTTGCCCATCAGGCGAAAAGGACAACCCGTTTGTTGTACCCCCACTCTCAAGGGTATGCAACAGGACGCCGTCGGCAGCAGTCCAAAGGTTGATCGTACCATCGTAGTGTCCAGCGGCCACAATTTCACCATCGGGCGCATAAGCCAGCGCAGTAATCCAGGCATCCGTGGGCGGTGCCAGCTCGGCCAGCTGTTCGCCACTCTCCAGGTCCCATAGCCAGACCACGCCATTCCGGTTGCCTGTAGCCAGCGTCTGGCCATCCGGCGAGAAAGCTAGCCGGTTGTTAAAGCCAGTGTGCAACTGCGGTAGCTGAGACCCATCCGCGACGAGATTCAGCTGCACACCGCCGGTGCTGAGACCCGCCGCGAGAAGCGTCCCATCGGGTGAGAACGCTAGATTCTCAGCCGTGTGTCCCTGCTCGATTGTGCGCAACAACTGACCATCCGAGACGGCCCAAAGGCGGGCTTCCAGGAAACTGCCGCCGGCTACCGTGCCGCCATCGGGCGAAAATGCCACGCTTTCCACCTTCCCATCAGTGCCTATATCCAGCTGCCACTGTATTTCGGGTGCCGTTTCTGGCGCCTCCGACGACGTCTCCTGGCTGGGCGGATCAATGGTCGCTACATTTTCGCTGCGGCGACAACCCACTATCAAGATCAATGCCACAGCCAACATCGAAGTTCCTAGTCGTGCTTTCAAGGACATCATACCTCCTGAGTGCGTAGTAGTTGGGACACCAAGATCTCTCAAGCCGCAAGCATCGGAGGGCAATCTCTGCACCTGTGGCCCTCGCGACCTCCATCCTATCACAGGTAGCCGAGGTGACCAGAGCTTGGTGACGGATGCGTTTGATGTCGCCTTCTCCCTATTTCCGTTTATAATCGATGACCGTGTTCAATATCGCTAAGGCGTGCGAACTAAGCGACGGATGGCCGGTCTCAGATAGGAGCTTGTCAGATGGCTTTCACATTGGACGATATCTACAGCAACCCGGAGCGCGTCGTCGTGACGGCGCACCGCGGCTTCTCGGGACACTATCCCGAGAACACCCTCCCCGCATTCCTCGCGGCGGCGGCTCTGGGTGTCGATCTCATCGAGTTCGATCTGCGCGGGACGAAGGATGGCGTGCCGATCGTGCTTCACGATGCCACATGCGAGCGGACCGCCGATCGACCAGGACCCCCCAGTGACTACGCACTGAACGAGATTCTGACCTTTGAGGCTTCTTATTGGCGGGGATCGCACGATAATGGCGAGAAGCTGGAAGAGCCCGCGCTCCCCGGTACCCGGATCCCCACCTTCCAAGCGGTCTTGGAGTCCGTGAGCGAAGAGCTCGGGCTCAACATCCAGGTCTATGACGCTGCACCGCCCGTTCTCGCCGAGATCTGCCGCCTCTACCGCGCCTATAATCTCTATCCACGCGGCTATCTGACGATGAACACCTACGAGGAGGCCCGGCGCGTTCGGGACCTCGATCCTGAGATCGAGCTCTGCGTGCTCGACCGGCAGGGTCGTATGGATGTGGCGGCGCTCGACCGGCTGCAGGCCTTTGGTTGTCGCTACGTGCAGCCACTGCGGCGCGACGTCACGCCTGCCTTCTGCGCCGTACTGCAAGAGCGCGGACTGCGTGCCAACGTCTTCTACGCGAATACGGACGAGGCCAACCGTGAGTTGATCGCGATGGGCGTCCGGGGTATCCTCACTGACTATCCGGATATCC
>SLDA01000499.1 GCA_007125545.1 Thermoflexales bacterium | reverse complement strand
TCGCTGTCGCAGGGCTGTGTGTCGGCGCGACTGTGGTTGTCCACGAGCTGGGGGGAGTTAGAGGGGGGGCAGCAGGGATTGCGAGACGGTTTAATTGTCGCGCCTTTATGTGTGCCGTCAACGCCTATTGGGTAGAGCCGAGAGGTGGAGGCTCCAGAAGACTTCCCCCCTCCAGCTCCCCCCGGGACTTGGGTAACCGCGCCGCGAGCGAGCGCAGACGCGTCGGGTAACCATGACCGAGGTGGCGACCAGGGGGGAGAGCCCAGAGACAGCTGCCGCTGCCCATTCCGCGCCTCCCTCTGTGGCCCTCCGTGCTTCTCAGTGTCTCAGTGGTGGCCTCTCCATCACCACGATCATTCTTCCGTATAGCGGAGGACAGCCGGGCGCGCCGTTGTGCTCCTGGCCTTCCGGCGTATCATATCAGTGAGGTCGGCAACTCTGTTCTGACGCCACGAATCCGGCCTGCATCGATGACCAGATAGGGACCCTAGCATCTAGCCGATAGAAGGAGATGATTATGAATCAAAGCGATACTCGCCAGGCCATCGCGAGCGGCAAGACCGTGCTCGGCATCGAGTTCGGCTCGACGCGCATCAAGGCCGTGCTGATCGGCACAGATCACGCCCCGATCGCCTCGGGCAGCTTTGACTGGGAAAACCGGTACGAAGACGGGATCTGGACCTACAGCCTGGCCGACGTTTGGACCGGTCTGCAGGCCGGCTACCGGGAGCTGGCAGACGAGGTCCGGAAGACCTACGGCCTCCCGCTCAAGACGATTGGGGCCATCGGCTTCAGCGGTATGATGCACGGTTACATGGTCTTCGATGCGGAGGGCAACCTCCTCGTTCCATTCCGGACCTGGCGCAACACGATCACGGGACAGGCATCGGAGCAGCTGATGGAGCTGTTCGAGTTCAATATCCCGCAGCGCTGGTCCATCGCACACCTCTATCAGGCGATCCTAAACGCGGAGCCGCACGTCCCGCGGATCAGCCACCTGACCACGTTGGCCGGCTATGTGCATTGGCAACTGACCGGGGAGAAGGTCCTGGGCGTTGGCGAAGCCTCGGGTGTCTTCCCCGTCGACAGCCGCACCAACGACTACGATGAAGCCATGGTCGGGCTGTTCAACGGACGGCTCGAGGGCGCGGGCGTCTCCTGGCAACTCCGGGACATTCTGCCGGAGGTCCTCGTCGCGGGAGAGCCTGCCGGCACGCTCTCCGAAGAGGGCGTCAGTCTGCTCGATCCGACGGGCACCCTGGAGCCGGGCATCCCCCTCTGTCCCCCGGAGGGTGACGCCGGCACGGGGATGGTCGCCACCAACAGCGTGGCGGAACGGACGGCCAACGTCTCTGCCGGGACCTCGGTCTTCGCGATGGTCGTGCTGGAGGAGCCCCTCTCGAAGGTCTACCCCGAGATCGACATGGTGACGACGCCCGCCGGCAAGCCGGTGGCCATGGTCCACAGCAACAACTGTACCTCCGACATCAATGCCTGGGTCGCGTTGCTCCAGGAGTTCACGGCCGCGCTGGGCGTCGAGGTCAGCCGGTCCGAGCTCTTCCCGATGCTCTATCGGAAGGCGCTGGAGGGCGACGCCGATGGCGGCAACCTGCTGGCCTACAACTACCTCTCGGGCGAGCACATCACGCATATGGAGGAGGGGCGGCCCCTCTTCGTGCGCACGCCCGAGAGCCGCTTCACGCTGGCGAACTTTATGCGCACGCACCTGTTTGCGTCGCTGGGGGCCCTGAAGATCGGCCTGGACATCCTCTTCGAGCAGGAGCACGTGGCGCTCGATCAGGTCCTCGGTCACGGCGGCTTCTTCAGGACGCCGGAGGTGGGCCAGCGGATGATGGCGGCGGCGGTGGGCGTCCCCGTCTCCGTGATGGAGACCGCGGGCGAGGGCGGCGCCTGGGGCATCGCACTGCTGGCTGCGTATATGCTGAACGGGGCGGAGGGCGAACCGTTGGCGACCTATCTCGCCGACAAAGTCTTTGCGGGCGAGGCGGGTACGACGCTGTCGCCCGATCCCAGGGACGTGGAGGGCTTTGCGGCGTTTATGGAGCGCTACAAGCAGGGGCTCGTCATCGAGAGAGCCGCTGTGGATGCGTTCTCGTAGCCGGCGCTGGGCCGGACCCATCCTGACACACACGCAGCGGGGCGCTCAGCGCCCCGCTGCTTTGTTCAAGAGCCCTCTGTCCCTCGGGGGCTCTTGACTCGACGACAGCCTTTACAATGGCGATACTTCCCACACGTACGCTGTACGCGGGGGGAGTGTGAGTTCTCGATGGAAAGCATTCGGTGCGACGAAGGTCTCGAGCGTCTCCGCTTGATCGATGACGGTCACACGAACCTGTTCGCCGTCAACGCCATACCGGCGACCCTCGAAGTGGAACCGGGCGGAGATGGGCGAATCGCCAACGTTGACAAACAGCAAGGCGAGTCTGTTCTCTTGGGGTAGTCGCCACGCCCCTGTCATCACGGCGTCGGTCGTCACCCACCATTCATCCTTCCACTGCCAGTCGGCTCGTACCGTGGGGATGTCGCCCTCGAGTCGCGGCGGGCGGCACATCTCACCGGCGTAGAAGGTGCGCCGCAGGCGCCAACGCAGCCTGACCACCTGTCGCAGGAAGGCCGCGCTCTCCTCCTCGTTGACGATGTCCGGGTCGATCCACCCGATCTGCTCGCCGAACACCAACTGCTGCCCGGCTTTCATTCGCAGTGCCAGGCCCTTCGTCTCTCCACCACGGTAGGCACGCCCGAACATCTGAATTGCAGCGCCGTAGACGGCACCGAACGCCGGCACCTGTCCGTCATGCTGCCAGTGCCACGTGAGGTAGCCGTCAAACCAGCGGGCAAACGGTTCGGAGTTGCACTCGCTCGTTAACATGCATCCTGCGGGCATGGCATCCCGGATAGACTGCAGCATCTTCCAGTACCCCTCAACCCACCAGTGTCCTCCGCCCAGCGGATGCCCATGTGTCCTGTCGAAGCACAATTTCGGCGACATGGCGGATATCTGGTCGATGTAGACGCTGTCCACATGGTATTCGTCGAATAAGCGTGAGCAGATTGAGCGGACGCGGTCCTGCCACAGTTCGGTAGCGGGACACATCACCGCGAACCGCACCGGGCTGCCATCCGCTTCTTTGCTGCCGTACATTTCCACGTAGGGCTGTCCCTCATCATCCTTCGTTGCCGCGGGCAGGGCGACACGGGTGAACTGGTAGTCTTCGACGCCTTTGTCGCGCATGTCCCATAGACGCCCGTTGATATAGGGCATCACGTAGATGCCCGCCTTCTGGAGGTCTCGAACCCCTTCGGCAAAACCCTCCGTCACCGGGAAGTAGTGGGGATAGTCGTTATCAAACGGGATCTGGTGCCAACCGTACCAGTGGAAGCCGACCGGCACGTCCATATACGCCGCAAACTCCTTCACCCGGGAGACCACCTGCACCCGGTCACCCGAAGTCGTCGTCCAGACGGGTAACTCCCGCGTCCACTGCGGCGTATCATCACGGCCCTCATCGCTCAACTCGGGAAACCAGCGTGCCTCTCGGCGTGCCCATTGGCGGTAGATCATCGCGGCATCAAACCAGTCACCGCGAAGCAGTTGCCATACGGCCTCTCCGCTCAAGACAAAGCCATTGGATCCGACGCCCATATCCTCTGCGGGATGGTCAAAGGTGAAGGCGACGGTTCTTTCTTCCGGATGGCTCGCCACCGAGATCTCCTTGGCACCGGCATTGGGGTCGTGCATCGCCACGTAGAGGCCCGTCTTGCTCTGCTCATCGTAGGCCGCCATAAACTGCATGGTGGTCCAGGGTTCCGGGTAAAGTCCCTGATGACGGAACTCTCTCTGCCAGAGCCCTTTCTGGACCTCGCCGGGCCCGCGCGGAAAGAACACTGTCGCATCGGAACTCAGCTCGGTGATGGCGATCTGGGGGAAAATCACGCGCCAGACGCTCCACTCTGAGTCCCCGTTTTCCACCTGGAGACGCCAGCGTAGTGCGTTGGCTTCGTGATCGGCGGTCACGCGAACGATGACGTGCAGATCAGCCGGCTTCGCTTGCCGCCAGTCTAACTCGGCGCCGTCCGCGGTTGACGCGATCGCCACCTGATCCCAACCTGAATCGGCGTCGAGTTGGACCTCCTCTTTGGTCTCACAGTGACGCAGGCGCAGTGTAAACAGAGGCAACGTGCGGGCCGGGAGGAGCTCGCGGTCTGTGGTCGTGTCAGACAGACGCTGCAACCTGATCCCGTCAAGCGTTCGCTCGAAGACCACGCTCAACTCGCCGGCGGTCAGAATCGACGGTGTGGGTAGCGTTTTGTCTCGCATATTCAGCTCCATAGCATGGTTCCTCTTTGATCTAAAATCCCTTTACAGATAGATGGCGAAGGATAACCGCTACCTGTAGATTACGGTGGATAACGCAATCAACAGGAGGTCACCTTTCCATGACATAGTACACGCAAGCGACAAGCTTGGGAAATGCACTATGGACGGTGAACTCTCCATCACCACCGAGACACTGAGCACACAGAGAGAAGCACACAGAGAGCAGCAGGATTAGGGATCCCTGCCGTAGCGGACAAACTGGTCCATACCGCTGCCGCTGCCCATTCCGTGCCTGCCTCTGTGGCCCTCCGTGCTTCTCAGTGTCTCAGTGGTGAAGACTCCATGGCCAGGCTACACAGGCTTGACCACGGCCCGGGGGGAGTTAGAGGGGGTCTGCGTCTGGCTCCTCCCCGTCGGGGGAGGCCGGGTGGGGGTCTGCGTCTGGCTGCGTGCTGCCGTTCGCGCCTCGGGGTCGCCTATTCGGGCGCCCTCGCCGGCGCCGAGAAGACAATGGCGCGCCAGCGGTCGAGGTCTACGTCGCCCGGCAGCTCCCAGCCGCTGTTGACGAGCCAATCGAGGTGCACCAGGAAGTAACGCATAACGCGTTGGTTGTTGGCCTGGGCGAGGACGAGATCCCAATTTCCGCCGGCGGCGAAGAAGGCGTCGACGGCGGCGGGGCTGTTCTGGGCCAGTGAGAGGAGCATGGCCCGGTCGGTGGGGGGCAGCGGCGAGAGCGGGCTCTGGACCGCATCGATGCGGGCGCTCGCGTGCGTGAACTTGTTATACATCCCCTCGACGGCGACCTCGGGCTCGAAGAGATCGACCTCTCCCAATCCAAGCCAGTCCGTCTCTGAGGGGCGGATCTGCGCGATGCCGATGGACATATCATCAAGGCCCGGAAGGTTGAGCGCAAGCTCCTCCAGGAGGTCGACGCCGAAGATTCGCTCGATGTCGCTCGCCTGGTGGGCGATGGCGGCGGCGACATAGATCGCGGGGATCTCGGGGTAGGCCTGGCCGGCGTCCAGGATCAGCGCGGCGTTTTCGAGCACATCGTTGCGCCCGTGGAGGACGGTGATGATCTTTCCTTCCTCAGGCATAATCCCGCTTTCGTCGCGAGGCACGCGCGAGCGGCTCCAGTGGGTGGTGAGCTCTTGGTAGACGGTGTAGCGTGCCTTCCAGAGGAGGTCGCCGTCGGCGCTGCCGCCGCGCGGGTAATAGTGCCAGGCGACGGGCCGGTGCGGGCTGCCGGGGGAGTGGGGCGGATACACCGGGAAGAGCGGCGGGCATGGACGGTGGCAGACCGGGTCGGTGGCTTCGCTCGCCTGTGGCGCCGGAGTGTGGACGGGGGCCGGTGCGCCGGACACCGGAGGTGGGCCGGGCACCGGATGCGGGCCGGGCACCACGTGCCGGCCCAGGAAGAGGGCGAGTGCTATCGTTATTGTCAGCGTTAGCAGCATGCTGCGTCTGTTCACCTATCGTCTCCTGCCTCTATCTGGTGAAGCGGGCGCACATTCGTCGCGATCCTCGCGCGTGTTCAAGCGCGGGCCTCGTCGGGGTTCGGTCGGGTGACTTTACCCTGCCACTATGGAATGAAGTATAGCTTAAATCGTATTGATGGGCGGGCGGATTGGGACTACAATGGATCCGGTTCCTTCTCGCCGGACCGGAGCCCGGCACCAGGCCACATATCAGATCAAGGAGTCGATCTATGCCAACTCAGCCTAATCTCCCGACAGACACCGGGATCCCCGATGCCGACACCGGGCGTTTTCTTGACCACATTGCGCACGAGGTCTTGGACCTGCCGTATGCGACGCTCTCCGCAGCGCAAAAGCTGGACCTCTACATGCCCACAACCGCGAGACCCTGCCCGGTCATCCTCTACATTCACGGCGGCGCCTTCAGTCACGGTGACAAGCGCGACGAACAGCTCGAGTCGCCGCTTGAGGGCCTCCAGCGCGGGTACGCCGTGATCTCGATGAACTACCGGATGAGCGGCGAGGCGACCTTCCCGGCCCTCGTGCAGGACGTGAAGGCCGCGGTTCGCTGGGTGCGGGCGCACGCGGATGCGCACGGATTGGACCCCAACCGGATCGCGGTGTGGGGTGGCTCGGCGGGCGGCTACCTGGCGCTGATGGCGGGGGTCACCGGTGGGCTCCCCGCCTTCGACGATCCGGCGCTGGGCAACACCGACGTGTCCGCCGAGGTGCAGGCGGTGGTGGCGTGGTTCCCGCCCGCCGACTTCCTGACGATGGACGCGCAGTTGGAAGCCTCGGGCTTCGTGCAGACGCCCGAATCGGCGCACAGCGGCCCCCGGTCGCCCGAGTCGTTGATCCTGGGACGGCAGATCACGCTGATACCCGAGCTGGTGCGCGAGGCCGACCCTGCGACCTACCTTCGCCCGGGCCTGCCGCCCTTCTTGATCCAGCACGGCTCCGCCGACGAGATCGTGCCCTACCAGCAGTCGCTGGTCTTCGCCGGCAAGCTGGCGACGGTGAACGGCGCGGAGACCATCAGGTACGAGCTGCTGCTCAATGCGGGACACGGTCACCGCGACCCGGCGTTCAACAACCCGGAGAATGTCGCCAGGGTGCTCGATTTCCTGGACGACGCGCTGGAGGTTGCCGTTGGCTGCGGATAGCCACCCTGCCACCCCGCCGCCGGAGGCGGGAACGTTGGCGGGCACCGGAGCGGCAGCCGCCACCCCCGGGAAGCCGGAGGCCGGGATCGGACCGGTGGATGTGCTGCGCGCGCCGGGCTTCGCCTGGTTTTTCGCGGGCACGACGCTGACCAACACGGCCCACTGGATTCAGTCGGTGACACTGAGCTGGCTGGTCTACGACCTCACCTCCTCCGGGACGATGCTGGGGACGCTCAACCTGGTGCGCTCGCTGGCCACGGTCGGCCTGATCAGCTTCGCGGGGGTTCTGGTCGACCGGCTGCCGCGGCGCGGGCTGCTCTATGCGACCAGCCTCTGGCTGGTCGCGCTCAGCTTCACCTTTGGGTTTGTAATGATGGGCTACCCCGCTGCCGTCTGGCCCCTCTTCCTCTACAGTTTCCTGGGCGGGGCGGGTGAGGCGGTGTGCAGGCCGCTGCGCGAGACCGTGCTCTTCTCGATCGTACCGCGCTCGCAGGCGCCCGGCGCGCTGGCCCTCCTCCACACCGGATGGGCCGTGATGCGCTCAATCGGCCCCGCCATCGGCGGTTTCCTGATCCTCTGGATCGGCCCGGCGGGCAACTTCTTCGCGCAGGCGGTGGCCTACGCCCTGGTCACGCTGACCGTCGTGAAGCTCAAGATGCCGTATGACCGGGCCCCTGAGCCGCGGGGACGTGGGGCGCGCAAGGCGCGCGGCAGCTTTCGCGAGGGCTGGGCCTATATCCTCTCTCAGCCGGCGACCCTGGCTTTCCTGGGGCTGAGTTGGCTACTGCCGCTCGTGATCATCCCGAACTTCAGCGCGCTCCCGCCGATCTATGCCCGGGACATCTTCGACGGCGGCCCCGACGTACTGGGCACGCTGCTCTCGGCGATCGGCGTCGGCGGCATCGCGGGCGGGCTCGCGCTCACCGCGCTGGGCCGCTGCGACCGCCGGGGCCTGCTGCAACTGGGCGCGCTGCTCCTGCTGGCGGCGTCGTTCGCCCTCTTCGCGCTCAGCGTCTCCTTTTGGATGGGGGTCGCATTGATGGCGCTGGCGGGCTTTGCCGAGATGATCTATCTGACGACGAACGCGACCCTGCTGCAGCTCTCGGTGCCCGACGAGCTGCGGGGGCGGGTGACGGGCATCGTGAGCCTGCGGTCGGGGCTGATGCCGGTGGGCGCCTTCATCGCCGGCATCGGATCGGACCTGTTCGGGCCGCGCACGATGAGCATGGCGTTCGCCGTGGCGCTCGCCGCGATCACGGTGGGCGTCTACTTCGCGGTGCCGGTCGTCCGCGAGTACCGCTTGAGCGAGGCAGTAGAGGAGATGGGCGCGAGGTGACCCGAAACCGCCGCATCCTGGCCCATAAAACCGGGCTAGATCGTCCTAACAGGCGTGGAGGGGACAAGCCGGCATCATCGCATCGCGCACGCGCTTTGTATGACTTGCCACACCGGCGTCTTTTGAGTATACTAGACTGTTGTTAGCATAATTATGTTGCTTACCCTTCCCGTCTTGTCACTCGCCTGCCAAGCCTGCCGACCGGCGAGCCTTGACCCTTACGGACAGCGCGGCGATCCTATCACGCTGCGCGGGAGAGGATATGAAGTTCCTGATCGTCGATAGTGATCGAGCGGCTCGCGCGAGGACGGTGGACTTGCTGCGCGAGGCGCATCCTGCGGCTGAGTGGGTCGAGGCCGGCGCGTCCGAAGACTACCGGCGTGCGTTACAGGGCGAGCCTGTCGACCTGGTGCTCACGGACCAGGCCCTGGATTGGGGCGACGGTCTAGCGGTGCTGCGAGAAGTGCGCAGCCGTTGGCCCGATGTGCCGGTGATCCTGGTGACCGCGCTGGGCGGTGAGGACCTGCTCCTCGCGGGCCTGCGTGCCGGCATCGACGATTACGTCTCCAAGGACCGGTTGGAGGAGCTTGTCCCCGCCATCCAGCGGGCGCTTGGGGATAGCCGCGAGGCGCCGCTGCAGCGGCAGGCGCTGGTGCGGGCGCTGAAGTTGGAACAGGGACGGCTGGCCGCCGTTCTCGATCACCTGCCCGTCGGCGTCTGGATCGCCGATGCGAAGGGGCAGCTTGTGAGCAAGAATAGAGAGGCCGATCGCATCTGGGCCGGCGACGCGCCGCTTGTCGAGAGTGTTGCGAGCTATCCTCAGTATCAGGCATGGGATCCGGAGACGGGCGATCGGTTGCAGCCCGAATCGTATCCTGTCGCCAGAGCCCTGCGGACGGGGCAGGAGGTGGGTCCCGTCGAACTGCACGTGCGGCGCTTCGATGGGAGCGAGGGTGATGTACTCGTCTCCGCAACCCCGATCAAGGACGATCGGGGGCAGGTGACCGGCGTTGTCGGCATCAACGTGGACGTCACGAACCGCAAACGGAACGAGGAAGCCCTGCGTGAGAGCGAGCAGACGTTCCGGTTTGTCGCGACGAACGTCCCCGATACCTTGTTCTTTCAGGATCTGGACCTGCGCTACACGTGGATCTTCAACCCGGCGGAGCCTCTCGAGACGAGCCACGTTGTGGGCAGGACGGATGCCGACCTGCTGCCGGCGGAAGAAGCCGAAAAGCTGACGCGGATCAAGCGGCAGGTCATAGAGACGGGCGAGGGAACACGGGTTGAGATAGAGCTCAGTCCCGTAGGAATCCCACGCTGGTATGAAGCTGTCTACGAGCCGTCGCGCGACGCTGCCGGCAAGTTCGTGGGCGTCGTCAGCTACAGCCGTGATATTACCCCGCGCAAGAGAGCCGAGGCCGCACGCGAGCGCCTGCTGGCCGAGAACCGCCTTCAGCGCGAGCTGCTGGAGCGGGTGCTGGAAGCCGTGCCGGCAGCGATCGCGGTGATCCGCGGGCCCGAGTACCGTTATGAGCTCGTCAACAGCGCGCATCGTGCCATTCCCGGGATGCCTGACGTGGACTTCGTGGGCCGGACCGTCGACGAAGTGATTCCCGAGCGGGTGGATCGCGGGATACGTGAGGCGCTGGACATCGTGTTCGCCACTGACAAACCGCTCAGCTTCCGTGAGATCGAGGGCGCGGCTGAGATGGGTATCGGCGATACCTATTGGGACGTAGATCACGTGCCGCTGCACGATGTGCAGGGCCGGGTCAGCGGCGTGTTGGTCGTCGCGTATGAGGTGACCGACCACGTGGTGCTGTTGCGAGCCGTCCAGCAGCAGGCCGCCGAACTGGACGCGGTGCTGG
>SLDA01000023.1 GCA_007125545.1 Thermoflexales bacterium | reverse complement strand
GCAGGATGATCGGCGGCTTCCAGCGGTGCAAGTTCACGTCATAGATATCGGCTGCAACGATCTTCATGGACTACCTCCTGTGAGCCAACCCAGCATTGGTGTTTTCATTGATTGTCGCACCTCTTGCTCAAGCATGTGCCTGGGACGTCTAGATCCGCTCTTTGGCTGCGAAGCTCATCACGAAGATGAGACTGAGCAGAAACAGGGCCGCACAGAGCAGATAGACGGCACGCAAGCCAATCCAGGGTAGCAAAATGTATGCCATTGAGGGTCCGATTGCACTGCCGAAGTCCCCCGCCGTGTGGAGCAGACCAATGGCGCGTCCCCTCTGCGCACGGCCGACAAGGTCACCGGTCAGCGCGGTAGCCAGCGACTGCACACTTCCTCCAGAGATGGAAGTCGCAGTGATGCCGGCCATAATGGCAACCGGCGTCTCCCACGCCAACAGCGCCATACCTGCCGCACCAATTGCCAATCCCCAGGCCATAATCGACCAACGACCGGTCAACCGATCGGACAGGGTCCCCGCCACAGGCGCAGCCACCATGCCTAACAGGGTTCGCACAGCCATTAGCACGCCCGTAACAGTGGCGACACCCAGGACGATGTCAGCGGATTGCATCCAGTCCAGCACCAACAGGCCCAAGGTGGCCGAGATTACACCCGAAAGGATAAAACGATTAACGCCTTGCAATGAGACGGCAAGCCACAAGTTGTGATTGTTCCGAATGTGAACGCCGCTCACTTCACGGGAAATAGATGTCGAGCTCGAGGCGAGCCGGGGGCTATCATCTTGCTGCGATTCCCTTGGGCCCGGGGATGGGACTTCGCGGTCCCCATGCCCACGGACGTGCGACTCACGACCGGGCTTCTCCCGCGTGCGACGCGTCTCGGGCAACATAAAGAAGGCAACCAAACCACCCAATGCGGTCAACGCGGAGAAGATCCACATAGTGGGATTGTAGCCCAGCAGGTCAGTGAGCACGCCACCGCCCAAAGCACCCAGGGCCCCGCCAACGTAGAACCATATCTGGTAAAGGCCCGTCCAGCGACCGCGCTCCTCTGGTGCGGCAGCATCCAAGATAATGGTGGCACCGCCAACCCATATGCCGGACCAGGCCAATCCCCAGAGCAGCCGTCCAATAAAGAGCGGCCAAAAACCACGGGTCGCGGCATAGATAGCGGTCGAGAGAGCTCCCACAAAGAGAGCAGGCACGAACAGTCGCCGGCGAGCCCAACGGTCATAGGCCAATCCCGCAGGTCCATTGATAAACAGACGAACGGCCCGGTTGACGCCCAGAATGATGCCCACGCCGGCCAAAGTAATGCCCGCTTCCGCCGTGTGCGTCGGAAGAACCGTATAGAGGGTTGCATCTCCCAACAGGGAGAGAGCTGTGCCCAAGCCGAGGGGAAACAGGATCTTGCCCATACTAACCCCACCGGCTGCGTGAGCTGGGATTGACGTAGCTTTACCGTTCACGAGCTGCCCGCACTAGATCGGATCAAGCTCTGGCAGTCCGGCCTTCACATACTGCCACGCGCGCGTGATCATCCGCCAGTTGCTGTATGTGGTCCGCAAGAGATCGTCAAGGGCATGAAAGTCACCCTTGACCGCCAGTTCAAAGATGATAGGCCCCTCGTACGCGATCCGATCGAGGGCTTCCATAACGCGCAACCAGTCGACGGTCCCCACACCCGGCGGGCGATGCAGATCATTGACCGCATTCTCCGGGCACAGCCACCCGAAGTTGTCATTGAAGTGCGTCTCGATGAGCAGATCGCCCGCTTCCAGAATCATCTCGGCCGCCTTCAACCCCGAGATGTTCGCGTGCCCCGTGTCAATGCAGATACCCACATTCGGTTGACCCGCGCCATCGATAATCCGCTTGAGGTCGTTCACCGTCCGGCAGTAGTTGCCGACAATGTCGCGAGACAGATTCTCGACGGCAATGCTCATCCCGTGTGACTGCGCGTGGAGGGCCAACTCTCTCAGTGTGTGCCAGTTCATCTCGTCGAACGCCTGCTTACCCACCTGCTCGATGAAAGCACTCGTTTCCTCATTTCGTACACTTTCGACAGAAGCGACATGAAACGTGACCGACTTGCAGTGCAACATTGCAGCCTTATCCAGCGTTACCTTGTGTCGCGCGATGGTTCGCTCAAGCCCGCCGGCGTTGTGCGGCAGGAACTGGCCCGGTGCGTGCGCTGCAAAAGGTAAGATGCCGGTTTGCGCGCAGACCTGCAGAATGCGCACAAGCTCCTCTTCCGGGACACCGAAGACCGTGCCGTCAAAGTAGACGTGGGTATAGCCGAATTCAGCAAGCTTATGAATGGATAGATCGATATCCGGATAAATTGTGTTAGTGCCAATACCGGTACTCACCATCAAGAACCTCCTTAGTCGGGCCGGAAGCCTGCCGTCTTGCTCCAGCGTGAAATGCTGCCCGGGTCAGAGTATAGACTATTATTGCCAAAGCGAGACCCCAACCTAGCGTAGGCAGACAAGAAGAGAACCGGCGGCGGGGTTACCGTACAAGCAAGAGGCACGACACTAGCCGAATGAGGGATTGGGAGTGGGCGGTACAGGACTCGAACCTGTGACCTCCTCCGTGTAAGAGAGGCGCTCTAACCAACTGAGCTAACCGCCCGGTATAGTCACATCATAACAGGGAAGCTGTCCAAGTCAAATAAACGGCATAGATGGTATGGGTGGCGTGAATGGCTTCTGGTAGCAGGGCGAGACCGGCCTCTGACCCGTTCCGACTTGGACCCGGGTCACGAACAACTTTTTACAGTGAGAGCGAGTCGCAGTATAATCAGATCACTCAGCTTCGCGGCTGAGCCGAATTCCCACTTAGTTCCTAGGAGGAAACCACGATGGTGAATGCAGCGGATCATCAGAATAAGCCACTGATCAGTATTACCAATGGTAAGAAGCTGGGTGAAGTGAGGGATCTCTACCTCAACAGTGAACTGACCAAGGTAGTGGCCGTGCAGGCCGGCAGTGAAGGGTTTCTCTCCCGGCAATCGCTGGCTATCAAGCGGGCACATATCCAGGTATATGGCCAGGATGCCTGGCTGGTCGCGGGCGACAACACAGTAGTCCCAATGGAAAGCATAACGGACTATAAGACCTTGGTGACGGCAAGCAATCTGCGCGGGCGCGAGATTCAGACCGAGGGTGGAACCAAAATCGGCACAGTGGGAGATGTCGTGCTGGATGGAGAGGCGCGTGTCTTGGGATTCGCGCTGCAGAGAGTGTACGTGCAGGGCCCGCTGGGCGAGAGAAAGGCCATCGCACGGTCGGCGATCATCAGTGTAGGCAGTAAAGATAAGCCGATGTTGACCGAGTTAGCGCAAGCCGAGGCTATCGTCATCGAGCAAGACTAGCCCTTCCATAGGGACCTCCCCGCCTCCGGCGCTTGGGCGCCGGAGGCGTTTTTGGGCATTCCAAAAAGGGAAAATCGTGTATACTAAGCCCGCCGTCTTGGGGGTTGGATGTTGGCGCCAGCCAGCATCTCTTCTCACTAAGCGACTTTTTTTTCTGTATCCGCGAGCATACGAGCAGGACAAAACTTAGTGTGAGGTTAAGTATGACTATCGAACAACAAACTTGGCACACCCTCGATCTTGAGGCAACGTTCGCCACGTTGGGCACCAGCGCTGACGGGCTGAAGATAGCCGAGGCGGAACGACGCTTGGCAGAGTTCGGTCCGAACGAGATTGAGAGCGGGCACAAGGTGAGCAAGCTCGCCATCCTATTGGCCCAGGTCAAGAACCCGCTGGTTTTTGTACTGTTGGTCGCAGCGGGCATTTCACTACTCGCCGGCAAAACCGCCGACGCAATTGTAATCGGCGTCGTCATCATCGTTAACTCGCTCATTGGATTCTTTCAAGAGTATCGTGCTGAAGAGGCACTAGAATCATTGAAGGCGCAGGCCGCGCCCGAAGCCGAGGTGGTGCGACATTGTCCTGATCTGGGCGAGTGTATTGAATTGCGTATTCCCACTGCCCAGATCGTGCCCGGGGACATCATCCGGCTCGATGCCGGCAGCAAAGTTCCCGCCGACGCACGGCTGATTGAAGCGGCGAATATGGAAGTGGAGGAGGCGATGCTCACGGGCGAGTCGCTCTCGTCGCGCAAGACGCTCGATCCTCTGAACGGCGCAGATCTGTCCGTGGCGGATCGGACGAACCTGATTTTCGGCGGGACGATCGTCACCAACGGGCGCGGGCGAGCCGTGGTTTATGCCACCGGCGCGCAGACGGAGATGGGGAAGATCGCCACACTGATCCAAGAGACAGAGAAGGCGGTGTCGCCGCTGCAACTGCAGACACTCGACCTGGGCAAGAAGCTGGGCTTTTTCGCCCTGGCGGCCTCCATTATGACAGTGTTGTTGGGATTGGTGCGCGGAATGGGTCTGCAGGAGGTTTTCCTCTTTGCACTGGCTTCGGCAGTCTCGGCCATTCCGGAGGGTTTGCCGGCAGTGATGAGCATCACTCTCGCGGTCGGAGTAAGCCGTATGGCGAAGCGTAATGCCATCATCCGCCGTCTGCCCGCGGTCGACACACTTGGGGCGGCGACGGTCATCTGCACCGATAAGACCGGCACGCTTACCACCAACCAGATGACGGTGCAGCAGGTGATGGCGGATGGCAAGACAATGTATGTGACCGGTGTCGGATTTGCGCCCGAGGGGCGCTTCTTGCGGCAAGGCAAGCGTTACGATCCCACCGCCACTCCCGACCTGCGCTTGGCTATGCACATCGGCGCACTATGCAATGACTCCCGGTTGGTGCGGCACCAAGAGAATGGTCACTTTACCTGGGAAATTCGCGGCGACCCCACCGAGGGCGCGTTGGTAGTCTCGGCAGCGAAAGTTGGACACCACAAAGAGACGCTGGATGCCCGATTGCCGCGCATTGACGAACTGCCGTTTAACTCGAAGACCAAGTTTATGGCGACATTCCACCAGGGCCAAGAAGGCCAGGTGTGGGTCTTCCTCAAAGGCGCACCGGAGACGGTGCTGGAGCACTGCCCGCAGATCCGCGAAAATGCCCAGTCGCGCCAACTGGAGGATCAGGACCGTGATCATATCCTGGCAGAGAACTACCGAATGGCGAGCGAGGCCCTGCGCGTATTGGGACTGGCCTACAAGATCATCGCGCCGGAGGAAGTGCAAGCGTTCAAGGAAGCCCTCGAGTACGGACACCCGGCAGATATGGTCTTCGTCGGACTCGTAGGGATGATGGATCCGCCACGCCCAGAGGTGCCGGAAGCGGTGGCGCGTTGCAAGCGTGCGGGCATCCGGGTGATTATGGCGACGGGTGATCATCAAGTCACCGGCGAGGCTATTGCCCGGCAGGTGGGCATCCTCGAAGCCGACGAGCGCGTGTTGACCGGACCAGAGGTCGAGATAATGAGCGACGACGAGCTGGACGCCGTCATCCAGGATACAGCGGTCTTCGCGCGCGTCGCACCGGAACACAAGCACCGCATCGTTGAATCTCTGCAGCGGGTCGGCCATGTAGTCGCGATGACAGGTGACGGTGTGAACGATGCGCCTGCATTGCAAGCCGCGCAGATCGGCGTGGCGATGGGCATCACCGGGACCGACGTTACCAAAGAGACGGCGGATATGGTGCTCACCGACGACAACTTCACCAGCATTGTCAACGCGGTAGAAGAAGGACGCGTCGTCTTCCAGAACGTGCGTAAGGTGGTGAAATACCTCATCGCCACCAACTTCGGTGAGATTCTCACCATTCTGACCTCCATCGTCATCTTCCCTGTGGGCAAACTGATCTTCAACCCGGTGCAGATCCTCTGGGTCAACCTGGTAACGGACGGCTTGCTGGATATCACGATTGCGCTTGAGCCCAAAGAGGGGGACGTGATGGAGGAGCCGCCGCGGCGAACGAATGCACGTGTCATTAACACGTCCATCCTGATGAACACGGTATATGTGGCAATCTTTATGGCTTTGGGTGTGCTCTGGATGTTCGGGCGTGCGAGCCAGAATGGTGGGTTGATGCGCGCGCAGACGATCGCCTTCACAACACTGGCGATGTACCAGGTCTTTAACGCACTGAACGTCCGCTCGCGGCACCAGTCGCTGTTCCAGCTCGGGTTGTTCACCAACCGCTACCTTCTGGGGGCGATCACGATCTCGGTGATATTGCAGGTTCTGGCGACCCGCTTACCGATCTTGCAGGTGGCCCTGGGCACCGTCGCCTTGACGTGGGCCGATTGGGGTTTGATTGTGCTGGTGTCCAGTTCCATCTTCTTCGCCGATGAACTGCGCAAGCTGGTCGGGCGCCGGAGAAGCACTCGCCTGGTCAAGCCCGCTCCAGTACCCGTGCAAGTCGAATCCTAAAGGGATCGTCAGCTAAGACGGACGCACAACAACTGCTTCAGCCGTATGATGGCTGAAGCAGTTGTTGGATACCGGGTAACGATGGTTTTGGAACGTTACTTGCGCTTCTTCTGGGGCAGGAGATGGGTAGCGCTGCCCAGGAAGAGCTCGGCAACCTCACCCTGAGTCTCAGCCAGGGTTGGGTGCGGGTGAATAGCCATTGCTACATCCTCGGCCACTGCACCCATCTCGATCGCCAGCACGCCTTCAGAGATCATCTCGCCGGCTTCACGGCCCACAACACCATAGCCGAGCACCAGGCCGGATTCCGGATCAGTGATGAGTTTGGTCATCCCTTCGGGCGCATCCATCGTCAGCGCACGGCCCGAAGCCGTCCAGGGAAATCGGGTCACCTCGATCTCGCGCCCCTGCTCCCGCGCTTCGTTCTCGGTGAGGCCGGCCCACGCCAGCGCGGGATCGGTGTAGACGACGGCGGGAATGGCGCGGGCGTCGAAGGCTGAGGGCTCGCCGGCAAGTACCTCGGCCGCGATACGGCCCTCATACATCGCCTTATGGGCGAGCATCACACCGCCCACCACGTCACCGATTGCGAAGATGCGCTCATCGGCAGTGCGTTGCCGGTCATCCACCTGGATAAAACCTCGCTCGCTCACCTCGACCTTGGTGTTCTCGAGCCCTAGATCGTTCGAATTGGGGCGCCGACCCACGGAGACGAGTACGCGATCGAAGCGCTCAGTCTTCTCAACCTCGCCCTCAAAGGTGACCTCAACGCCTTCGTCATCCTCCTCCATCTCAGCAACTTTGGTGCTGGTGTAGACGGCCTCGAAGATTTGCTCGATCCGACGCACGAGCGGGCGTGCCAGATCCTCATCGGCCTGCGCGATGAGCCGGTCGAGCATCTCGACGACGGTCACCTTGCTACCCAGCGCGGCATAGACCGAGCCCATCTCCAGCCCCACATAGCCGCCACCCACGACGAGGAGCCGATCGGGCACGTCGGAGAGATCCAGGGCCCCTGTCGAATCCATAATTCGACCATTCCGCCTGAACTCCGTACCGGGCAGAGCTATCGGCCTCGAGCCCGTAGCCACAATGCAGTGTTCAAACTTCACGTGGGCCAGATCGGCGCCCTGCAATCGCAGTGTCTCCGAATCCTCAAAACTCGCACGTCCCTTGACGACCTGGACGCCGCGCTTGTCGGCAATGTACATCAACCCGCTCGTGAGTTTATCAACCACCTTATCCTTAAAGCCGCGCACTTGATCGAGATCGATCTCGGGCTCCCCAAAGGCCAGGCCGATATCTCGGGCATGCCGGGCGTCGTAGAGCAAGTTGCTAACGTGCAACAGCGACTTGGACGGGATACACCCGCGGAGCAGACACACGCCGCCCAGTCGCTCATCGTCACTGATGATCATCACATCGAGTCCCAGATCCGCTGCACGGAAGGCAGCCGCGTATCCACCCGGGCCTCCACCGATAATCGCGAGCTGGACCTCTTGGGTCATCTCTCCCATCACCATAGATTACGCCTCCTTGTTGGCATCCGTCGGACCCCAGTCCTATTCCGCCGGACCAGAGTTCTCTTCCGCCGGGCTAGAGCTTTACATCCCCCGGATCGAAATCTAGCGCTACCGAGTTGATGCAGTAACGAAGGCCGGTCGGCTCCGGACCGTCGTCGAAGACGTGCCCCAGGTGGGAGCCGCACCGGTCGCAGAGCACCTCCGTGCGCGTCATAAACAGGCTGCGATCCCGCTTGGTGTCGACTTTGTCCGGATCGACAGGTGCATAGAAGCTCGGCCACCCACTGCCCGAATGATATTTCGTCTCGCTGGAGAAAAGGGGCTGGCCGCAGGCTGCGCAGCGATAGACTCCTTCCTCTTCGTGATCGTTGTATTCGCCGGTGAAGGCGCGCTCGGTCCCCTTTTCGCGCAGCACGCGATATTGCTCGGGCGTCAACTCCTCACGCCATTCCGCCGGCGTCTTCTCTACTTTGTCCTTCATCTTTTCACCTCAAAGATCTACCGACAGCTTCAGCTTATCGGCATAGTGTTTCTGGAACTTCGCCACCTTGGGTGAAATCACAGCACGGCAATACGGCTGCCTGGAATGCTGAGCGAAGTACTCCTGATGATAGTCTTCGGCCCTATAGAAAGTGTCCAGGGGAGAAACTTGAGTCACGACCGGGTTCTTGACCGCATTGGAGGCTTCGAGTTCCGCGATCACGTCCTCGGCAATCTTCTTCTGCGCTTCGCTATGATAGAAGATCACCGACCGGTACTGCGTGCCCACATCGGCACCCTGCCGGTTCAACGTCGTCGGATCGTGGATGGTGAAAAAGATCTCCAGTATCTCCCGAAAAGAGATGACGGACGGATCGAAGGTCACCTGCACCACCTCCGCGTGCCCGGTCCGTCCGGTGCATACCTGTTCGTATGAGGGGTTCGGCGTCTTGCCACCGGAATAGCCGGATACAACATCCTTGACACCTTCAACCAGATCGTAGACCGCTTCCAGACACCAGAAGCAGCCACCACCCAAAGTCGTGGTATCGCGGTTAGCGTTCGTTGCGTGTTGATTCATACTTACTCCCACTTACAGTCCTAACAGGAGCCGCTCGGGATTCTCGAGCTGCTCGATGATACGGTTCATAAACCGCTGCGCTTCGGCGCCGTCGTTGACCCGATGATCGAACGAGACGATCAGGGGCAACATCAAGCGCGGCACGAACTCGTAGCGGTCCTCCCACGTCTTGGGCTCCTCCCCATCGGGGAAGTCCACGGTCTTGGCAACCTGCTGCACCGAGGCCCGCGCCATGCCCACGATAGCGACCTGCGGGAAGTTGATGATCGGTGCGAACGCCGTGCCGCCCAGCGACCCGATGTTGGTGATTGTGATCGTGCCGCCCTGCATATCCTCCAGCGACGCCTGGCCCTCACGGGCACGGTCCGCTGTGGTCTTCAGATCAATGGCCAGTTGCGTAATACTCTTCCGGTCCACGTCGCGGATGGTCGGGACCAGCAGCCCCCGCTCGGTGTCTACCGCGATCCCCACGTTATAGAACTTCTTGAGGATGATCTCCTCGGCTTCGATATCCAGCGTGGAATTGAACCGCGGGAACTCTATCAACGCGTTAGCGAGCGCCTTCATCACGAAGACGGTCGCCGTCAGCGCGCCGCCCATCTCGCGAACTTGCTCCTTGTAGCGCTCGCGCAGTTTCTCCAACTCGGTAATGTCGACCAGGTCCTGCGTTGCGACGTGCGGGATCTGCGACCAGCCGAGCGCCATCTGCTTCGCCGTCGCACGACGCACGGAGCGGAGCGGCATCCGCTCGATGGGCCCCATATGCTCGAAGTCGGGCAAACTGGGCACCTCGACGGTCTGCGGGGAGATCCCGGCGTACCCGGGTCGAGCCTCGGGTCGTATATGGCGTCCTGCCCGCGCGCGCTCTTCTTCGCGACCCTCTGCGGGTTCCTCGGCACGCTCCGCCTCAGGCTCGGGTTCCTCACCACGCTCGGCGTGCGCGCGGACATCCTCGGGCGTAACTCGCCCGCCGGGTCCCGAGGCGCGGACCGCGTGTAGGTCGACGCCCAACTCGCGCGCCAACCGCCGTGTCGAGGGAGCGGCAGGCACCGGCCCTTCGCGACGTGGCTCGGCAGGTTCGCGTTCCCGCCCGTCTCCAGGCGCGCGTTGAGACTCGGGGGCCTGCTGTCGCGGAGCTTCCGGTTCCGGCACCGTCTCCCCTTCTTCACCCGGTCCTGGTCCAGCTTCAGGTCCGGCCCCGGTATCTTCCGCAACCTCGAGCTCCCCTTCGGCACCGGGCTCGCG